>NZ_JBQQBQ010000054.1:0-66358 GCF_052245915.1 Nonomuraea sp. 10N515B
GGGACTGCTTGGGGTCCTGCTGTGGTCCTGCCACCTGCTCCAACCTCTTCCAACGGGTGATCAAACTACCCGCGGCTGATAGGTGTTTCGGACCGGGACTGGTTCATTAGCTCTGACGCGGATGGGAAGTCCTGACGAGTCGAGCTGCATACCTCTCAACATTCCCGCTTGCGCCCCTTCCGCAGTAGGGACGAAAGTCCCATCATTCCCGCAGAACGGCTCATGGGCTGGCGTGGCGGCGGCGTCGGCTTCGCGCCCTACGCGGCTACCCCGAGGTCGCGCCAGGTACCGCAGCGGCGGGAACCAGCATGAACCCGGTGACGATCTCGGGCTGGATACGAATCACCTGATCCATATCGCCCGCCACCCACGGGAGGAGCATGGCCTTGAGCCGGGCGGTCTCCCGCGGATCGGTCACGAGCCGGGCTACCCCAGTGACGATCACGCTCCAGCCCAGGCGCTCGTGTCCGTCCAGCTCGTCGGCCTCGAAAGCCACCACGGTTTCCGACGGCGCCACGTGGGTGCTGAGGATCGTGCCGGGATTGGAGCGGATGATGATCTGCCCGTCCACGACGAGGTGGTTGACCGGCCGCACCGCGGGCAGCGCATGGCGGGTGAACACGATCCGGCCGAACGGCACACCGGCCAGCAGGCGCATGGCCTCGGCCTCGGGTAGTTCCTGGAGATGCCGCGCACTCATCCCGTCGAGCCGCTCACCGTGCTGGGAAATCACCCCAGCATCCTGCCGTCCCCGAACCCGCCGAAATAGGGACCAAAGTCCCTTTTTTCGGCATGGCAAGGTCCGTGCGCGGGTTGTTCCGCGCGCCTGGGCACAGCGGTCCAGCTTCCTACGCTCTGGCGGGATCGATGAGGGCGTTGACAGGGGGCATGACGGCCATCATCTTCATGATCATCGGTGTGCTGCTGAACGCGCTCGCCCCTGACGCCGGAATCTATCTGACCGGCCGGGGGCTGAGCGGGCTCGGTGCCGGTGGCGTGGTGGGGGCGACGGTGGCATTCGCCCGGCGGGCCGGGGTCCTGTACTGGTGGGCTCGCCTATTTAACTCGCGCCGAACGGCCCGGGCCGGGACCTTCAGCAGGCGTTTACGCAGGGTGGCCGGGGCAGGCCAGATACTGGCACCCGGGAGACGTAGGTGCGACGGGTGTCGGCCGCCAGCGGTACCTGCTGCAGTGCGGCGGCGTAGTCGGCGAGCAGGTGTTCGTAGGTGGCGAGCAGTGGGGTGGGGCGGGCACCGCGCCGCTTCGGCTGATCACTGCCCGCGTTCTCGGAAGTTGCTGGCGGGGGTTGTGACCCGGCCGGAGCCGGATTCTCGGAAGTCACATCGGGAGCGTACTTCTGGGAACGTGTCAGTCTCGGAACTGCGATGCTGTCCGGCAGGCGCGTGGGTGGGGCTGGAGGGATCGCGGTTGCGACGTCTATCCGGCTTCGTCATTTTCGAGTCCCTCGGGCCGAGCACGGACTGACGATCAATGCGTCGCGTTGCGCGGGGTTCAGGCGGTCGGGCCTCGGGGTGATAGCGTACGCGCCGCGCCCGACCTGCTCCACGGTGAGCGGGTCGGACAGGATCGGACGACGGCTGATCGCGTCCAGGGCGTCGGCCACTCGCTGGATGGGCCAGTCCAGTGCCGTGGCGAGTTCGTCCACGGTGAGTGGCCGAGCGGCGTACACCAGCGCGGCCAGTACTGTCACCGCGTCGTGCACGACGGCGTCGGTGAGGCCGCTGTCGTTCATCTGCTCGCTGATCCAGGCGAAGAACTGAGCCATCTGGCCCAGCCGGGTGCCGGCGGGCGTGCCGGCGCCGAAGATCTCGATCCCGTACCGCGCGGCCGCCGCGACCTCGGCGTGTGCCCCGGTGTCGGCTTTGAACGCCCGGAGCCAGACGTCGCCGTCGATGACGTACCGCTCGCGGCGGCCGCAATCCTGTGTGCGCCTGACCAGTTCGATAGCCTCGAGGTAGCCGATGGCCTTGGACACCGACGCTGGGCCGACCTGTAGCTGGCGTACGAGCTCGGCGGACGTCAGGCCCCCGGAGTCGGAGGTGAGCAGGCAGACGAACACGCGAGCGGGCATCCGGGGAAGGCCGGTCCCGACCAGCAGCGTCGCGAACTGCTCCACGAAACCGCGCTCGGACTCGGCCGGCCGCCCGTCGGCTGGTGGCTCCGTGGCCTGAACTGCGGCGGCGGGCGCGCTGCCCGGCGGTCTGCTGGGCGCGGTCGGCCAGGTAGCCGCTGGGCGCTACTCAAAGTTCGACCAGGCCGGCCGTCCCACGGAGATCCATGATGTGACCAACGC
The DNA here is from genome assembly GCF_052245915.1 of Nonomuraea sp. 10N515B. Taxonomy (NCBI): domain Bacteria; kingdom Bacillati; phylum Actinomycetota; class Actinomycetes; order Streptosporangiales; family Streptosporangiaceae; genus Nonomuraea; species Nonomuraea sp. 10N515B. The sequence continues at coordinate 2,315 of NZ_JBQQBQ010000054.1, forward strand.
GGACCTCAGCTGGGCGGGCGCAGCCGGGGCATGGTGTCGACGACCACGGACCTGAACCGGTTCCTGCGGGCCCTGCTGCGCGGCCGTCTCCTCCCGCCCGCCCTGCAGAAGGAGATGTTCACCACCGTCTCGACAGAGGGCGCGGACTGGGTCCCGAACACCAGGTACGGCCTCGGCGTCTACTCGCAGAAGCTCTCGTGCGGGGTCACGCTCTGGGGCGGCGGCGGGTACATCCAAGGCTCAGTGACGTACGCGATGGGCGACCGGCAGGGCGCCCACACACTGGTGAGCAACATGAACGGCGACTGGAACGACCACCTGAAGACCTTCACCAAGCTCTTCGAGGCGCGCTTCTGCCCGGCGGCCTCCCGACACCCAGCCTCGTAGCGAGCCCCCGCAAACAGCCCGTCCGGCAACCCGATCGCCACGATCGCTGTCGCGGGCCGCTGACCTGTGCGAGCAGGCAGCCCGCATGGTTGAGCACGCAGGGGCTGTCGACGATGACAAGGCGCGCCGCCAGCTGGTGGCCTCCTGCGAGCACGAGACCATGGTCATTGCGCGGGCGCGAGCCGGTAGTCCACGGCGAAGGCTGGTCGGCAGGTGGCCTTGGACAGGCGGTAGGCCATGATGCGCTCCATCGGCGGGTTGCTGAAGGAGTAGCCGCCGTGGTGGACGTAAACGGTCACGCCTTCTTCGGCAGAGGCGCGGCCGGCGGTGACCCAGGTTCCGGGGACGCTGCCGGTGTCCGGCAGGACCGAGCGCAGGTCGGCGTCGCCGTCGAGGACGAGCGGGTCGGAGAAGACCTGACGCATCTGTGCGCGTACGGCGTCCGGCTCCTCCGGGGAAGCGGGAATGCGGGTGATGGTCAACAACAGAAGAGTCCTTTCGGCCTGAGACATGGCTGGGCACACGGAAGAACCACGCGGTGACAGGAGCATAGGGTGGCGGCGAAGTCCTCCACGCGCCGGCGGCGGTCTCCTCGTAGCCGCGCACGCGCTCCGCTACCGCCGCCCCAGGCGACGCCGGGCGGGGAATCGCCAACATCGACGCGGCCGGTGGCCTCCAAGGGGTCGCGCATAGCCGTGGTTCTCTCATTTGGATCCGCAGCCTCCGGCCCATCGGGTGATCTCTAGGGCTGACTCGAGATCGGGCCCAACTCCGGTCCACCGGCTCCCAATTGCACCCGCCAAGGTGACGTTGCTCGATCAGCGGGAACGGTGTTACGGTCTCACCGAGCCCCGTATGGGCCTACGCATGGAGGTAGCGGCTACTCAGCCCTTGCAGAGATCGGCACGTTCCGTCTCTCGCAGCTTGTCAACCCCTGTCCTGGGATTGCTGCGCCCATCTTCACTGCGTAGGCGTGCGGGGTATTTCTGTGTCGATTTCCGGTGGCGTGGCCCTCCTTCGCGATCAATCGACACGGAAAGGCAGTGCATGAGCAAGGAACAGGCCGAGACCTGGGCGGGCTTCGACGTCAATGAGTTCCAGCGCCAGGTCATCGCCGAGTTTCGGGCGAACAACGGGAAGATGAGCGGCATGTTCGAGGGCTGGACATTGGCCGTGCTGACGACCGTCGGAGCCAAGAGCGGCCTGCTACGGGAGAGCATCCTGGGGTATCTCGAATTCGACGGAAAAGGAATCGTCGTCGCGTCCTCGAATGGCGCCGACAAGCACCCCGCGTGGTACCACAACATCCGCAAGAACCCGATCGTGACAGTCGAGACGGGTAGCGACACCTATCAGGCAATCGCCGCCATCCCGCCGACCCAGGAGCGTGACAAGCTCTTCGACCGCGTGATCGCCGAGGCGCCGGGGTACGCCGACCACCAGGCCAAGACGACCCGGGAGATCCCGGTCGTCGTACTGCACCGGATCGGCCCCAAGCCCGGCGAGGAGCGGGTCAAGGGCATGGGCGACTGGATCATCGAGGTGCACGACTGGTTGCGCAAGGAGCTCGAGACGCTCCGCGCCCAGGCGGACCAGGCGATCGAGGGCGGCGTGGACACGATCGAGCGGACGCCGCCGGACCTCGCCCAGCAGATGCGCACCCACTGCCTGAACTTCTGCGGGGCGCTGAGGAAGCATCACGGCGGCGAGGACATGGCCATGTTCCCGATGCTGGCCAAGCAGTTCCCCGCACTCGCTCCGGCGCTGGCACAGCTCGGCGAGGAGCACAAGGTGGTGGCGCGGATGCAGGACGACATCCAGCAGCTCGTCGACAGCTTCGTACCTGGTGAAACCGACCCCGTGCAGCTGCGCGCCGACCTGGAGCGGCTGGCGAACCAGCTGGAGTCCCACCTCAGGTACGAGGAGGAGACGATCGTGACGGCGCTCAACGCCACGGCCCCAGCTCCCACATTCGGCTGATCACCCACCAGCACCCCCCGGGGCCGACCCCTTCCTCGGCGCAGGGGTGTCCGCTGCGCGCCGGGGCTCCGGCACGAGGATGCCGCCGCTCGGGAATCCAGGTTCCGGTCGCCATTGCCGCCTCTGGCACAGTGCGCATTCCGGCGAACACGATCGCCACGGTCCAGTGCCTGAGGTCTTTGTCCCAGCCGCAGTTGAGAGCCCCCCGACAGTCTGCGGTGAGCAGCGCGATAACCGTCGCGACAGCCAGATGAGAAGACTGGACGCCGGTCATGCCGCCCGGCGGGCGTCCGCGGTCACGGGCAGGCGGGCCGGTGGCTGGACCGTCGTGCGGCGGTCCAGCCGTCCGGACAGCAGTGCCAGGCCCAGCCCGCCGGTGGTCATCAGCGCTCCGACCCAGTTGGGCGCGGTGTAACCGAGTCCGGCGTCGATGGCCAGCCCGCCCAGGCAGGCGGCGATCGCGTTGCCCAGGTTGAAGGCGGCGACGTTGGCGGTGGAGGCCAGGGTGGGGGCGGCCTTGGCGGTGTCGAGCACCCGGGTCTGCAGCGGGCCACGGTGGCGAAGCCGAAGCCGCCCAGCAACGCGAGGGTGACCACGGCCGGGACCTGGGCGGCGGCGGTGAAGGTGAAAGCGAACACCGACGTTGTGGGACGACCAGGGCCCCGGCGTTGATTCGCTATGTCCTGTTCCAGCATGCCGCACCACACCCCTCACCACCACCGAGAAGCCAGTCAGCCAGCTGATCAGTAGCGAGCGTGCCCGGCCGAGCACGGATTTGTCGATTGGCCTGGGCGAGAACCCCCCAAGCGGGGTTATCGCTCGGCCGTGACCCTCTCGGAGGGCATGAGGAAGAAGATGCCGAGGGCCAGGATCAGGATGAACGGGATGTCGGTCAGGAACTTGCTCCAGTAGCGGTCCAGGTCCGTGGCCGCCTGCGCGACCATGAGGAGGGCGTGGGCCAGGTTGGCCCACATCGTGAAGGACAGGAACGACCTGTGGGCGAGCGGGTTGCGAGCCGCCGCCAGGAGGAACACGCCCCACACGATGTAGATCGTGAACAGCATGGGCGGTACGTGGGCGTGCTCGTGGCCGGAGCTGATGTCGTTCCAGATCGTCCAGTTCAGTGGGCCGCCGGCCTCCGCCAGCAGAGGTGTCTGCACGATGAACCCGATGAAGAGCGGCACGAAGATCGCGAGTGACATCACGCCGTAGACGCGTAGGAACGCGGCGAGGGCGGGAGGCCTCTTGTCCTGGTTGTGCTCGTCCATGTCAAGCCTCTCTCGGAGCCATTGCATGGTCGGACACTACAACTCTCTAGTTGGAAAAAACAACTACAAAGATGGATTGACGGACTATACCTGGTAGGGTGGGGACATGGTCGGCAAGCGGAGTTACGGCGACGGATGCGCGATCGCACACGCTCTCGAACTCGTGGGAGAGCGCTGGGCGCTTCTGGTTGTGCGGGAGCTGATCCTCGGACCCAAACGTTTCACCGACCTGCGCGCCGGGCTGCCGGGGATCAGCGCGGACATCTTGACCCAGCGTCTGCGCGAGTTCGGGGAGGCTGGCATCGTGCAACGCCGCAAGCTCTCCCCGCCCGCCGGTTCCTGGATCTACGAACTGACCGGTTGGGGCGCCGAGCTGGAGCCCATCGTCACCAACCTCGCCCGATGGAGCAGCCGCTCTCCCGCGCTGCCACACCACGTCCCGCTCAGTGCCGACTCCGCGGCCTTGTCACTGAAGGCCCTGTTCGCGCCTGCTGCCGGCGAAGCGCTCGACCTCACCATCGGTCTGCAGCTCGGCGAGCACCATTTCCTGCTACGGATAGACCGCGATCGCCTCCACCTAGCCCGCGTCGACTTCAGCCCGGCACAGGCAGACCTGCTCATCGAGACCAGCCCGCAGGTCCTGGTCGCCCTGCTCGGCCGCGCCCGCACCCTCGACGACTTCCTCACCACGGGTGACCTCATGCTGACCGGGCCGCAGGCCACCGCGGAACGCTTTCTGCGCCTCTTCCCGCCCCCAGAGCCGATCACCGGAATTTCCGCCCGTTCCAGCAGTGACACCCTGCCCACTTCCGATGATTACCGTGGATAACCACTCGGATGGGAATCACTGCTTCCGAATCCACCAGAACCCATCCCCGCCGTGACGGATGATCACTCGCCATGATCACCTGTTGCCGCCTGGGCGAGTAGGCCCAGCCCTCCTCGAGCCAGGCCCTGACCTGGCAGGGCCCAGCGTTGATTCGCTATGTCTCGTTCCAGCATGTTGATCAGATGTTGTAGACGGCGAAGGTGTCAGTGCGGTCGAGGAGGTCGCGGCGGGCGTGGGCGATGTTGGCGCGGTCGGCCAGACGCATGGTGCTGATCGCTAGATTCCGGAAGCTGGCCAGGGCTCTGGGCAGCGTACCGGTCCTGACCTGCGAAGAGTCCTCCCGGAAGGTCACATCGCGGACCCAGTGGAGCCGATTTTCCACTGTCCAATGTGCTCTCTCGTAATGGTGAGGTGCGCGGGACCGGCCAACTCGGCGGGCAAGCTCGTGATGCCGTACACGATCTCCTTGCTGGTCCAGCAGCCATCCAAGTCGCCGACGTCGCGGCGTAGCCGGAAGGCCTGCCGGGCACCGGGGATCAGGTCGTCATCGGCCGCGGCGGTGCGGATGGCGCGGCGTTCGGTGCGGCCATGCCCGTGATCGTCATCAATGGCGGTAGTGGCGATCCACTCGGTGTCCGGGCCGGTCAGCAGAGTCTGTACGGCGGCGCGGGCCAGCGGCTGGTTCCCCGTCAAGATGAGCACGTAGTAGGCGCCCAACTGTTTGGTGATCAACCGGGCGGTGGCCTTGGTGGTGTGCAGGGCGTCCAGGGTCAGCACCATCCCGGCCACCTCCAACTGCGCGAGCAGGGCGCGGGCGGCAGGCCCTTCGCCAGGCTTGCCGGCGACCTGGCACTGCCCCAGCACCACGCCGTGCTCGTGGCTGATCGCCCCGACCAGGAAGACCCTTCCGCCGTCGGCAGTGCGGGCGCCGCGGCATGCCTTGCCGTCCACAGCGGCGCCGGGCAACAGCGCGGGCGGGGCGGGATGGGTGTGCTGCCGCTGCTCGGTACGGCGTTGCTCCCGCTCGGCGGGCCCGGGAGTAGCGGGGACCTGCGGCACAGGGGCTTCGCGGCGGACCACGTCGGCGACATAGCCGCTGATCGCCGCGATTCTATCGCTGCCGACCACCAGCGTGGCGCATGCGGTCAAGGTCAAGATGACCACCAGCGGGTGGCGCAGCCCGCAGGTCGAGCGCTGATCCGGCACCGTCGCCAACCGGCGCATCAGCGCCGATTCCACCACAGCCGGGTCGGCGGCCAGTTCCGCTTCCCGCAACGCCAGATCGGCGAGCTGGTCAAGGCACGGGACGAGAGCGGGGCTGGTCAGGGAAGATGGGGACACGAGCGCGACTCCTGCGGCGATCTTCGGATTCGAGACCTGAAAGATCACCAGAAGTCGCGCTCTTTCGTATCCCACCTGCCGAAACCCTCAACCGCGCCATACCGCATCAGAACTCAAGAACGCCGGGGTCCTGGTGGGACGGCCGGCCTGAGTTGATCGTCTGGGGGCCGTCGGTTTAGAGTTCCAGGCAGCGTCGCGTGTCGGTGGCGGACTGCGTCAGGCACGGAGGCGTCGGATCCGGAAGGTGGTCATGATGATCCTTTCCCCGTTCCCCACCTGTGGGTGAGAGCGAGAAGAACAGGCTCATAGCCTGGAACCTTGAACTGCAGGCGGCGCATCAACGCCTGCATCGAGCACTGCGCCTCGCGCGCGAATCCCTGGAAGCCGGGGACACCGCCTCGGCACGGGCAGACCTCCTGCTGTACTGCAAGGGATTCTGTGCCGCCCTCGACGGGCATCACGTGCGCGAGGACGTCGGGCTCTTTCCCAAACTGTCCGCGCGCCATCCGTCGCTGCGGCCCACGATCGCCAAGCTCCAGCAGGACCACGAGATGATCGCGATGCTGCTCGGGCGGTTGGACCGCGCGATCACCTGGGACGCCACGCCGAGCGAGCTGGCCATGCACCTGGACGGCATCTCCGCGATCATGGAGTCCCATTTCCGGTACGAGGAGCGCGAACTCCTGGGCGTCCTGTCAACGCTGGACCTCGACGCCGATCCGGATGACCTCCTCGGACCGCTCTGATCGTGGCCTTCCCCTCTGAGCTATGCGAGGTGCTGTCAGTCCACCGAGGTCATCGTCATGGACGTCCCCCGGACCCCCAGCGGCCGACGCCGACGACTACGCCACCGCCGAAGCCATCGCCGCCATCACCCGCATTACCAGCGGCAACTCCCGCCTCACCGTCCGCCTCGTCGATCAGATCGAACGCGTTCTGGAGATCTGGTGTCCGCGCCTACCCGTTCAATCCTGCATGGATCCTGCTCGACCTCAACATCGCGCGCTCTGCTGATCCGGATCCCGGTGAGCAGTTACTTGTTCCTGAGGCGGCAGAAGTAGACCAGGAGCGGCGGTGGGCAGTCCGAACGAGGCAGGATCCACGCCGGAGGCGGCTCGCAGATCTACCTCGCCGCCTTCGAACCGTGCGCCTTCGAAGGTGACTTCGCTGCCGTTGAATAGCGCTGTGCCGAAATAGGCCTTGCCGTTCAGGAACCGCGCCTGGTGGAACCACACCTTGCCCCCGCCGAATTGTGCGTCGTGGAACCAGACCTCGGCGCCGCAGAAGTCGGGGTGCTATCGCACGGTGGCCACGGAAAGGGGCCACCTGCTCCCACGTTGAGTGGGACTTGGGTTGCCGGGGTTTCACGGTCTTCTCGGAAGCCGCTGGCCCTGCGTCGATGCCCGGTAGCGGGGATTCTCGGCCGGATATGACCAGTCCGCGGGGCCGGCCGCCGCCGGGGCGCGGCCGCATCAGCGGAGCCGTTCGCCGTCCCGCTGGATCGGCACCACCCCGCCAGCCCGGATGGTCATCGGACCTTGGAATGAGGGACTTTGGTCCCTGCCGGAACTGGCTCGCCGCACCGGATCCTTGACGGCATGTTCCCTGTTTCGCCTGCGTCAAGGATGGGCCGATGACCGAGACACCGAATGACGGGCCTGGCATCGACACGATCCCCGGCATGGGGCCGCTGCTGGCCGCCCGGAAGTTCTTCACGAAGGCGGAGGTGTCGGCCGACGGCCGTACCCTGCATCAGATCGATCCGAGTGGCTGGGATCGCTTCTACCGGGATCGGTGGGCGCACGACAAGGTGGTGCGCTCGACTCATGGGGTGAACTGCACGGGGTCGTGCTCGTGGCAGGTGTTCGTCAAGGACGGTCTGATCACGTGGGAGCACCAGGCGACCGACTATCCGTCGGTGGGGCCGGAGTCGCCGGAGTATGAGCCGCGCGGCTGCCCGCGGGGAGCGTCGTTCTCCTGGTACACCTACTCGCCGTCGCGGGTGCGCTACCCGTACGTGCGCGGGGTGCTGCTGGAGATGTGGCGTGAGGCCAGGGCCAGGCTGGGGGATCCGGTGCTGGCGTGGGCGGAGCTGACCGGCGACCCGGAGCGGGCGCGGGCGTATAAGCGGGCGCGTGGCAAGGGCGGCTTCGTCCGCTCCAACTGGGACGAGGTCGTCGAGCTGATGGCCGCCGCGCACGTGCACACGATCAAGCAGTACGGCCCCGACCGGGTGGTGGGCTTCTCGCCGATCCCGGCCATGTCGATGGCGTCGTTCGCGGCAGGGACACGGTTCCTGTCGATGATCGGCGGCACGCTGCTGTCCTTCTACGACTGGTACGCCGACCTGCCGATCGCCTCCCCGCAGGTGTGGGGCGACCAGACGGACGTGCCCGAGGCGGCCGACTGGTGGAACTCCCGCTACCTGATCATGTGGGGGTCCAACATCCCGGTCACCCGCACCCCGGACGCCCATTTCATGACCGAGGCCCGCTACCAGGGCACCAAGGTGGTGGCGGTCAGCCCGGACTACGCCGACAACGTCAAGTTCGCCGACGACTGGCTGGCCCCGCACCCCGGCACGGACGGCGCCCTCGCCATGGCGATGGGGCACGTGACACTGACCGAGTTCTTCCGCGACCGCAAGGTCCCGTACTTCACCGACTACGTCCGGAAATACACCGACCTGCCGTTCCTCGTGACGCTGGAGCCGCGCGGCGACGCATACGTGCCGCGCCGGTTCCTGACCGCCGCCGACCTGGGAGAGGAGAGCGAGAACGCCGAGTTCAAGACCGTCTTCCTGGACGAGCAGACGGGCGAGGCGGAGGTGCCGAACGGCTCGCTGGGCTTCCGCTGGGGCCAGGAGGGCGAGGGCCGCTGGAACCTCGACCTGCACGGCGCGACCCCCGCGCTGACCCTGTTTGACCGGTCCGGGCGCGCGGTCGCCGTCGACCTGCCGCGCTTCGACGAGGGCGCCACCGAGGGCGGCTCCGTCATGCGCCGTGGCGTACCGGTCACAGAAGTGGCCGGCAAGCTCGTCACCACAGTCTTCGACCTGCTCATGGGCCAGTACGGCGTGGCCCGCGACCTGCCGGGGGAGTGGCCGGAGTCGTACCTGGACGCGAGCCAGCCGTACACGCCCGCGTGGGCGGAGGAGATCACCTCGGTGCCCGCCGCGACGATCGCCAGGATCGCTCGCGAGTTCGCCCGCAACGCCGAGCGCACCGAGGGCCGCTCGATGATCGCGATGGGGGCGGGCACCAACCACTGGTTCCACTCCGACCAGATCTACCGCTCTTTCCTGACGCTGACCACGCTGACCGGCTGCCAGGGGGTCAACGGCGGCGGCTGGGCGCACTACGTCGGCCAGGAGAAGGTCCGCCCGATCACCGGCTTCCAGCACCTGGCCTTCGCCTTCGACTGGCAGCGGCCGACCCGGCACATGGCCGGCACCGCGTTCTGGTACCTGGCCACCGACCAGTGGCGTTACGAGCAGTTCGGGGCGGGTGAACTCGCCAGCCCGCTCGGCTCCGGCGCCTTCGACGGCAAGTCGTTCGCCGACTGCAACGCCCAGGCCGCAAGGCTCGGCTGGCTGCCCTCGCACCCGACGTTCAACCGCAACCCGCTCACCCTCGCCGACGAGGCCGACCGGGCCGACATCCCGGTGGCCGAGCACGTCGTGAACGAGCTGAAGTCCGGACATCTCCGCTTCGCCGCCGAGGACCCGGGCGACCCGGCCAACTTCCCGCGCGTGCTGACCGTGTGGCGGGCCAACCTGCTTGGCTCCTCCGGCAAGGGCAACGAGTATTTCCTGCGCCACCTGCTCGGCACCGACGCCGAAACCCGTAACCAGGAAGGGCTGCACCCGGCCGAGGTTACCTGGCGCGAAGAGGCCACCGAAGGCAAGCTCGACCTGCTCACCGCGATCGACTTCCGCATGACCTCCACGGCGCTGTTCTCCGACGTCGTGTTGCCGGCCGCCACCTGGTACGAGAAGCACGATCTGTCGAGCACCGACATGCACCCGTTCGTGCACGCCTTCAACCCGGCCATCGCCCCGCCCTGGCAGACCCGTAGTGACTACGACGCCTTCCTCACCCTCGCCGACCGCTTCTCGGAGCTGGCCGCCGATCACCTGGGCAAACGCACCGACGTGCTGGCCGTCCCACTCACCCACGACACCCCCGACGAGCTCGCCCAGCCCGGGGGCCGGGTACGCGACTGGAAACACGGCGAATGCGAGCCCGTACCCGGCAAGACCATGCCGAAGATCATCACGATCGAGCGCGACTACGCCGCCGTCGGCGAGCGCATGCGCTCCATCGGGCCGCTCTTCGCCGAGTTGGGGCTGACGACCAAGGCCGTGACTTACAGGGTCGGTCCGGAGCTCGACTACCTGGCCGGCAAGAACGGCACCACCGGCGAAGGACGCGTCTCGCTGGCCACGGCCGACCGGATGTGCGAGGCCATCCTCGCGTTGTCGGGCACCACCAACGGCCGCCTGGCCACCCAGGGGTTCGAGAGCCTGGAGCGGCGCACCGGCACGAAGCTGGCCGACCTGGCCGCCGAGCACGAGGGCAAGCGCATCACGTTCGCCGACACGCAATCCAGGCCGCAGCCGGTGATCACCTCGCCGGAGTGGTCCGGGTCGGAGACCGGCGGGCGCCGCTACTCCGCCTTCGTCATCAACGTCGAGCGGGACAAGCCCTGGCACACGCTGACGGGACGCCAGCAGTTCTTCCTCGACCACGACTGGATCATCGAGCTGGGCGAGCAGCTGCCCGCCTACCGGCCGCCGCTCAACATGCGCCGCCACTACGGCGAGCAGGGCGACGGGGGAGCGGCCGAGGTCAGCGTGCGTTACCTGACCCCGCATTCGAAGTGGTCCATTCACTCGGAATACCAGGACAACGCCTACATGCTGGCCCTGTCGCGCGGCGGGCCCGACATCTGGATGAGCGTCGAGGACGCCGCCAAGATCGGCGTCGCCGACAACGACTGGATCGAGGCATACAACCGCAACGGCGTGGTCGTGGCCCGGGCGGTGGTCTCGCACCGCATGCCCGCCGGGACCGTGTACATGTACCACGCGAAAGACCGCAACGTGAACGTCCCGCTGACGGAGAAGTCGGGCCGGCGCGGCGGCGTGCACAACTCCCTCACCCGGCTGCTGCTCAAGCCCAGCCACCTCATCGGCGGGTACGCGCAGTTCACCTACGCCTTCAACTACTACGGGCCGACCGGCAACCAGCGTGACGAGATCACGGTGATCCGCCGCCGCGGCCAGGAGGTGACCTACTGATGCGCGTCATGGCACAGGTCGCGATGGTGATGAACCTGGACAAGTGCATCGGCTGCCACACCTGCTCGGTCACCTGCAAGCAGACGTGGACGAACCGGGACGGCGTCGAGTACGTCTGGTTCAACAACGTCGAGACCAAGCCCGGCGTCGGCTACCCCAAACGGTATGAGGACCAGGACCGCTGGCACGGCGGCTGGCAACTGGACCGGCGCGGCCGGCTCAAGCTCCGCGCCGGCGGCCGCATCAAGCGGCTGCTCAACCTGTTCTCCAACCCCGACCTGCCCGACCTGGACGACTACTACGAGCCGGCCACCTACGACTACGACACCCTCATCAACGCCCCCGCCGGGCCGCACACTCCGGTCATCCGCCCCAAATCAGCCATCACCGGACGCGACATGGCCATCACCTGGGGCGCGAACTGGGAGGACGACCTCGGCGGCGCCCCCGAGCATGCCCCGGGCGACCCCAACCTGGCCGCGATGGCGGAGAAGGTGAAGATGGAGTTCGACAAGACCTTCATGTTCCACCTGCCGCGCATCTGCGAACACTGCCTCAACCCGGCCTGCGTGGCCGCCTGCCCGTCCGGCGCCATGTACAAACGCGAAGAGGACGGCATCGTCCTGGTGGACCAGGACCGCTGCCGCGGCTGGCGCATGTGCGTGTCCTCGTGCCCGTACAAGAAGGTGTACGTCAACCACAAGACCGGCAAGGCCGAGAAGTGCACGTTCTGCTTCCCCCGCATCGAGGCGGGACAGCCGACCGTGTGCGCCGAGACCTGCGTCGGCCGGCTGCGCTACATCGGCCTCATCCTGTACGACGCCGACGCCGTGCTGCAGGCCGCGCGTGTCCCGGACCCGAAGGACCTGCTGGAAACCCAGCGCAGGGTCTTCCTTGACCCCGAGGACCCCGGGGTGATCGCGGCCGCGCGTGCCTCGGGAATCAGCGAGGACTGGATCCAGGCGGCGCAGAAGTCGCCGATCTACCGGCTGGCCATGCGCTACCGGGTGGCGCTGCCGCTGCACCCGGAATACCGCACCCTGCCCATGGTCTGGTACATCCCGCCGCTGTCCCCTGTCCTCGACGCCGTGACCGGCGCAGGCGCCGACGCTGACGACCCCGACAACGTCTTCCACGCCATCACCGACCTGCGCATCCCGCTCGAATACCTGGCGAGCCTGTTCTCCGCCGGGGACACCGAGGTCGTGGCCGGTGTGCTGATGAAACTGTCGGCGATGCGGGCCTACATGCGCACCCGCACCATCGACGGCACCATCGCCACGGACCTGCTGGAGTCGGCCGGGATGACGGCACCCGACATGGAGGACATGTACCGGCTGCTGGCCATCGCCAAGTACGACGAGCGCTACGTCGTGCCCGCAGCTCACCGTGAGGACGCCGCCGCCCTGTCCGCCCAGGTGGACGGCTGCAGCCTCGACGGCGACGGCGGCCCCGGCATGAGCGACTTCCACCCGACCGGCCTCACCGGCCGCCGCAGCGACGGCCGCATGGCGCTGAAGCTCTTCGTCGGCAAGGGAGGCACGGCGTGAAGCTCCTGTCCTGGCCCCGGCGGGTGGCCGTCACCCCGCCCGTCCCGTCCCAGCACACCGCGCACATCCGCGACGGGCACACAGCGCCCGAGCACCGTGCCGTGCTGCTCCGGCTAGTCTCTATCCTTCTGCAGTACCCGGACGCCAGCCTGATCGCCGCCCGCGGCGAGCTGACCGAGGCGGTGAGCGGCCTGCCGGAGTCGGCGGCACGCGAGTCGCTGACACGGTTCCTCATGTGGTTCTGCGACAGGGAGCCGATGGCGCTGGCCCGCGACTACGTCGAGACGTTCGACCTGCGCCGTAAGTCCAGCCTCTACCTCACCTACTACCTGCACGGCGACACCCGCCGCCGCGGCATGGCCCTGCTGACGCTCAAGCAGCGTTACCGCGTGGCCGGGCTCACTCCGCCCGAGGGCGAGCTGCCGGACTTCCTGCCGGTGGTCTGCGAGTTCGCCGCCCTGGCGGGCCCGGCCACGGGCGAGGCGCCGCTGCGTCAGCACCGCAAGGGCCTGGAGCTCATCCGCACGGCCCTGCACGAGGGCGGCTCGCCCTACGCCCTCGTCCTCGACGCGCTCTGCGCCGAACTGCCCGACCTGTCGGCAGCCGAGCACGCCGCCGTCGCCGACCTCGCCCTGGCGGGTCCGCCCGCCGAAGAGGTTGGGCTGGCCCCATACGGTCCGCCGCTCACCGAATTGGAGGTAAGACCGTGAGCGTCGCGCTCTGGGTCGTCGTCCCCTACATCGCCCTGACGATCTTCGTCGTCGGTCACATCTGGCGCTGGCGCGTCGACCAGTTCGGCTGGACCACCCGCACCACGCAGGTGCTGGAGAGCCGGCTGCTGCGGCTCGGCTCCCCACTGTTCCACCTCGGCGCGTTCGCCGCCATCGGCGGCCACGTTCTCGGCCTGCTCGTGCCCAAGTCCTGGACTGAGGCGGTCGGCGTCGACGAGCACCTCTACCACCTGGTGTCGGTGAGCGCCGGAACCGTGGCCGGGCTGATGGTGGTGGCCGGTCTGGGGTTGCTGCTGGCTCGCCGCTTCACCAGCCCGCGCGTGCGCCGCACCACCACCCGCGCTGACAAGGTCCTGTTCGCGATCCTGGCGGTGGTGATCCTGCTCGGCATGACCGCGACCGTGGGTAAGAACCTGCTCGGCGGCGGCTACGACTACCGCGCCACCATCGCCGTCTGGTTCCGCGGCGTCCTCACCTTCCGCCCCGATCCCAGCCTGATGGCCGACGTGCCGCTGATCTTCCAGTTGCACGCGATGTCGGCCTGGCTGCTGGCCGCGATCTGGCCGTTCACCAGGCTCGTCCACGTCTGGTCGGCACCCATCGCGTACCTATGGCGGCCCTACGTCGTCTACCGGCGGCGCCTTCCCGCGCACCGATGACCGGCATTCATCGTTATCACGGCAAGGAGCAAGAAATGAGCGTTGTCCGAGCGGCGGCGGTGATGCTTTTGGGCGCCGCCGGCGCCGCGATGGTGGCCGCGGGCCCGGTGATGGCCGCCCAGGGGAGGAAGGCGCGCGCCGAGATCCAGGGGGAGCTGCGTGGGCAGGCGATCAGCTTCCCCGGCAAGGGACTGCCTACCGAACTCGCCACCCACGAGGGCAAGCCGGTCCTGACCGGCCCGCAGGCCCGCGCCTTCGCCCAAGTGATCGGGAACAATGTGCTGATGGCGACGGGCGGCCGGACGTACGGCGAGATCAGCGCCGAGCTGCACGCCGCGGGCGGCGACGACGAGAAGCTGGAAGGGCTGCGGCAAACCGCCTTCACCGGACAGATGCTGCGCGCCTCCCTGCTGAACGCCTACCAGGCCTGGCAGCTCACCACCCTGGTCATCGGCCTCGGCGCACTGCTGACCATCACCGGCGCCGCCCTCCTCGCCACGAGCACCACGCTCGCCCTTGCCACGTGACAATGGTCCAGCCCTTCGCCACTCCCGCTGGCGTACGCCGGATCGTCGAGGCCGCGGTCGCCGCGCCCTCCGTGCACAACACCCAGCCGTGGCTGTTCCACCACCTGAGGGACAGCATGACCGTCTACGCTGACCTCCGTCGGCAACTGCACGTCACCGATCCCCTCGGGCGCTGCCTCGGCTTGAGCTGCGGGGCGGCGTTGTTCAACATGAGGCTGGCCATCCGAATGACCGGGTACGAGGCTCGTGTCCTGCCGTTGCCCGCTCCGCGCGGCGCGCCCGATCTCCTCGCCGTCGTGCGCGCCGTCCAAGGGGAGCCGCCGTCACCGAACGAGCAGCGACTGCATGCCGTGATCCCGCACCGGCGCACCAACCGCTTCCCCTTCGACGGCCGGCCCTTGCCGCACGAGACCGTCGACGACTTGATCGTCGCGGCTCGCCATGAGGGCGCCACCCTTGTCATGCTGGACGACCGGGCGGCACGCACGGTCCTCGACATGGTCGCCGCCGCAGACCGAGCGCTCTCCCGCGATGAGGCATACCGCTGCGAGCTGTCCCCCTGGGCGAGAGACGCCCCCGACGTGGAAGGCGTACCCCGCCACGCCTTCGGCCCTCGCCCCGACGGCACCGCACTACCCTTGCGCGACTTCGGGCTCGGGGCGAGCCGGGAGGTGGCAAGCTTCGAAAGAAACCCGCAGATTGCCGCCCTGTTCACCGGTGGCGACAGTCCGCGCGACTGGCTGGTCGCCGGACAGGCGCTGCAGCGGGTGCTGCTCACCGCCACCGCCCATGGGGTGTCGGCGTCACTGTTCAGCCAGCCTCTGGATCTACCAGGCAATGGGCGCCGCGGCGAGCCCACTGGGACACTCGGGCATCTGCAGATGCTGCTGCGGCTGGGGTACGGTCCGCCGGTTCCCGCCGTGCCACGCCGCCCCCTCCACGAGGTCTTCAACACCCGGCAGTAAGAGTAGGTGCCTGGTCCTCGTGCTGTGGTCAGCACTACTAGCCGCCCCGACCACCAGTGGCGGCCGGGGCGGCGGTGACTCTCTGCCAGGACCAGGCCGAGACGCCGATCAGCGCGGTGTAGACCACCCGCCCGTTGTTGCCGCTGAACGAAATGTCACGGGCCGCCTGGACGCCCGGGCCGAATTCTTCGGTCCCGAGGTCGAGATCGTTTTCGCCGCCGCGGCCGCCGTTGCGCTCCCTGAGCCGGACCGCGGCCCGCGTGCTGAACTCCTTGTGGATGGCGAGCGAGACGTTCTCGTTGTTCCTGGACTTGTTCAGGTGATGCGGGCCGGACACGTGCTGCTCGGACTCGCCGTCGAGGGCGAGGTAGACGTCGATCTCGTCCAGGTTCGTGATGCCATCGCGGGTCTTGAAGCAGTGCAGGTTGGTGATGTCGAGCTGTGCCACAGCGGGCCTCACTTCGGGTAAAGGGGGACCACGATGCCCCCCGCTGTGCTGACAGGGTGAGCGAGCGCGAGGCGCGGCACCCGGTACAACAACCCGGAAGGCGAGTGCTCCTGCGCATTGCGGAGCACTCGCAGTCCTAATAGACGAGCGCTTCCTGCACACCAGCTACGACCAGTTCCGGGCGCGCCACCATCGCCACCTTCCTGCCGCTGACCGGCATCGCCCACCACACCGAGATCGCCGCGGGGCACGTCAGCAGGGGCGTATGCCTGGGCCTGGCCGAGGGGCCACGGCTGGGTGAGACGTCCGATACAGGACCAAGGTCCACAGGGTTGGGACTTTCGGCCCGGGTGTGGGTGCGGCGGTCTGCTCCAAGCTGGACGGCGAGCGTCAGCGAGAGGCATCCGGCCAGGGCCGAGCGCCGGTCAGGAATGGTGACGACGCGTTGGTCGCGTGGCGTTCGATCTTTCGTCCAGCAAGGAAACGAGACCATGAGCACCGAGGCACGCATCAAGTCCCGCGAGCTACGCAACGCCCGGGCTGCCGCCGAGCGGCGCAGGCGGAAGCGTACCCGCCTGATCGCGGCCGGCGGCGGCCTGATCATCGTGGGCCTGCTGGTCGCCATTGTAATCAGCTTGACCAACGCGGCGGGTAATGGCGGCTCCCCGGCGGGTCAGGGCGGCAAGGCCCCGGCGATCGCTACGGCGGGCGGGGCGCTGGCCCTGGGCAACGCGGCAGCGCCGGTGAAGCTCGAGATCTACCTCGACTACATGTGCCCGTACTGCGGGCGCTTCGAGCAGGCCAACAGCGGCGAGCTGGAGATGCTGGTGGCCGACGGAACGGTGCGGCTGGAGCTGTACCCGCTGTCGTTCCTGGACAAGGCGTCCAACGGCGCGAAGTACTCCACGCGGGCTGCCAACGCCGTCGCCACCGTCGCCGACCTTGCACCCGACAAGGTTCTGGCGCTCAGCACGGCGCTGTTCGCCCACCAGCCCGAAGAGGGCAGCCGCGGCCTGTCCGACGAGGAGATCGCCGCGCTAGCCAGGAACGCCGGCGTCCCGGCGGACGTGGTGAACGCCTTCACCGGCCGCAGTTTCGAGCCGTGGATCGCGACCTCGACGCAGGCCGCTTTCAACACGGGGATCTCGGGCACGCCGACCGTGAAGATCAACGGTAAAGTGTTCGAGGGCGACCTCTACACCGCGGGCCCGCTGACCGCGGCCGTGACCGCGGCCAAGGGCCAGTAGTGGTGCCGACTGTGACCACGGTCCTGCCTCGCCTGCACGCGCTCCGTCACTCCAACGCGTGGATCTTCGGAACCATGTTGTTCTCGGCGTGCCTGAGCCTGACCGCGTCGTTCGTGCTGTCGATCGACGCGGTGCGCCTGGCGGCCGACCCGGGTGCGGACCTGTCCTGCAACATCAACAGTGTCGTCAGCTGCGGCACGGTCGGCAGCTCCTGGCAGGCGCACCTGTTCGGCTTTCCGAACGCCTTCCTGGGGCTGGTGGCCGAGCCGGTCGTGATTACCATCGCGGTGGCGAGCCTGGGCCGGGTGCGGTTCCCGCGCTGGTTCATGTTCGCCGCGCAGGTGGTCTACACGCTCGGCCTGATCTTCGCGTATTGGCTGTTCTACCAGTCCATGTACGTGATCGGCGCACTGTGCCCGTGGTGCCTGCTGGTGACCGTGTCCACGACTCTGGTGTGGTCGACCCTGACGCACGTGAACGTCCGCGACGGAAACCTGTTCCTGCCCCGGCGAGTACAGGCGGCGCTGAGCCAGGCAATCGACTCCGACCTGGACGCGATGGCCGTCACGATCTGGATCCTGGGCATGGTCCTGGCCGTCGTGCTCAAGTACGGCTGGACGCTGTTCGGCTAGCGTCATTTCACGGTCAGGACGCGCCCGGCCAGGCTCGCCAACTGCCCTCCACACGCAGGGGCAGGATGCGGTAGCGGATCTCCAGTGGCATGTCGAAAGCCGTGACGATCGCGGCGCGCATGAAAACACCCCCTTCTCGACGACGGGAACGCCGTGGCGGAGCTCCAGCTTCGGAAGGAGGCGGGTAGCGGGCTTAGGGACGAAGGTCGGCTGTGGGCGGCGTTTGGTCTCGACTGGGAGGCCGGATCTCCGCGAGGCCGTGCCCACCTGGCTTGCGGGCGGGTACGGCCCGTCGGGGGTGCTTGTCAGAAGAAGCCGAGCTTCTTCGGCGAGTAGCTGACCAGTAGGGTTCTTGGTCTGCTGGTAATGGTCGAGCATGGCGCGGTGGTTCTCGCGGCCGATGCCGGACTCCTTGTAGCCGCCGAAGGCGGCGTGCGCCGGGTAGGCGTGGTAGCAGTTGGTCCACACACGACCGGCCTTGATCCCGCGGCCGAGCCGATAGGCGGCGTTGATGTCGCGGGTCCACAGGCCGGCTCCGAGTCCGTACCGGGTGTCGTTGGCGATCTTCAGGGCTTCGTCCTCGGAGTCGAACGTGGTCACCGAGACCACCGGGCCGAAGATCTCCTCCTGGAAGATGCGCATGTCGTTGGTGCCGCGGAACACGGTCGGCTGGATGTAGTAGCCACCTTCCAGGCCGGGAATCGTACGGGCGCCGCCGCCGGTCAGCAGCTCGGCGCCCTCGTTGCGGCCGATGTCGATGTAGGAGAGGATCTTGTTGTACTGGTCGTTGCTCGCCTGGGCGCCGATCATCGTGGCGGGGTCGAGCGGGTCGCCGCCGACGATGGCCGCGGTGCGGGCAAGGGCCCGGCTGATGAGCTCGTCGTAGATGGAGGAGTGGATCAGGGCGCGGGACGGGCAGGTGCAGACCTCGCCCTGGTTGAGGGCGAACATCACGAATCCCTCGACGGCCTTGTCCAGGAAGTCGTCGTCCGCCGACAGGATGTCGGGCAGGAAGATGTTGGCGCTCTTGCCGCCGAGTTCCAGGGTGACCGGGATGATGTTCTGGGCAGCGTACTGCATGATCAGCCTGCCGGTGGTGGTCTCTCCGGTGAAGGCCACCTTGGCCACGCGAGGACTGGCGGCCAGCGGTTTGCCCGCCTCGGGGCCCAGGCCGTTGACGATGTTGAGGACGCCGGGCGGGAGCAGGTCGGCGATCAGCTCCATCACCAGCAGGATGCTGGCCGGGGTCTGCTCGGCTGGCTTGAGGATCACGCAGTTGCCGGCCGCCAGTGCCGGGGCGAGCTTCCAGGCGGCCATCAGGATCGGGAAGTTCCACGGGATGATCTGCGCCACCACGCCGAGCGGCTCGTGGAAGTGGTAGGCGACGGTGTCGTCGTCGAGCTGGCTGAGGCCGCCCTCCTGGGCGCGCAGCACACCGGCGAAGTACCGGAAGTGGTCGACTGCCAGCGGCAGGTCTGCGGCCAGGGTCTCCCGTACCGGCTTGCCGTTCTCCCAGGTCTCGGCGACGGCGAGCCGCTCCAGGTTGGCCTCGATGCGGTCGGCGATCTTGTTGAGGATGTTCGCCCGCTCGGCCGGGGAGGTGCGTCCCCATCGGTCGGCGGCGGCGTGCGCCGCGTCCAGGGCCAGCTCGACGTCGGCGGCGGTGGAACGCGGGACCTGGGTGAAGACCTTTCCGTTGATCGGGCTGAGGTCATCGAGGTACTCCCCGCCCACCGGGGGTACCCACGCCCCGCCGATGAAGTTCTCATACTGCTTGGTGTAGGTGACGATGCTGCCCTCGGAGCCTGGGGGTGCGTAAGCCATGGTGTCGTCTCTCCTTCACGCGGCGCTAACAAGCCCACGGTGAAGAAGTGTGGTTGGCGAAAGGTTGGCGGAAGAATCGCCGCTCAGTCGCCCAGGGCGCTTCGGCAGCGCTACCCCACGGCGCGCATCGCCGCTGGGCAGCAGGGCCAGGGCCCGCTGGTGGACCTCCAGATCGTACGGGTGCAACTCGCCATACCGGAGCACCGGCTCCGGCCGCCCGGACCGGAGCACAACCTCGCGCACGGCGACCTCGATGTGCTCGCTCGACATCCGGATGCCGGGCGCGTCGGACGACGGCAGGAGTGGGCCGCGGTAGGCGTCGACGGCCTGTTCGCCCCGGCCGGCCGCCAGCAGTGAGAGCACCTCGGCCGCGTCGGACGCGATCGGCTCGGTGAGGTCGTACCGGCGGGTCGACAGCGCCCCGCGCAGCGTGCTTCTGAGGTGAGATACTTCCGCCTTCAGCGTGGCCGCCGCGACGTACCGCTCGCCGTACAGCTCGTCGCGCAGCCGCTCGGGGGACATCGCGTGCCCATTGAGCGTCAGCAGCACGAGGATCTCCAACTGGCGGGGCCGCAACCGTACCGGGATGCCGTCACGCAGCAGCTCTACGTCCCCTTGACAGCGCAGGTACAGACCCGGCCGGCGCCTTGATCGGGGCGCAGTAGCAGACCCAGCCGTGCAGGGCCTGCACCAGGTGCTCGGCCGAGAACACGGTGGCCGGCTGCCCGTGCCGCAGCGCCAGGGACAGCGCGTTGGTGCCCATCGCCGGCTCGTCCCAGCATCCGCCGGGCGCGAAGTTCACCGTCTCGGCTCGGCGGCGCATGACTCGTCCGCCACACGTCCACAGGATGGTGCCCGACTCGTCGGTGATCGCGGCGATGAACCCGCCGTCCTCGGCGATCGTCCGCAACTCATCCGAAATGGACCGTACGGGCTCACGCAGCGGCGAACAGGCCCACCGGTCGTCGGCGGCGGCGTCTACGGGTGCGCAGTCGCGTTCGGGAGGCACCCACCGGATCGACCGCCGCCACGACGACGCGACGATCTCCTCGCGCAGGCCGGCCTGCTTGTTCGCCCGATCGCCCGCGACCCACCCCGCCCAGTGGCGATGCAGCCGGTCACGGCGCTCACGCAGCGTACCGTGCCGATACATGCCCAATCCTCGAGTACGTGCTCATGGGCCGCGCTCCCCTTGAGCCCTTCCGCTGATGTCGTTCCCAGCATGAGGGAGGCGCCCTTCTCGCGCCAGGGACGAAAGTCCCCGGCCCGTGACGGCCCAGCCGGATTGACGACCAAAGACTGATTGTCCCGACCTGGCGGCCCTGCGGCGGGCGGACCCGCCTGATGTGCCACCTGGACCAACATCTGGGGGGCTGCTTGCCTGATCTGGATGGTCAGGTGGGCTGCTGAATGCGCCGACCGGTGGCCTCAACCGTCGTGATGACGATGAAGTGGTCGCGGCCGCGCGCCCACGGCGTCAGCCGCAATTCTTCCAGCCGGGCGATCTCCGCAGGGTCGTCGGCGACACGGGCAAACCCGACGATGGTGACCGACCAGCCGTTACGCTCCTCCGGGTCGAAGTCGTCGACCTCGAAGGCCACGACCGCACGGCGGGTGGCGGCGGCCAGCTTGGAACCGGCCGCTGTGCGGATGACGATGTCCTCCCCGTCCATGCAGAAGTTGACCGGCTGCACGGCCGGCAGGGCGCGGTCGGTGAAGACGATTCGCCCGATGGGTCGTGAGGGCAGCAGGCGCATGCACTCCTCGTGGCTAAGCACCTGCAGGCCGGCCGAGTCGAGTTTCATATCGCCAGCCTGCCAGCGTCCCTGCCTGACAGGTTAGGGACGAAAGTCCCGGGACGGTCGCCGATCGCCCTCGGTCGTGGTGACCGTAGACCGTCCGACAAGCCGTCTTAATGATCGCTTGGGGTCGCTTTGCAAGACCATTGACCCCAAGGATCTAGATGGCGATGAGCCCTTGGTCGCGGAACTGGGCGCGGACGCGATCCAGGAGCGCGTCGTCGGGCGGCGCCACGTCGGCCAGCGGGAAGCGCAGGCCGAGGCGCTGGTACTTGGCGGTGGCCATGCGGTGGAAGGGCAGGACGTCGACCCGTTCCACGTTGCCGAGACCGGCGACGAACCGGGCCAGCCCGTCCACATTCTCGGTGGCGTCCGTGAGCCCGGGGACCAGCACGAACCGTACCCACGTGGGCCGGCCGAGCTCGGCGAGCCGCCGTGCGAAGCGCAGGGTCGGCTGCACGGGGCCGCCGGTGACTCGCTGGTAGGTGGCCGGGTCGTAGGACTTGATGTCGAGCAGCACCAGGTCGGTGTCGGCCAGCATGGCGTCGGTGCCTCGGGCGCCGAGTAGTCCTGAGGTGTCCAGGGCGGTGTGCAGGCCGCTGTTGTGGCAGCGGTGGAGCAGGTCGGCGGTGAAGCGGGGCTGGAGCAGGGGCTCGCCGCCGCTGATCGTCACCCCGCCGCCGGAGACAGCGATGAAGCGCCGGTACGTGTCGATCTCGGCCATCACCTCGTCGACGGTGACCTGGCGGCCGTCGCGCATCCGCCAGGTCTCCGGGTTCTGGCAGTACTGGCAGCGCAGCGGGCACCCGCACGTGAAGACCACGAAGCGGGTGCCGGGGCCGTCCACCCCGATCGACAGGTCCCAGGAGCTGATGACGCCGTTCATGGCCGGCCGTTCACAGGGAGCCGTGGAAGGTGCGGTTGATGACGTCGCGCTGCTGGTCGGGGGTGAGGCGGACGAAGTTGACGGCGTAGCCGGCGACGCGGATGGTCAACTGCGGGTAGCGCTCGGGGTGTTCCATGGCGTCCAGGAGCACGGCGCGGGTCAGCACGTTGACGTTCATGTGGAAGCCGCCGGCGTCGAAGTAGCCGTCGAGCACCCCGACCAGGTTCGCGATGCGCTCTTCCGGCGTGCGGCCGAGGCCATCGGGGGTGACCGTGTTGGTCAAAGAGATGCCGTCGAGGGCCTGGTCGTAGGGGAGCTTGGCGACCGACAGGGCAGAGGCGATCACGCCATGGCGATCGCGGCCGTTCATCGGGTTGGCGCCGGGGGCGAACGGCTCTCCGGCGCGGCGGCCATCAGGGGTGTTACCGGTGTGCTTGCCGTACACGACGTTGGAGGTGATCGTGAGCACGGACTGGGTGTGCTCGGCGTCGCGGTAGGCGGGGTGGTGACGGATCTTGTCCATGAACGCGCGGACAAGGTCGACGGCGATGGTGTCGGCGCGGTCGTCGTTGTTGCCGTAGGCCGGGTAGTCCCCGTCGATCTCGTAGTCGACTGCGAGGCCGGTCTGGTCGCGGATGACCTTGACGCGGGCGTGCTTGATGGCCGACAGGCTGTCGGCGGCGACCGATAGGCCGGCGATGCCGCAGGCCAGGGTGCGTTTGACCGGGTAGTCGTGCAGGGCCATCTCGAGGCGCTCGTAGGCGTACTTGTCGTGCATGTAGTGGATGATGTTGAGCGCGTTGACGTAGGTCCGCGCGAGCCAGTCCATCATTCGGTTGAAGGCGGCCATGACCTCCTCGTAGTCGAGAACGTCTCCGGTCAGCGGCGGGTACACCGGGCCGATCTGGGTGCCGGTGATCTCGTCGCGGCCGCCGTTGATCGCGTACAGCAGGGTCTTGGCGAGGTTGACGCGGGCACCGAAGAACTGCATCTGGCGCCCCACCGGGGCGGCCGAGACGCAGCAGGCGATGGCGGTGTCGTCGCCCGTGCGGGGCCGCATCAGCTCGTCGCTCTCGTACTGGATGGTGCTGGTCTCGATCGACAGGGTGGCGCAGAACCGCTTGAACGGCTCGGGCAGCCGGGGTGACCAGAAGATGGTGAGGTTCGGCTCTGGTGCGGGGCCGAGGTTGCGCAGCGTCTGCAGGTAGCGGTAGCTGGTGCAGGTGACGAGGGGGCGGCCGTCGTCGCCGAGGCCGCCGATCGACTCGGTCACCCAGGTGGGGTCGCCGGAGAAGAGCTGGTCGTATTCGGGCGTGCGCAGGAAGCGGACGATGCGCAGTTTGATGACGAAGTCGTCGATGAGCTCCTGCGCCTGTTCCTCGGTGATGCGGCCCTCGGCGAGGTCGCGCTCGAGGTAGATGTCGAGGAAGGTGGAGGTGCGGCCCAGTGACATGGCGGCGCCGTTCTGCTCCTTGATGGCGGCCAGGTAGGCGAAGTACAGCCATTGGATGGCCTCGTGGGCGGTTTCGGCGGGGCGGGAGATGTCGTGGCCGTAGGAGGCGGCCATCTCCTTCAGCTCGCCCAGCGCGCGGATCTGCTCGGCCAGCTCTTCCCGGTCGCGGATCACCGCGTCGGAGGCGAAGGCATCGTCCAGGGAGCGCTGCTCGGCGTGCTTGGCGTCGATCAGCCGGTCCACCCCGTAGAGGGCGACGCGGCGGTAGTCGCCGATGATCCGGCCGCGGCCGTAGGCGTCGGGCAGGCCGGTGATGATGCCGGAGCGGCGAGCAGCCAGGATCTCCGGCGTGTACGCATCGAAGACGCCGTCGTTGTGGGTCTTGCGATACCGGGTGAAGATCTCTTTCACCCCGGGGTCGAGCTTGTATCCATACGCGGCCAGGCCGTTCTCCACCAAGCGCAGACCACCGGCGGGCATGATGGCCCGCTTCAACGGCGCGTCGGTCTGCAGCCCGACAATCAGCTCTCGGTCGCGGTCGATGTAGCCCGGGCCGTGCGAGGTGATCGACGACGGGGTCGAAGTGTCGACATCGTAGATCCCGCGCCGCCGCTCCTCCGGGAACAGCTCCGTGACGCGGTTCCACACCATCCGGGTGCGGTCGGTGGCCAACGCCAGGAAGCCATCGTCGCCCTCGTACGGTGTGTAGTTGGCCTGGATGAAGGCGCGCACGTCCACGGTCGACTGCCAGGCCGTGCCGTGGAAGCCGCGCCATGCTCCGAGTTCGAACGTCGTGGCTGTCATCGTTTCCCCTTATGCCGCGGTTGCTCGCTTTCACTCTTGTTCAAGGGGGGCGCCGTCACATCGGTCCAAGGACATCAGCAGGAGGGACGAAGGTCCCCGAAGATCGATACCTTTCGGCTTCGTGCCCCGCTGGGTGAATTCAGGACCAACGCCGACCTGAACCGGGACTTTGGCCTCCGGTCCGGGCGAACCCACGTCGCGACGGTGGAGGTGGCAAGGTCCGACTTTGCCGAGGGTCCGGTTTATCCGGGCCCCGCACCCGAGGCCCTGATAGGAGGCGCGCGATGCATGCGCTGGTCGTCTACGAATCCATGTACGGCAACACCAAGCAGATCGCCGAGGCGGTGGCCGAAGGGCTGGCCGCCCGGATGCCGGCCGAAGTGGTGGAGGTCGGCTCCGCACCCACCGCCGTGGGGGAGGAGGTGCGACTGCTCGTGGTCGGAGGGCCCACGCACGCCTTCTCCATGAGCCGGGCCTCCACCCGGAAGTCCGCCGCTGAGCAAGCTGAAGGACCACTGGTCTCCAGCGGGGACGGCGTCCGGGAATGGCTGGCGACGCTCCGCACCTCCTCCGCAGGGCTCGGCTCGGCCGCGTTCGACACCCGCATCGTCAAGCCGCGCATGCCCGGCTCGGCCGCTCGCGCCGTCGCCAAGCGGCTGCGCCGCCTGGGCATCCGGGCGGTGGCGCCGGCGCAGAGCTTCTACGTCACCGGTACGCAAGGGCCACTGGCGGAGGGGGAACTGGAGCGGGCCAGGCAGTGGGGAGAGAGCCTAGCCGCGTCATTCCCGGTCCCGGCCACCTGACGTACCCACGAGCTGGTGCTGGCGAGAGGCACGATCAGCCCGCCGCTGGCGCGGGCGGCGGCTTGCGGAAAGCGTTGATGAGCCGGCGCGCTGGATCCCTCACATTAGAGAGACTGCTCGACCTCAACGAGACAGGACATCAGGGGGCCAACGTCCCTGGGAAGAGGGACTTTCGGCCCTGCCGTGGTGGCCTCCGTGTGATGAACTGAGGGTGAGGACCCATGGAGGTGAGAGCCATGGACATCCGTTCAGTCAAGGACACGCTGGATGCTGTGGTGGATGCGGCGCGCTGGGCGCCTTCCGTGCACAACACGCAGCCCTGGACCTTCTCGGTATCGGAGCAGGAGATCGGCCTGCGGGCCGACCCTGACAGGAAGCTTCGCGTCGAGGATGTCTCAGGGCGGGAGCTGCTGATCAGTTGTGGCGCGGCTCTGTTCACCATGCGTACGGCGATGAGCTGCGAGGGCTTCGAGCCTGTCGTGCGCGTCCTGCCGGATCCGGACCGCCCGTCGTTGCTGGCCACTATCCGGCCGGGTGCCGAGGTACAGGCGGACGAATCCATTCAGGCTCTGGGGCGGGAGATCGAGCGCCGCCGCACGCACCGGGCGGGCTTCGCCAATGTGCCGGTGCCGGACCCGCTCATCGAGAAGCTGGTCCACGCAGCCGCGGAAGAGGGGGCCAAGCTGACGCCCATCCGCTCTGCCGAAGCGGTCGGCGTGATCGCCGCGCTCACTCAGGCCGCGCAGGGCGTGCAGGCCCAGGACCAGCGCTTCAGTCTCGAGGTGATCCGCTGGGCAAGGCCACCGGGCAGTAGCCGCACAGACGGGGTGCCCGCGGAGGGCTATCCGCGTGAGACGGCGCGTACCGAGCCGCACTTCCCGCAGCGTGATTACGCCTGGGGGCATGAGTGGGGGAGCCAGGCGGACCAGGAAGCTTCGACGGCGACCGGGGTCGTGGCGGTGCTCACCACGCGGGGCGACAGCCGCCAGGACTGGATCGATGCCGGGCAGGCGCTGCAACACGTCTTGTTGCACGCCTCGGCGTACGGCGTCAGCGCAGCCTTCCACACCCAGGCGCTCGAGATGGAGCTGCTGCGCGAGTTCACGAGGCAGGAGCTGTGCTCGGGCGAATACCCGCAGATGATCATGCGGTTGGGTATCACCTTCGACGACAAGGGCTCGATGCGCCGCCCACTGTCCGAGATCATCTGGTAAGAACCGAGGACTGCCGGCTGGCATCCGCGGCCTACGGGCCTGATCAGTGAGCGAGGGACGATGCTCCCCGGCGGATCGATGTCTTTAACCTTCATACCTGCGCTGACAAGGCTGGTGTGCTGGTGGTGATCGCACGAGAAGGGGATCACCATATCCGTCACACCGTTACCGCAACGCCGCAAGCTGGGCCTGTCGATGGCGACCGCGCTCCTCGTCGGGAACATGATCGGATCCGGCGCGTTCCTGCTCCCCGCCTTTCTGGCCGCCTTCGGCAGCGCGAGCCTGCTGGCATGGGGCTCACCTCGGCAGGCGGGTTGCTGCTTGCGCTGGTCTTTCGCGCGGCTCGGTCGCGCCCACCCCAAGACCGGCGGCCCGTACGCCTACGTGCGCCGCGCCTTCGGCGACTTCCTCGGGTTCCGGACCGCCTGGGGCTACTGGATCGCGGTACGGGTCGGCAGCGCCGCCATCGCGGTGGCACTCGTCAATTATCTCGGCTACTGTCTGGCGTCACCGAATTTGATAGCGTGACCAGGCCTCTTCCTGCGCACTATTACTTAGACGTTCATCCAATCAGGGCGGCCGAACGTCATCCACGTGATAACGCGATCCGAACACGGTTCGAGCGCCTCTACCCGGCGCTGGTGACGATGGCGTTATCGGTGAGATCGCGTTGAAGCGCGGCGTGATGGCTAAGAGGCAGGCCGGGCGCTTAGCATGGCCAGACGATCTCACCGCGACGCCCAGCAGGATCTATCAGCACGACGCCCTTGGCGGCGAGCAGCCGGGCGCTTTGAGTCCGTCCGGCGCTCAAATACTCACGTACCGCACCGACCGGATCGGCGTCGATACTGACCGGCAGGGCACGTACGAACAGATCAACCCGTCGGCCCAGGTAGTGGCGAAACCTCTCCGGCTCCCGCGTCCAGCGTCCATACACCGACGGACCGAAATCAATAGGCACGTACCGCCGGTCGGCGGGGAACCGTTGGTTGGGAACCGCGGCGAAGAAGGACCAGACATCGAAGTCCTTGATCCCGTTCGGGTTCGCCTTGCCCTGAGCAAGGTGCACGAAGTGTAATCCAGCCCCTTGACATAGCGCCACGCAGAGCAGCCGAGCGGCGTACTCGGGACGCTTCCTGAAGAATTTGTCTCGGTCCTTGGCCGCGAGATCCGAAAGACGGTCAAGAGCATCTGCGCTGATCGGCTCGAGTGATCGTTCAGGCATGTCAGACACGCAACCAGCATCCCTTCCGCAGCCAACGTCGACCCAGCGTTATCTCTCCACCAGGTCCATCGTTGTCGTGACGTCGTCGGGTGTTTCCTTCGCCAGCGGCATCCTTCCTCCCGAAGGCAAGGCTGGTGGTAGCGCCGCCGGCGTGTCAATGGACGCGGCGGCGCCCGAGCCAAGATCGGGCGAGTCGGCCACTACCGGCTCGATGGTCAAACCTCACCCTCGACCTTCCGGCAGATCTCCTGGCGCTGGCGCCGGTCTTGCGTCCGGCACGGATGGAGGCGGCGTGCAGCTGTTGTCGCGGGCGGTGAAGGCGGCACGTAGGTCTCGCAAAGCGTGGGCGAGGGGCAGACACGCTCGCAGCAGGTCGGCGAGTGCTACTGGCAGGCGGGTGGCGGTGTGCAGGATGAGCACGGCGGCGCCCAGGGCGGCCAGGATGGTCGAGGTCATGCCTCGACGCTCCGGGATCGCCGTGTTCGGCCGCATCCGGCCTGAGCAAGTTGAGCGAAGGCGCTGCTCAGCCGGGATGGGCGGATTTATCCTCCGAACAGAAGCCGAACACGGCGCAGTAGCTGAAGACGGCGGCCACGGTGAGGGGGACCGACGATGACCGACCCTCGGCAGATCCAAACCCGAGCCAGCCTGTGTCAGGCACTGCAGGAGCTGTTCGAGTCCGTCGACAGCGGCTACCTGGCCGTGGCCACCAAGGCGAAGATCGCTCCGGCGACCCTGCATGCCATGGTTACCGGGGCGAGCTTCCCGCGGTGGGTCACCTTGAAGTCTGTCTTGATCGCGCTCGGTGTCCCGCAGGAGGAGTTGGCGGCCTGGCAGACTGCTCACCAGCGTGCCGCAGGCGACAAGCCTGCTGCTGGGCCTGGCTGGCCGCTGGCCGAGGTGACCGATCCGTTCCGCTTCGACCTGGAAGTGCACCACGCCATCGACACCGGTGACGCCGACTTGTCGGCGCTTCCGGTGTATGTGCCGCGCGAGCATGACCGAATGCTGGCCCAGGTGGTGGCGCGGGGCGCGGCCGGGGACAGCCGGATCGCGGTCCTCGTGGGAGGATCGTCCACCGGCAAGACCCGGGCCTGCTGGGAGGCGCTGCACCTGCTACGTGCCCAGCCGGAGCCGTGGCGGCTGTGGCATCCGATCGACCCCACTCGCCCCGAGGCCGCCCTCGCTTGCTTGACGAAGCTCAGCCCGTACACGGTGGTGTGGCTGAATGAGGCGCAGTTCTACCTTGCCGACAGCGCGCTGGGCGAAAGTGTGGCGGCCGCGCTGCGAGAACTCTTGCGCGATGCGCGGCGGGCGCCGGTGCTGGTGCTGGCCACCTTATGGCCCAAGTACTGGGACAGCCTGACCAGCCGCGCCGACCCCGACCTACACGCCCAGGCTCGGGAACTTCTGGATGGACACAACCTCCCAGTGCCGGACGCGTTCACCGGCACCGACCTCGAGGCGCTCGTGAACCAGAAGGACAGTGATCCCCGGCTCGGAGAGGCCTCCGAGCGCGCCCAGGACGGCCGTATCACTCAGTACCTGGCCGGCGTTCCGGTCCTTATGGACCGCTATCACCAGGCAGCGCCGCCCATCCGGGCGCTGATCCACGCCGCGATGGACGCCCGTAGACTCGGCCGCGGGCCACGTCTGCCGCTGGCGCTGCTGGCCGACGCCGCTCCTGGCTACCTCACCAACACCGAGTGGGACCAGACCGACGAGCACTGGCTGACGCACGCCCTGAACTACGTGACCCAGCCCTGCAACGGCATCCCCGGCATTCTCACCCCTGCCAAGCCCGACACCGCTCGCAACCGCCGCACCAGCGCGAACGCTGCCGCTCCACCTCAAGCCGGCATCGGGCCGATGTACCGGCTGGCTGATTACCTCGACCAGCATGCGCGGCGGGCTCGCGCCGACCAGATTCCCCCGATCGACTTCTGGACCGCAGCCGCCCGACACGCCCAGCCTGGCGACTTCAAGGCTCTTGGCGACGCCGCTCGCGCTCGCGGGCTGTATCGCGACGCCGCTCAACTGTGGAAACATGCCACCAGCTGCTATGGCGACCCGCACGCCGCAGCAGCCCTCGTCGAGCATATGCATGAGCTCAATCCCAACGATCACCACCCCGCTTATTGGGCTGCCGCACACACCTCCCTCGACGATCTGCTCGCCGAATTCGAACTGGTGGTCCAGCTGCGGACTGTCGGGGCGGACGAAGCAGTCAGGATGCTCTTGGCCCGTGACCCTGTACATACCACCGTTGACGACTTAACTGCCGCGGCCACACTCGTGCGCCGGATGCGGACGATGGGGATGGACGCGAAGGCAACACAACTGGCCGACGGCGCTGCCGCACACGCTCCCCTCGACAACCCCGCCGTGATGCCCATGCTGCAGGAGATCGCGGGGCACAAGCAGATCACCACGCTCCTGATCGGCTCCCCTGCTGCACCCACCGCCCTCGACCCGGCCGACGTGGTGAGCCAGTTGGACACGCTGCGGATGATTGGGGCGGATGAGCAGGCCAGGGTGCTGGCCGACCGCGCTGCCGCGTACATCCCTCTCGACAACCCGGCCGACGTGGTGAGACTGCTGGACAGGCTGCGGCACATTGGGGCGGACGAGCAGATCGTCGCTCTTACGAATCGCTTTCCAGCGGCAGGCCTGTTCTGGCTGTGGCTCCGCGATGGTGATCGACAGAGGCGGTTCGCGTTCGGGCGAGAGCCCGATGGGAGCCCGGCCGCTCCTTGGACGTGGGACGACCTGGAGTGATTAACCGCTGTCGAAGACGAGGAACGCCAGCCGCTGCTGGTGAGCCTCCGGAGCTGGATGACAACAGCAGCATCAACAGCGGCCCCCGTGCGCGGCTGCCCCAGCCACATAAAGCAGCCGCGCCAGGTGCCGCAGGCACCAGACAGACACAGACAGACGACAACAACACCTACTTCGGGCCCGCGCTTGCCGACACCGCCTTGCTCGCCGCTGGCGCGATCTGGATCCTGACCGCGGTCAACGTCCGAGAGGTACGGTAGGGCGGCTGGATCCAGGTCGTCACGACCTGCCCTCGCAGCGGAATACCTGCCAAGCCTCGACTGGAAGCCTCGCACATCGCGATCAGGCCCCGCCCCAGACGACAGGGAGCTCGACGATGTCGTCGTGCTTCCACGTGAGCTCGTCATGGACGGCCACCACGCTGTCGATGCGCTCGGCCATGCGGACCGCGGCGATGGCATGGCTGTGATGGTCGTACGTTCCCGACAGCGTGACGACGGCGTCGTGCACGGTGATGCCGAGGTCGGTGACCTCGCCGCCGACGGCTTGGATGGCTTCTCGTACCTGGTGCTCGATGTCGGTGTCGGCGCGGAGGAAGACCTTGATCAGGTCGCGGCGGCTCACGATGCCGACCAGGCGGCCGCCTGGGTCGACCACGGGCAGGCGTTTGACGCCGTGCTTGTCCATCTGCCGTGCGGCCACCACGACGGGGGCGTCGGGGGTGGTGGTGTGGGCGGGCGAGGTCATCAGCTCGCCGGCGGTTTCGCCGAGCGACTTGTAGAAGCCGCTGCCCTCGCTGCCCACAGTGTGGCGGATGCGGGCTCCCAGCGACGGCCGGTAGTAGTCTCCGCGGTGGCGCTCCTTGTACTCCTGTTTGGCCAGCAGGTCGGCCTCGGACACCACGCCCACGACGCGGTTGTCGTCGTCCAGCACGGGCACACCGCTGACGCCCCGGTTGATGAGCAGGTCGGCCACGGTGTGGAAGGACGCCTTCTGGTTGACGGCGGCCACGTCGGTGGTCATCACGTTCTCGACGGTCATTCTCATGGCGATCTCCTGATCTCCTTGACCCGGACGATGCCGGGCACGGTGCGGGCGAGCAGGCCGGCGATGTGGTCGGCGTACTCGTGGGATGGCCCGGACAGCTCCGCCACGCCGTCGCGTACGGCGACGTCCCAGCTCAGGCCAGACGGGTACTGCTCGTGCAGCGCGGTGACGACCGCCTCGCGTAGTTCGTCGTCGGGGCGGGCCAGCATGGCCATGAGGTCACGGCGGCTGAGCATGCCGACGATCTCGTCGCCGTACAGCACGGGCAGGCTCTTGATTCGCTTGCCCACCATGAGGTCGATGGCGATGGTGACGTCGGTGGTCTCGGTGACGGTGGCGACGTCGTGCGTCATGACCTCCACCACTCGGCGCGGCGGCGGCGCGTGATCCGCAGGCACGGGGCGTACGGTGGCGCGGGGGTCGGGCTCGAACTCCCCGCGTAGCAGGTCGAGCTCGCTGACCACTCCGACCAGGTGGCCGCTGTCGTCGACGACGGGGGCGGCGGTGATGTCATGGCCGTAGAGGGTCCGGATGGCCCGCCGCACCGGGTCGGTATGGCGGACCGTGATGGCCGGGCTGCTCATGACCTCGCGCACGAGCATGGCTAGCTGGCCTCCCATGAGGAGTCGTCGTGTTTCCAGGTCAGCTTGTCGATCACGTCGACGACGCCGTTGACGCGGCCGGTCATGCGGGCCGCGATGCCGGCCTCGGTGCGGCGGTCCATCTGCCCGGACAGCGTGACCACGCCGTTGCTCACCGAGACGGTGACGCCGGCGGTGTCCACCCACAGGCTGCGCTCGAGGACGTCGTCGCGGATCTCGGCGGCGATCTCCGCGTCGCTGCGCAGGAAGACCTTGACCAGGTCGCGGCGGCTGACGATGCCGACGAGGTGGCCGTTGGGGGCGACGACGGCGAGTCGTTTGACGTCGTGGGCGTCCATGAGGCGGGCGGCGGTGACCGCCGACGCAGTGGGGGAAACGGTGATCGCGGGGCTGGTCATCAGGTCGGCGGCGGTGTCGCCGTTGGCTTTCTGCCTGCCCTTGGGGTGGCGCAGCCGGGCGCGCAGCGGCGGCCGGTAGCCCTCGCGGTAGAACTCCTCGCGGAATTCTTCCTTGCGCAGTAGATCGGCCTCGGAGACGATGCCGATCACGTGGTTGTCGTCATCGGTGACCGGGACGGCGCTGATGCCGCCGTTGATGAGCGTGTGGGCGATGTCCTTGAACGGGGTGGCGGCGGTGACGGAGACGACCTTGTCCGTCATCACGTCCGCGACGGTCATACGCATGCCTACCTCCAATGTCGCTGGTTTCATCACATCTCCCGGACGATCCGGAAAGTAGGGGCGGAAGTCCCGAGCAGGACGGTCGTTGGTCAGCGCAGCCGCCGCAGCAGCGGCGAGGGTGGCGGCTCGCAGGGAGCCACTCTGATGCGCGCGTCCACCGTGGCCGCGCCGTCGGGGCTGACGATGACGGGGTTGAGGTCCAGTTCGGCCACCTGTGGCAGGTCGTCGAGCAGCCTGCCGATCCGCGTGACCTGGTCGGCCAGGCTCTGGATGTTCATAGGCGGGGAGCCACGGTAGCCGTGCAGCAGCGGGGCGCAGCGCAGCTCGCCGATCATGTCGGTGGCGTCGGTGACGGGCGGCACCCGGAAGGCGCGATCGGCCAGCAGGTCGGCTGTCACCCCGCCCATGCCCACCATGACGAGCGGTCCGAACGCCGGGTAGTTGACCCCGCCGACGATGATCTCGACGCCCGCGGGCAGCATGCGCTGGACGACCGCGCCCGTCATCTCCGAGCCGATCCGCGCGGACATCGCGCGGTAGGCCTGCCGCACTTCATCGTGTGACCGGAGGTTGAGCAGGACACCGCCGACGTCGCTCTTGTGCACCGGGCCCACGGCCTTGAGCACGCAGGGCAGGCCGACGCGGACCGCTGCCTGCACGGCGGTCTCCGGGCTGTGCACGTCGACCGTCTCGGCAAAGGGAATGCTGTAGCAGCGCAGTAGCCGGGCGGCGGCTGTGGGGGAGAGCCAGCAGCCCTCAGGGTGTTTGGCCAACTCCGCCTGAATGATCTCGCGTGCCGTGGCCACGTCCACCGACATCGGCGCGGGGGCGGGTTCGATGGGGCGTCGGCGCCATTCGGCGTAGCGGTCAGCGTGAGCGACTGCCGCGACGGCCTGCTCGGGGAAGGCGTAGCTGGGCACGCGGCCGTCGATCAGGCCGTCGTGGCCGATGACGCAGGCCAGCACGGTCTTGTCCGTACCCTTGGCAGCGTCGGCGATGGCCTGGCGGGTGGCGTCGAGGCCATCGCCGAACGGCGGGGTGTAGACGACGAGGATCACGTCCACGTCCGGTGCCTCGGCGACCGCCTTGACGGCCGCGCCGATCTCGGGGGCGGTGGCGTCACCGGTCAGGTCGACGGGGTTGCCCAGCGCGGCGGCGGCACGGGCGTCCAGCAGCCCGGGCGGCAGCTCCGGAACGACCAGGCCGTGACGCTCGCAGGCGTCGGCGGCCATTGCTTGGGGTCCGCCGGAGTTGCCGACGATCGCGACCCGGCGGCCGCGCGGCAAGGGCTGGGCGGCCAGCAGCTTGGCGGTGTCGATCAGCTCGTGCACGCTGTCGAGCCGGATCACGCCGGCGGCGCGGGTGAGCGCGTCCACCGCCACGTCGGGGGTGGCCGCGGCGGCGGTGTGCGAACGCACCGCCCGGTCGCCCGCCCCGCGGCGGCCGCTCTTGACCAGCAGGATCGGCTTGCGCGCCCCGACCCGGCGGGCGATGCGGGCGAACTTGCGCGGGTTGCCGAACGACTCCAGATACAACGCGATCACATCGGTGCCAGGGTCGTCCTCCCAGTATTCGAGGAGGTCGTTGCCACTGACGTCGGCCTTGTTGCCGACCGAGACGAACGAGGAAACGTCCAGCCGCTCCAGCAGCGCCGCGCCCACGGCACCTGATTGCGACATCAGCGCCACGCGGCCACGGACGGGTCGGTGTGGCAGGAAGCTGGCGTTCAGCCGGACCGCAGTGTTGACCACGCCCAAGCAGTTCGGCCCGATGAGGCGCATCCCAGCCGCACGGCAGATCTTTAGCAGTTCGGACTCCCCGTCGCGCTGCCCGGTCTCGGCGAACCCTGACGTCACCACGACCAACCCCGCCACGCCCGCATCCGCGCAGTCGCGGGCCACCTCCAGCACGTGCCGGGCAGGCACCGCCACCACTGCCAGGTCCACACCATCAGGAACCTTGGCGTGGCAGGCCAGCCCGGCCACCTCGGTGGCGTTGGGGTTGACGAGATGGATCGGCCCGCGGAAGCCGCCGTCGATCAGGTTGCGCAGCACCTTGGGCCCGACGGCACGCTCGTTGCGGCTGGCGCCGATCACCGCCACCGAGCGAGGCGCGAGCACCCGCCGCAGTGACGCCCGTCCCGCTTCGTGATCGCGGGCCGCGATGCCCTCGTGCAGCCGATGGGTGGGTTCGGCGGCGATGACGACGTGCAGCATCCCCTCCTCGAAGCGTTGCGTCATCTCCAGTCCGAGGCCGTGCAGCACCCGCAGCATCGGCCGGTTCTCACCCAGCACGTCGGCCGCCAGTTCCCGAACTCCATGCGCGCCCGCGTCCAGCGCGACGTGCTCGAGCAGTAAGGTGCCCAGGCCGTGCCCGTGAACGGCGTCATCAATGAGGATGGCCAGGTCGGCACTGTCATCGCGGCCGGGGACATACTCCGCTACCCCGATCAGTTGCCCACGGATGGTGGCGACCAGTGCGTGTCCGCCGTATTCGTCGCTGGTGATGCGGTCCATATAGGCGTGCGCGGTCGTGCGGCCACCGGTGAAGAAACGCAGGTACGCCGAGTGCTCAGAGGATCGGTCGATCAGCTCGTGCAGGGCGTCGCGGTCGGTGGGGCGCAGGGGGCGCACGTGGGCAATGCCGCCGTCGCGCAGCAGTACGTCGTATCCCTCGGGCATGCCGGTCTCTCTTCCGCGATATGGCTCTCGACGCCGAGACTGTCCGCCGGCCATGTGCGGCGGACAGTGCCGTACGGCCCTCGCCTTGGGGCCGAAGGTCCCTGCTCATCGAGTCGTGGATACGGGAAGCTGGGTGCCATGGACGTCTGAAGGGGGCCGCCGACATGAACCACATCGTGCTCGGCTACGACGGCTCGGACTTCTCGATGCAGGCCCTGGACTGGGCGCTGGATGAGGCGGAGCTGAGGAAGTTGCCACTGACCGTCGCCCACGCCTGGCAATGGCCGTACGGCGAAGTGGAGGAGGAAGCCAAGGCCCACTTGCGCAAGGCGGCCGAGCACGTGCTGTGGCACGGCGCCGACTGCGCCCGCTCGACCAGCGCGGGCGTACGCGTCGAGACCGACCTGTACGAAGGCCCCGCCGCCGAGCGCCTCGTCGAGCTCTCCGGCAGCGCCGACCTCATCGTGGTCGGCTCCCGCGGCCTGAGCGCGCTGCCCCGGGCGGTCGTCGGTTCGGTCGCTGGATACGTCGCCGCCCACGCCGACTGCCCGGTCATCGTCGTACGCGGCCCAGGGCCCCTGCCCGCGCCCACCGACCCAGGGCCGATCGTCGTCGCCGGCAGGGAGCCGGACCCGGCCGTGCTGGAGTTCGCGTTCGGCGAAGCCGCCCTGCGCCAGGTTCCTCTCTCTTCCTCGGCCGACCTGATCGAATGGGCGGCACGCCATCCTGCAGTTCGGACCCAGGAGGGTGACGCAGTCGATCGCGCCACGCTCATGGTCATCGGCCGCACACGCGCCACGCACCTCGGCCCCGCGAACTACCTTCTCCAGCACGCGCCCTGCCCCGTGGCGGTGGTGTCGGAAAGCTGACCCCGGGTGGGGGCAAGAACGTGGCAAATCGCGGATCGGACCAGGACTTAAGACTCTGTGCCCCCGCGCGTCCCGGTCGCAGGCTTGGGGGAACCCGTACCAGACCAAGGGGAGGCCCGGCCATGACCGAACACCTCAGCCCCCTGGAGGCGGCCATGCGGCGCAGGTTGCCGTTGGTCCCCCTGTACCGGCAGAAGGCCCGGCAGGTGCCGTTCGACCTCGGCGCACCCGTCCTGGTCGACGATCCGGACTTCGATCTCGACCGGCACATCCGGCATGCGAGCGTGGCCGAGCCGGGGGACGATGCGGCGCTGTGCGAGCGGATCGGTGAGATCATGTCGCGGCGCCTGGACCGCGACCGGCCGTTGTGGGAGTACTGGCTGCTGGACGGGCTGTCCGGCGGGCGCCGGGCGCTGGTGTCCAAGGTGCACCATTGCCTGGTCGACGGCATCTCCGGCGCCAACCTGTACTACGTGCTCTTCGACCTGTCGCCCGACGGCGACCAGAGCGAGGCGCCGCTTGATGCCTACGCCCCCGATCCGGAGCCATCGACGCCGCACCTGATCATCGACGCGGTACGTGACCTGGTGCTCAACCCGATCGAGCAGCTGCGCATGATCGGCGAGGCGCTCCGGACGCCACGCACCACCGCGCAGCGCATCGCGGACACCGCCCGCGGTCTGCTCACCTTCGCGGGTTCACTCTGGCCGACAGCCCGCTCCACGCTGAGCGGCCCCATCGGCGAGCGGCGCCGCTACTCTGTCGCCCGCGCTCCCTGACAGAGATGAAACAGGCCGCTCACCAGGCCGGCGCGAGCCTCAACGACGTGGCGCTGTCGGCCATCGCCGGCGCCTTCCGATCCCTGCTGCTCCACCGGGGCGAGGAGCCGCACCCGCACGCTGTCCGTACGGCGGTGCCGGTGTCGGTACGGGCCCCCGGTGACGAAGGCATGTGCGCGAACCGGATCTCGGTCATGCTGGCGCTTCTCCCGGTGCATCTGGCCGACCCCGGCGAACGCCTCCTAGCTGTGCACGCCCACCTCACGGAGCTTAAGGCGAGCATGGAGGCGCAGGCCGGCGAGGCGATGACCACGCTGGCCCGCTACGAGCCGTTCCCACCGGTATCGTGGGTCATCCGGTTGCTCGCCCGTCTCCCACAGCGCACCGTCGTCACGGTCACTACGAACGTCCCCGGCCCCCCGTGCCGTTATACCTCCTCGGCCGCCGAGCCCTGGAGGGGTGCCACCGGAATACGGCAGAAACGGGCCGCGGGCTGGGCGTCGGGCGTATCACCACCGGTCCTCCTGATGCGGCGGTGCTGTTCGGGATCGCCGCACCATGCGACGAATAGAGGACACCTAGGCCAGGCGGGTGCTGCGCTGGTCGCTCGGCCTGTCGTCGCGGATGACGACGTAACCGGGTCCGACTTCTGCGGTGCAGTCCGTGCCGTGGGCGTCGATGTTGCCGAGGTCTGTGGGAAAGGCAGCGCTGGGCGGGAGGTTGTGGCCGTCGATGGTGAAGATGATGCGAGTCCCGCTTCCGGCCTGCGGATCGAACCTCTGCACAGGGCTGAGGGGGCGCAGGCCGGCGAGTTCTTGGCGGAAGCCTCGGCCGTCGCTCCACATTTCGACCGTTGTCGATGTGCAGAGGGTCGCGATAGCTGCCAAGAGCCACCACTCGGGGCCGAGCAGGGAGTCGAAGTAGCCGAGGGGCGGGGAGTCTTGCCAAGAGTGCTGCTGGTCGATGGTCATGGTGAAGCGGAGGTCACCGAGGACGACGATCTCTGTGGCCAGCGAGTGATCTTCTGCGACTCGCGTTGCTGGGTGCAGTGCGTGCCGCGCAGCAGCCGACAGCAAGAAAGGCTGGCAGCCTGGGATCGTCCAGCCCTACCCCGAAGTACATGCCCGGCCGTTTGAGGACTGCGGCGTCGAACTCGAGCACGGTGATATCGGCCGCGCTGTACCTCTGCGCTTCTGAGGCGCTGTGCGGGTGATCAGAGGTCACGGTTGTCCTTGCGGGCGCGCTGCCAGGCCGCCTCGAATTCTTCTCTGTTGATCTCCAGGGCCTTCAGTTCTGGGTCGAAGAGGTCCACGACGGGCGGGTTGAACGGCCAGTCGTCTGGATCGCTCTTGAAGATGTCTCCGTTGTCGGTCAGCTCCACCTGTCTCAGCCGGCGTCCGTCGGATCCGATCTCCATCAGGTAGTCGGCCGGGTCGACTCCGTCGTCTCCGTCCCAGCGGCGCCGAAGGTAGACGATGGTTCGATCGGCCAGCGCCCCGAAGCCGGGCAGGTGCCGGTGTGCTTGCCGCTGGGCGTGCAAGCCGTCCAAGCCTGCAGGCATCGTCGGCGCGTCGACATCGGCTTCGTCCAGGTTCCATCCCTCAGCCCGCTCGATCGCTTCCGGGGCCTCGATCACCTCGACTTCCGCGAACGTCTCCAGGACCTCGCGAGCCGAACGGGCGCGGACCCACCACCACGAACCGCCCATGCCGTAGTCATGCAAGATCAGGAACCGCTGCTTCGTATTCTCCTCAAAGATCACGAGTGCCATCTCCTTGAGAGTCGACAGCTGGGCCGAGCCCGGCTGGGAGGTTGTCGACGGCGAGGGCCACTGCGGTGCCCGCGGTGTGGGTGACCCCGATGACTTCGGAACTTCGAGGACGACGGACACAGAACCGGCCGTCACGTAGCGGTTCGATCGACGGCGCCTGGACCGACCACGGGTAACTCGTGCAGTTGCTGAACAGCACCCTGAAATGGCTGGTGAAGGGATAGAGCTGCCAGAGCTTCGGTTCCGCGCCGGCAGCCTCGATCAGAGCCACGATGCCTGGGTAGGCGTTGCCGGGGTGCAAGGCTTCGTGCCGCTCGTGATGCCAGCGCCAGACGAGCAGCAGCTGCTGCCAGCGCGCCTCTACGGTCTCCGCGGGGCCGAGCATGCGGGCAGCAGCGAGATCGGGAAGCTCTGGCTTCGGCGGAATCCGAGGTATCCGACCGGAGGCGCCGGAGTTCATCGTCATGGTGTGTCGCCGGTTTTCAGCTGTGGATCGGGAAGGATGCCTGGAACGCCAGCCGTTCGTCGGCCCGGTCGCCGATGTGGGAGAGGATCTCGTCGAGCTCGATGAACTCCTCCCACGTTGCTCGGCCGGTCGCCTCGGACAGGCGGGCCACAAGGAGGTCCTCCAGGTCCGGGACGCGCTTGTTCTTCCAGATCTTGTCGGCGAGGCTTACAAGGAGGTCTTCCACGCCGACATCCGGTTGCGTCCATGATGCGTGCGTTGCGGCGAAGCGGGCGTGCTCCGGGCTGACGCCGTGGCCGAGCAGAAGGGCTCGCCCCGCTTCCTCATGCGCCGATCCAGGACCGGAGAGCTCGCCGAGATGGACGGCCTTTCCTATGTCGTGCGTCGCGGCCCCGAACAGCACCGCCTCTCGGTCGAAGGTCAAGGTAGGACGGTGCTTCTCCGCCCAGTCGACCAACTGATGCGCGACATCGTGGACGGCCCGCAGATGGGCCGCTAGCCGCGGCGGGCTTCCCACGTCGGACAGAAGTTCCGCGATGTGTTCTGGCAGAGGGAGCAGAGGTGAGTCGACTGTGCCTCTCGTGGCCCTCGACATGGCGGCGTCTATCGTCACCTCGCCAGGGTACTGATCGTGCCTCATCTTGTGTTCGTTAGGGGATCTTCATTCGGACATCGTGCGACTACGATCACCGGGTGACGTTCGCGGGGAATTGGGATCATCTGGAACCGGCTACCAAGGAGGCCTACCGGCGCTTCGACTCCCTCACCGAGCAGGGCCTCGACCCCGGCCCTGGCACCGACTGGCGCCTCTTCGGCACCTACGCCCACACCAAGCTCTGGCTCGGCCCGCAGGGCGGCCACGACTACGACGAGCGCGTCCTGCGCCTGGTCCGCACCGTGGCCGGGCGCGCCGTCGACTGGACTCCCGACGACGCCTGGAACCTGGCCGAACGCGCCGGCTACTGGGCCCGCCAGGGTCACACCCGCCACGAGGAGCTCTATCGGATTCCGCTGTCGGCCGCCCACCTGCTCCATCCGCAACAGCGCCGCGACCTGTTCGGCCACCTGACGGACCTCGGAGAGCTCCAGCCGCTCCTGGAGAGCCTGCTCACCGAGGAGGGCCCAGCCGGTGCGGTCAGGAACGTGATCGGGGAGGCCGACCCCTTCGCCACGATGCTGGCCGAGGAGTACGGCCTCCGCCTGGCCGGAATGCTGCCGCTGCTGCGTCACTGGGCCGCCGCCGACACACCGGCCCCAGGCGACGGCTGGTTGCCGGTCGTCTGCGACCTGCTCACTCCTGAGGCCATCGCCCTGGTCCACGAGCTGGTCATCCGCCTGGCCGCCTACCGGGGCGGCCCGTTCGTCTGCCACCACGCCGACATCAGCTGGAGCGAGGACCGCTTCCTGAAGGGCCGGACCGTCTCGGTGGCGCGCGGCCTGATCTGGACCTGCGAGGTCATTGACGAACCTTGGGTCCCGTCGCTGCTCGCCGACGCCGCCGTCACCTGCGGCACCGGCCACGATGGCCCCGGCTCCACCTGCCGCAGCGAGACCGTCGCCAACGGGGCTATCGGCGTGCTGGTCCGCCGGGGCGGACCCGAGACAGTCACCCCGCTGGCGCTCATTCAGGCGCGGGTGCGGGCGGCGTCCGTACAGGAGAATGTCACTCGCGCGCTCGATGCGCTCGCCGACGCGGCCGCGCTGACCCGCGACCAGTTCCTCGACCGCACTCTGCCCGCCGCCGCCACGCCCAGAGAGGTCGAGCAGGCGCGCACGGCCGCGCGCTACCGCCTGGAACAGGCGCTCATCCACCAGCGCGAATGGACCTGGCGTGAGGTCGGCGAGCACCTCCTCGACCACCCCGTCACTGGCCCCGACGCACGCACCCTGGTGTGGCGGATCCCCGGCGGCCCCTCAGGCCTGCCAGTCAGAACCGTCGACGGCTGGGAACTGGCCGGGCGCCGCCCCAAGGGCCCTGTCGCCTTATGGCACCCGGCCGACGCAAGCGCCGAGGAGGTGGGCGCGTGGCGCGAGAGGGGTCTGGCGCAGCCGTTCGAACAAGTCCTCCGCGAGGTGTACGTGGAAGAGCCGGACCGCGTCGCCGGTCACGTCGTGCGCTACGACCTGGCCCGGACGGAGCTGATCCGGCACGGCTGGACCGGCGTGTCGATCGGCTACTGGGAGCACGACTGTCACGAGGGGCAGGGCGAGGTGGTGCGCGACCTTGCGGGCTGGCAGGCCCGCTGGCTCCTGCGCGTCGTCGAGGGCATGTCCGACGAGGGCTGGGACCTGGACGCGCTGTGCGCGACCAACCCGATGACCTTCCACCGCGACGGCCAGGAGGTGCCGGCGGCGTCGGTGCCGCCGCTGGTGCGGTCGGAGATCCTCCGAGAGGCCGACCTCACAGTCGCCGCCGCTTCGGCCGGCCCAGACGCCCAGCACCTGGTCGACCACTACGACGGATATTGGCACTAGAAGTTATGCAGTACCGACACGACGATGCCCAGGATGACGGTCTCGTCGCCGTCGATGTCGCCGCGGGCGGGGTTGCGTGGTTTGGGGACGACGTCGCCGCCCCGTCGCCGGAACTCCTCGACGGCGTCCTTCTCCCGGAGGTGGCCCCAGCCGCCAACTAGCGACACAGCCCTGTTCACAGAGGTGCCGAGCTGGGGTTTTGCCTCTCAGCTGTGCGTGTTCTTTTGGGGTACGTGGCAGCGATCAGGCGAGTACGGAGAAGCGGCGGTCCAAATGAGTGATTTTCAGGAGGCGGGAGACACGTTCGGGGACGCGGGAGAGGTGCAGTTGCCCGCCGATGTCCCGGGCCCTGTCATCGGCCCGGATGAGGGCGGTGAGGCCAGACGCGTCCATGAAGGACACGTTGCCCAGGTCGACCTCGGCGGCCGTACCCGGTTCGGCCATCGTGCCGACGAGCAGCTCTGCCAACGTCGGTGCCGTCGCGATGTCGATCTCTCCTGAGACCGCGATCTGCGCTGTGCCGTTTTCCACCTCCGCGGAAAGCCCGAAGGGATGTCCACGCGGGCCTCGCGGGGCAAGCTTCCTGTCCATCTTCCCTCCAGCTGAGTCTCGCCGAAGAGCCCAGGCCCTTCACCGAATCACTTCATGCTGTTAGGGACGTCGATGGTCGCGGTAGGGCCGAAGGTCCCACCTCTTCACGTCCAACGTCACACGGAGTGATAGTTGACCGGGAGGGATCGCACCATCTCATCGATCATGGACTCAGCCTTCTCGGCAGAATAGCCCTTGGCATCTCACGCTCTGGCCTGCCAAAGGTCCGAGAGCGCGGGCCGCAAGCCCCTCCCTGCCCGCCGACTCCGACCGCGGCGTGTCGCGGATGCGCTGGGGCCGAACTTCTCCAGCAGCCTGGACCGAAGTCCCCTGGCCGCGGGGACAAGGGCCTCCTACGGGACATTTGGGTAGAAGATATCGGCGTCGTCCATCACGATTCGGCCGGGATGGCGGCGGATTCCGCGAGATCCTGCTTGGTGATGGCCGCCACCTTGCCGGCCAGGTCGGCCAGTGCGCGAGAGGCGGCCACCTCCTCGCCGATCTCGGGCACCCGGGCATCGGCTGGGTTGCGGTGCCTGCGCCCTATACCGTCCACACGCCCGCCGCCCTTGGTGATCAGGACAGCACGTGCCGATGTCTCATCCCCTTCATCGGCGAGATAGATCTGCACGGTCCACTGCTTGTTCGCCACCGTAGGAACCTCCTGCGCAACCCTTGGATCTTGTCCAGTCTTCACTTGGCGCTCGCACGCCCGCCAGGGGCGAACGCCCGGTTTCGCGGGGACGAAAGACCTTTAGTCGAGGCCCCTCAGCCCGCTGACCGGGGGGCCGCAATCGATATTCATGATGTGATGAATTCAGCGGTGTCCGTACGTTGTCTAGGGGCCCTTCGTGATCGCCCGCAGGCTTCGTGAGGAATTCGATCATGAGCCCCCGCCGCACGGTTCTCGGCGGGGACCCTCCAGTCTCCGAGGACCCGTTGGCACGTCACACGCCGTGCCGCCCAGAGACGGCCCTAGGCTAGACCCACCGGCCAGTCAGCCAGTGCCACGCATCCTTCGCCCTACGCGAGACCCCTCGTGCCGTCTCCTCTTGCCGGATCATCCGGAAGCCCTCCCATGTCGTCCGGCGAACTGCCC
This sequence comes from Nonomuraea sp. 10N515B, assembly GCF_052245915.1. NCBI lineage: Bacteria > Bacillati > Actinomycetota > Actinomycetes > Streptosporangiales > Streptosporangiaceae > Nonomuraea > Nonomuraea sp. 10N515B. The sequence continues at coordinate 46,027 of NZ_JBQQBQ010000054.1, forward strand.
ACTGACCCGCCTCGGTGATCAGCTCCAGCTCGGTTCCCTCGTGAACGGTGACGTGATCGCGTACCCGGGTGCGAGCGCCACGGCCCTGGTAAGGCGACCAAACGAGCTTGGTCACACCGAGCATGGGTCAGGACTCGATCGGCGGGTGCCTGAGCGGGTTCGGGTATTTGGTGGGTCCGTCAATCCGGCCCAGGTTGCGAGACCACCGGGGGCACGTCTTGAGCGCCACATCGAACGCGACCACTTCTCCCCAACCTTGATCGGCAAGCGCCTCGATCAGCCATGTCCAGGCGAACATGAGATCCGTCGTCAGGATCGCTCGGGAGACCTCCGCGGGCTTCACCGGGTTGATGTGGGCCTGCACGCGATACACGGTCGTCGTGCCCTTTGGCACGTGAAGGATCATGCTGTTGATCTCGACGGCCACCTTGTCAGCGGGAGGCACTTGCTGGCGTACGGCGTTGTTCACAGCCTCAGCATCATCTGTGACTACAGGACAGCGCATCGTCACCCCTGGACACCTAGCGACATCTTGCAGTCAACTGGATGCGCTCGGATGTCCTAAGGCAGGATGCCGCCATGGTGAACGAACGCCTACGCCGGGCTATGCTCCGCGCCGGGCTCGACCCCCGTCAACTCGCGGACCGAGCTGAGGTCAGCGTCAAGTCCGTCGAGCGCTGGCTGCACGGGACGGTCGTCCCTTACCCCAAAACCCACTACCGGGTCGCCGCCATCCTCGAAGAAGACGAGTCGTACCTGTGGCCGGACGCCATCGACAAGGCGTCACTCGTGGGTGCCGAGGTGGTCGCTTCCTACCCGCGCCGCAATGACGTGCCGCGCCATCTGTGGACGGAGACGCTGCGCAACGCCGAGCGCAACATCGACCTCCTGGCGTTCGCCGGCCTGTTCCTGACGGAGGAACACCCTGACTGGCTCCCCACGCTGGCCGGCAAGGCGAAAGAGGGTGCACGGGTGCGCCTGCTGCTCGGCGATCCACAGGGAGAACAGCTCGCCTCGCGTGACGCAGAGCATCAGATCGGCGGGGGCGTGGCGGGACGTGTGGCGGCGGTGCTTGGATACTACCGGAAGCACATGCCGCCCAGCGTGCAGATCCGCTTGCACGACACACCGCTGTACAACTCGATCTACCGCTTCGACGACGAGATGTTGGTGAACGTCCATGTGTACGGGCTGCTTGCCGCGTACACGCCCACGGTCCATCTGCGCAGGATGGACGGGACGTGGTTCAACACCTACGTGGAATCGTTCGAGCGGGTATGGGCGTCGGCACGGCCGTGGGATCGCGGGGTCGTCGCGTGACGAAGAAGGCGAAGCGCGTCGATTACTGGCGTGACCCGGACGCGCCGAAACCGACCAGTCGTAAGGCGTCGGCGAGTGTGTTCGTCCGTGACGACGGGGGCCGTCTACTGATGCTGCGTCGTACGGACAACGACCTGTGGACGATCCCCACCGGGGGTGTGAAGCGAGGCGAGACGGTTGCTCAGGCGGCGGCACGAGAGTGCCGTGAGGAGACCGGCCTCGACGTCGAGGTGACGGGCCTGGTGGGTGTGTTCTCCACACCTGACCACGTGATCGTCTACATGCACGGTGACAAGGTCGACGAGGTGCGGCAGCCGATCAACATCTGCTTGCGCGCCCGGGTCGTCGGCGGGATCATGCAGCCCGAGCCCACTGAAGCACGCGAGGTGCGGTGGGTCGATCCCGAAGCTCTTCAGGACTACCCCATCCACCCCGCCATTCGACTGCGTATCGATCACGGCTTCAAAGGGCTGGACCCGTACATCGGCTAAAGACCCCCGGTGCCCCCTGGTTCCGGGGCATGTCTCAGGAGCGTCGGATTCCATCGGAGCAGGCGCTGGGGCGTGCGCTTGCTGCCGTCACCCACCCGAGCTGAACGTGTCCTGGCGCTTCCAGAAACCCCAGATGGAGCCGGGCTGAGCCGTTGCTCACGGCTGTCTGGGGCGGCGCCGCTGCTCGCCGGCCCGCACCCACGCGGCGTCCCACTCGCCGTACCGGATCCGATCCAACCGCCGGCGGAAGACCAAGAACGCCGTCAGCACCAGCAACCCCGTCCCGAGCACGACCAGGAGCCCCATCACCATTCCCCGCATGGCGAGCACCGCACTGTCAGCGGGCTGTGAGGCGGGTGCCCCCGCGGCATCGATCCACACCGGGACCACAGAGCCCGCCTTGGCCAACGAGGGCGCCGGCACGAAGCCGCTCCGCGCCGCGCCCTCAGGGTTCGTCCAGCGGGCCATCGTCTCCGGTTGCGCGGCGGGGACCTCCGAGAACGACACGCGGGCGGGCGGAGCATCCTGCGTCAACGTGGCCATGACCTGCCGTCGAACATCGGTCCCCGCGCTCTGATCCTGCACCGCCCCCTCGTACACCGCCCGCCCGGCGACCACGGCCGGCCACAGGCTGACCAGCACAACGACCAGAGCCGCCAGCACGAAAACGGACTCCAGCCGATCGGAACGGCGGCGCAAGGGATTGTCGTCGTGCCGGTACAGGCGCACACACAGCACTAACGGATGAACCGCGCTCTTCATGGGACAACCTCCTTCAGGCCACTGTGAGAGAAGCCGCCCGGGAACGGCAGAGCCGAACGGCTGCTACGTGAGGGCCGAAAGTCCTCCTCCGTGGAGACCTCTCCGGCCCTGCCCCGTTAGGACGGAGGCTTGGAGGGTGAGAGGAAGAACAGGCCACCGCTTCTGAGGAGACGGCGATGAAGGCGACAGTCGGCTGGTCGCGGAGGGTACGCGGCGAGAGCATCCGCCGCGAAGGGTTCATCGTGGAGGTGAGCCACGCGGACGGATCGCCGCCCTACCTAGTGCACTGGCTGGACGACGGACACGAGAGCCTCATCTTCCCCGGGCCCGACGCGTGGATCGTCCGCCCGGTGAGCAGAACGGCGCAGGCATGAGGTCGTGATCGACCGCGAGGGCGGAAGCCGAAGCCGTCCCGCCCACGCTCGAGCACGGCGTGCTTGGTCGCCACCAGCAGCACCCGCTGCAGGGGCCTGCCCGGCGCGCAGCCAGTCCAGCGGCTCGTCTGCGGCGGTGGTGAGCACCGCCAGCTGAGGACGCGCCTTAAAGCGCGCGCTGCCGACACGGCGGCCGAAGTCGCGGACCGGATCCACGTCGCCTATGGCCAGCGGCCCTTGGACATGAGCGGGCACTCCGTGGCCTGTGCTCCAAGCCGCCAACTCGGCCAGGTACTCCGGCTTGATGGCCAGTTCGTCCTCGGCGATGGCAGCGTTGTCGAGCAGGTCCGTAGCACTGCGCCGGTCCAGAAAGATCAGCCTGGCGCGCTCAAGCACGGCGGCGGTGCGCATCTCGCTCAGCACCGGTGCCGGGATGAGCCGCTCGCTGAAGGGTTTCCGGTTGGTATGCCGATGGGGGATGAGCTCGTACAGCTCTCGCATCTCAGCTGACAACGGCGCCCGTGCGTCGAACCGGACAATGGCCAGCAGGCCGGGTGCCTCGTCCGAGGGAGGGAGCAGCTCAGCGGCGGGTCTGCGTCCTGCCACCCGGGCCGCGACGCGCAGGTGGAACAGCGCGGTGCCACAGCTGACATGCAGGGAACGTCCGCGTGGATCCCTCACCCGCAGCCCGCGGTCCCAGTCGGCCAGCATCTCGATCACGTTCTCGCTGCGCACTCTGAAACGCCACGGCTGGGTGTTGTGCACCGAAGGCGCCTCCCCGCCGCCACCAGCAGCCGCCTGACCGCGAGATCGATGGTGCGTGCAGTGGTCATGACGCACCTCTCAGGGCCTCAGGCTTGCCCGCGAGAGCGAGTGCTGCCAGGGACGGAGGTCCTGCCGAAGGTCCCTCGCCCCACTAACTGGTGCCCGCCGGGGCGGTTTGACGGTATCGCGGCGGCGAGGAGTGCCGAGGGAGGGTGGCGCCCAGGCGTTGGTCATGTCGCGGCGACGTGATGGGACCAAGGTCCTGGCGCTGCGGGTCGTACGGCACTGCCCCGGCAAGGGAGCAGACGGTGTGCTTGAGGCGTAACAGAGACGACCAATCAGCGATGAAAGGGGGCCACCATGGCCGCCACCATCAATAGGTCCGTCACCCCGACCAGCACAGGCACCTATGCACGCCGCCTCGTCGACTATCTCTGGGCCATCACCCGGATCTCGATCGGCTGGGTCTTCCTGTGGGCGTTCCTGGACAAGACCTTCGGCTGGGGGTTCGCCACCCCGGCCAACCGCGCCTGGATCGAGGGCGGCAGCCCGACGACCGGGTTCCTCAAGGGCACCGGCGAGAACGCGCTCGGCGGCTTCTTCAGCGCCCTGGCCGGACAGGCCTGGGTGGACTGGCTGTTCGTGGCCGGCCTGCTCGGCATCGGCGCCGCGCTCGTCCTAGGCGTCGGCACCCGGATCGCCGCCGCCACCGGCACCCTGATGCTGGTCTTCATGTGGGCGGCCGAGCTGCCCCTGGCCAACAACCCCTTCATGGACGACCACATCATCTACGCGATCGTGCTCATCGGCCTGGCCCTGGCCAACGCCGGCACCACGCTCGGCCTGGGCAGGCTGCCGATCGTGCAGCAGAACGCCTGGCTCAAGTAGTGCGCAAGACCACACGCCCACCCCGATGCCCCAGGGGTGGGCGTCGCCTCGCGCGGTTCCTTCTCATGTCTTTGCCCGCCGCAGCAGGTCCGCGGTAGACAATTCCGAGCCTTGGGCTCGGCTGACCCTAGTGCACCGTAACCGCTGGATGATCCGAGTCCGCCTCCCCGGTGTGTGGGGTCTGCCGCGTCCGTCGAGAATGGTGAACATGACACGTGCGGTGTACATCGCGGCAGGCGAAGCCGGAAGCAACAAGGGCACGATCGCCCTGGGCATGGTGGAGCTGCTGTCCCGGCAGGTGGAGACCGTGGGCGTGTTCCGTCCAGTCGTCAGGGCAGGACGCGAGGACAACCTGATCAACACCATCCGCAGCAGGTTCCAGCTCAGCCTGCCCTACGAGACGTACGCCGGCGTCACCTACGACGAGGTGCACGCCGATGCCGAGCGTGCCGCCGGCGACATCGTGGCCCGATACCGTGCGCTCGCGGGGCGGTGTGACGCGGTTGTGGTGGTCGGGACCGACTACACCGATGTGGGCGCGCCGACCGAGTTCGAGTTCAACGCCAGGCTGGCCGCGGACCTGGGAACACCCGTGCTGAACGTGGTGAGCGGGAGAGGCAGGATGGTCGCGGAGATCGCCGCCGCGGTCGAGCTGTCGTCCCGGCAACTGGTGCACCACCACGCCCGGGAACTCGCGGTCGTGGTCACCCGGGCGGCGGCCGAGCACATCGCAATTGAACACCCCACGCCGGCGTTCGTGCTGCCCGAGGCGCCCTCTCTGCGCGCGCCCACCGTCGCCGATCTGCTGGATGCCTGCGACGGCAGGTTCTTCCTCGGCGAGCGCGACGGGCTCGGCCGGGAGGCGAGCGCGCTGATGGTGGGCGCGATGTCGCTGCCCAGCATCCTGGACCGCTACACCGAGGGCACAGCAGTGATCATCCCCTCCGATCGGGCCGCCGCGCTGCTGCCCGGGCTGATCGCGGCGCATGCCGCGCCGGGTTTCCCCGCCCTGTCGGTGGTGATCATGACCCGCGGCACGGATCTGCCCGCCCCAGTGGACCGGCTGCTGCGCAGCATGGCCATTCCGCTGCCGGTCATCGCCACCGACCACGACACCTTCGACACCGCCACCCGTCTGTCGGCGGTGGAGGGCCAGTTCACGCCCGAAGCCGGCGGGAAGATCGACACGGCACTGCGGCTGTTCGCCGAGCACGTCGACGGCGGGCTGCTGCTCGATCGGCTGGCCATCGCCAAGACCAACGTCGTCACGCCGCTGATGTTCGAGTACGAGTTGCTGGACCGGGCGCGTACCCGCCGACGGCACATCGTGCTGCCCGAGGGCGAGGAACCCCGCATCCTGCGCGCGGCCGACGTCCTGCTGCGCCGTGGCGTGGCCGAGCTCACCCTGCTCGGCGACGAGGAGCGCATCAGGGTCCAGGCCGCTCAACTCGGCCTGGACCTGGACGAGGCCAGGGTCCTCAGCCCGTTCGACGCGGAGCTGCGCGAGCGGTTCGCCTGTGAGTACGCCGGAGTCCGGGCGCACCGGGGGATGACCGTCGAACTGGCCCGCGACAACGTCACCGACGTGTCCTACTTCGGCACCCTGATGGTCCACACCGGCATGGCCGACGGCATGGTCTCGGGCGCGGCGCACACCACCGCACACACGATCAGGCCGGCATTCGAGATCCTGCGCCTGGGACTCGTCTCCAGCGTGTTCTTCATGTGCCTGGCCGATCGGGTCCTGGTGTACGGCGACTGCGCCGTCAATCCCGATCCGACCGCTGAACAACTCGCCGACATCGCGATCTCCTCGGCCCGCACCGCCTCCCTGTTCGGCGTGGATCCCAAGATCGCCATGCTGTCGTACTCGACGGGTGCCTCGGGCGCCGGCGCCGATGTGGACAAGGTCCGCACCGCCACCGCGCTGGTCCGCGAGCGCCGCCCTGATCTGCCGGTGGAAGGGCCGATCCAGTACGACGCCGCGGTCGACCCTTCGGTGGCGCGGACCAAGATGCCCGACAGCCAGGTGGCCGGGCGAGCGACCGTCTTCGTGGTGCCCGACCTCAACACCGGCAACAACCTCTACAAGGCCGTCCAGCGCAGCGCCGGCGCGGTCGCGGTGGGACCGGTGCTGCAAGGACTGCGCAAGCCCGTCAACGACCTGTCGCGCGGCGCCACCGTCGCCGACATCGTCACCACGGTGGCCATCACCGCCGCCCAGGTACGTGACGACGAACCGAACGCTGACCGTGAGGACGAAGTGCAAACGGCGATACGCCATTGACGCGCCGAAGACAACTGACCCTCAGCTCTGCCTTGATGCGGGACAAGTGCGCCCGTACTTGACGGCATGCGACACGAGGCTGTCTCCATATGCGCTGACATCTCCGCCACCCCCGCCGATGTCGATCAGCGGAATATGACCGCTTTATGCGCCGGGGTGGGGGTAGGGAGCCCGGGAAGGGCCCCCGAGGACGATCATCCAATGCATGCGCGGCGCCCAGCCCGGGCCTGTCCAGAAAACCGTACAGTCCCGGACGCCGACGAACGCGGCTGGACCCGCGAAGTCGAACGGCACACCGCCATCGCCCGCCGTCTCACCGGCCTGCTCACCGACCTCGGCGAGACCACCGATCCGGATGACGGCAACTCTTCAGGAAGATCATCATGCACGTCGACGGACTGAGGAGCGCCGTCGAGCCCGTTGATTTCGAGAGCATCTGGCGCTGGAGTCACGACCCCGAAGTGGTGCGCTGGATGAGCAGCGGCTACCCAGAGTCGTTCGTGCAGGCACAGGAGCGGCTGGCGGCGGCGCCGCGCAACGGCTATGAGAATTGCCGGTTTATCATCGAGTCGCTCGACGATCGGCGCGCCGTCGGATTCGTCCGGCTCAGGGATGCGAAGCCGGAGGTCGGGAATGCTGAGCTGGATATCCAGATTGGCGAAAAGGATGTCTGGGGTCGTGGCTTCGCCACTGAGGCGATGCGCCTGATGTGCAGGTACGGCTTCAACGAAATGCGCCTGCACCGGATCACTCTGGACTTCGCGGCAGAGAACACTGCAGCGCGCCGAGTCTGCGAGAAGGTGGGCTTCGTCGAGGAGGGCCGCGTGCGCGAAGGCTTCCGCCGTGATGGCAAGTGGCACGACATGATCCTTATGGGCCTCCTCGAAGGCGAACTCCGCGACTGATCCGTTTTGTTCGGGATCTTCTCCATGCTCGGCTAACCGGTTCGCGCCCCGCTTCGCCGACCTGGGCGACCAGCGGTTCTGGCGCTCGGAGGTGCCCGGCAGCAACACCCCGAGCGACTACGGGCCGTTGGAGGCGATTGCCCGCAACAAGATCAACCGGCAGAAGATCTGCACCCAATGGGCGGATATGACCCGGGTCGCCGGGTCGCTGGTGACCAACCAGGTGCGCGCCTACGATCTGCTGCGCATGTTCGCCCGAGGCGGGCGCCCGACCCCGCTGGGGCAGGCGTTCGCCGAGTACGGCCGGATCGACAAGACCCTGCACCTGCTGTCCATCGTGGACCCGATCGACGACACCTACCGGCGCAAGCTGAACAAGCAGCTCACCGTCCAGGAGTCCCGGCACCGGCTGGCCCGCAAGATCTGCCACGGCGGAGGCGGCCAGATCCGCAAGGTGTGCCGGTGAAGGATGAGGACGTGGCGCGGCTGTCTCCGCTGGGCCATGCCCACCTCAACTGCCTGGGCCGTTATGCGAGCGCCTCCTCGGCGCCGGACAAGGGCTTGCGGCCTCTCGGCACGGCGACGTCACCCAAGGCCAATACCGCCAGTGCCACTGTCGTGGACGAGGACAGCGTCGATCGCTATCTGGGATTGTCGAGCGTTCTGGCTGGTCAGCGGCTTGAAGGTCGTTAAGGCACGTCAGGCAAGCAGGCCCGCGGCGGCTGCCGCGCCGGTGGATCGTCGAGAGCTCCAGGTCTGACGAGGTGTCGCTCGCACCAGCGGGGCTTATTCTGACGGCGTTGGCTTCGGACGGAGTCGCGCGCTGCGCCTCGGCCGTGGATGGGCGGGAGCTGTGATGGCGAAGGATCTCGCGTCAGTCATCGATGAAGCCCGCCGCCGAGCGTTCGTGGGAAGGGCGGCCGTGCTGGCCAGTTTCGAGGCGGCGCTGGGGGCCGACACGCTGCGCCGGGTGTTGTTCGTGCATGGTCCTGGCGGTATCGGCAAGACCACGCTGCTTCACCAGTTCCGGATGCGGGCCCTGGCCGCGGGCCGCGTGGCCGTCACCGTCGACGGCCGGGACGTCGACTGCTCGGCGGAGAGTTTACGGATGGCCATCGACCGGGCGATCGCCAGGTGGTCGGCAGGGGACGCCTGGGGCCGAGAGGACGGTCCAGGAGCGGTGTTGATGCTGGACGGCTACGAGCACCTAGGCACGCTCGACGCCTGGGTCCGCGACGAGTTCCTGCCATCCGTACCGGCCGGAGCCGTCGTGGTGCTGGCAGGGCGCAATCCGCCGAGCGCGCCGTGGCGTACCGATCCGGGGTGGCGCGCCCTGGCGGTCTGTCACCGGCTGGCGGAGCTGAGCGCGGCCGAGAGCGCGGAACTGCTGGATCGTGCCGGAGTGTCCGGTTCGCTCAACCCGCATCTGGCGGCCTTGGGTGGAGGGCACCCGCTCACGCTGGCGCTGCTCGCCGATGCCGCCGCGGCAGGGTTGGTGCCCGATGGCCTCGCCGACGTGCCCGATCTGGTGGCCACTCTGGTGGCGCAGGTGGTCGGTGACGTACCGGACGAGGCGCACGCGAGCGGGCTCGCGGTGTGCGCGCACGCCTGGCTCACCACCGAGGACCTGTTGCGGCGCGCCGTGGGTGACCGTGCTCCGGAGATCTGGGCGTGGCTGGAGAGACGGCCGTATGTCAGCCGGGGGACGGACGGTCTGTACGCACACGATCTCGTACGCGATCTGCTCGACGCCGACATCCGGCGCCGCTCGCCGGACGCCTATCGGCACGTTCACGGGATCGTTCACGGATACACCATGGCCTGCCTGCGCCGCAGCGAGGGCGCCGACCGCTGGCTCGCGGCCCACCAGAAGATCTTCCTGCACCGGCGCAGCCCGCTGGAGGCGCAGTTCTGGGCGCTGCGCGAGCAAGGAGGGGTGGCCGTGATACCCGGGCGTCGCGACGATCATCGCGGCGTGCTGGAGATGATCGAACGATTTGAGGGTGAGGGGAACGCGGCGCTCGCCGAGCGGTGGCTGGAAGCGCAGCCGGAGAATCTGGTCGTGGTGCACTCACCGGCCGGTCTGACCGGGTTCGCGTTCCAGGTCGTCTACCCCTGCGACCCGTCGCTGTGCGACGCCGATCCCGTCGTACGCGCCACGCTCGACACCGCGGCGCGGATCTCGCCCGCCCGGCCGGGTGAACAGATCAGCATCGCCCGGTTCCTGTCCGGGAGGGCCGGCCATCGCGATCCGCACGGCGTACTGGCAGGATCCATCATGTCGACGGTCGAGTGGGTGGCACGACCGCTGGCCTGGTCGTTCGCCACGACCGTCGATCCCGAGTTCTGGGCGCCTGTCTTCCGTTACTTGGCCCTCACCACCGAGTCCAGGGCGGAGTCCGGCGGGCGGCGCTACTCGATCTTCGGAATCGACTGGCGCCGTCTGCCCGTCGAGGTCTGGCTCGACCTCGTGGGCAGGCGCGGGCTGTCAGGGGAGAGCGGGCCGCCGCCGCCAGAGTTGCTCCGGCCCGCACCACTTGACCGCAGCACCTTCAATCATGCCGTCCGCCTCGCCCTGCGCGAACTGCACCAGCCCGACCTGCTCGGCGCTAACCCGCTGATGGGTACGGCGCTGGCCGTCGGCTTCGACGGAGCCTCCATCGACAGGCTCCACGCCATGCTGCTCGGCGGTATCGAGCAGCTGGGGCGGGAACCTCGCGCCGAGACGCTGCACCGGGTGATCGATCGCACCTTCGTCCGTACGGCGCCCACCCAGGAAGCGGCCGCCGAAATGCTCGACCTCCCGTTCTCCACCTACCGGCGGCACCTGGCCAAGGCCCTGGAACGCCTCACCGACCTGCTGTGGGCGGTGGAGGTCGGCGAGATACGGCTCGACGTCCAGTGAGCACCGATTGACCACTATCCGGCCACCGGTCGATCTGGAGGGTGAGCAGCCAGGCGCCTGATGCTGTCAGCACCGATCCGACCAGGAAGGTGCGCTGTGGCAGAGATAGTGGTGCTGGGAGCCGGGCTCAACGGTCTGGCGGCGGCGATGCTGCTCGCGAACGACGGGCACCGCGTCACCGTGGTGGAACGGGACGCGGCCCTCCCCAGCGGCGGACCCGGCGACCTGTGGGAACGCTGGGAGCGGCGCGGGGTGAGCCAGTTCCGTCAGCTGCACTACCTGCTGCCCCGCTGGCGGCAGGTGATGGAGCGCGAACTGCCCGCGGTGATCGAGCAGCTCGAGTCCGTGGGCGCCGCCCGCGTCAATCACGTCGAGGCGCTCCCCGCGGAGCTCAACGGCGGTCCGCGCGAGACCGACACGCGGTTCGAGACGGTGACGGCACGCAGGCCGGTACTGGAGGCAGCGCTGACCGCCGTCGCCGAGCGCATGCCCGGCCTCCGCATCCGCCGGGGCCTGGCGGTCACCGGGCTGACGGCAGGCCCGCAGTCGATTGGCGGGGTTCCGCACGTCGCCGGGGTCCTGACCGATGAGGGCACGGCGATCCGCGCCGACTTGGTCATCGACGCCACAGGCCGCCGGTCGGCCGTGATCGGCATGCTCGATGCTCTCGGCTGCCGCCGTCCGCTGGAAGAGCGGGAGGCGTCGGGGTTCGTCTACTACACCCGCCACTTCCGCTCGGCGACCGGAGCACTGCCCGCCTCGCAGGCGACGCCCCTTCAGCACTTCGAGAGCGTGTCGCTGCTCGCCGCCCCGTGCGACGGCGACACCTGGGGCGTGGCGTTCATCACCGCCGCCCAGGACAAGCCGTTGCGCGCGCTGCGCGAGGCTCGCGCCTGGGAGGCGGCACTGGCCCTCTACCCGACCCTCGCACCTTGGGGCGCCGGCGAGCCGCTCACCGGCATCCAGGTGATCGCGGGCATCGAGGACCGGTACCGCCGGTTCGTCGTCGACGGCACGCCGGTGGTCACCGGACTCCTCGCGGTCGGGGACGCCTGGGCATGCACGAACCCCTCCCTGGGACGGGGCGCGTCGATCGGCCTGCTCCACGCCTGCGGCCTGCGCGACCTGCTGCGAGAGGTCGGTCCTGACCAGGCGGGCAAGCTGGCTTCGCGGTTCGACGAGGTCACGGAGACGACGGTCGCTCCCCTCTACCGCATGACGCTCGCCTTCGACCGGCACCGGCTGGCCGAGATCGCAGGGGAGATCACTGGCGAGCCGTATGAGACCTCCGACCCGGCCTGGGCGATGACCAAGGCGATGTACACGGCCGCGTACCGCGATCCGGACGTGCTGCGCGCGTACGCGTCGATCGCGGCCCTTCTGGCCACGCCGGAGGACGTGCTGGCAGAACCCGGCATGGCCGGCAAGGTGCTCGCCGCGGCCGAGGGCGCCCACCGCTACGCCACCCCGGGCCCGAGCCGGGCCGGACTCCTGGCCGCCATCGGCGACGGCCGGCCTGGTAGCGAGGACCGGCGATGACTGCCGGACGGACGCTCCGGCAGTCAGCTCATGACCCGGACGTTCCTCGATCCGGTCGCGCCCGGGTGCGGGATTGGGTGAACCGCTACGTGCCTGCCGAGCTGGCCGCGATCTTCGGCGCGGTGGCCGCGGCGAGGACCGCGGACGGGTTCGGCGTCCCCGCGGTCACCGCGTTCGCCGGTTCGCTGGGGGAGACGATCGCGTTCTACGCGGTCCTGCTGGTGCGGGACCTGCGCGCCCGGCGACGGAGCGACCCACGGCGCCCGGCCGTGTACGTGACCGTGCGCGGCCTGCTGGTGGAGTTCGGGCCGGCCGAGGTGGCCGACACCCTGGTGGTCCGCCCGTTCGCGATGTACGTCGGCCCGATGATCGTCGCAGATGCGGCCATAGGCGTCGCCCTCGGCAAGTTCGCAGCCGATCTCGTGTTTTACACCCTGGCGATCATTGGTTATGAGCTTCGCAGGCGGAGGTCGGTTCCGGCATGAGCTCCTCCACCACGCCGAGCCGCCTGCTGACCGATCCAGCAGGCCTGTTCGCCGAGCTGGCCCGGCTGAACCTGCCCCGGGGCCACTACGTGGTGTGCGGCTCGGCCGCCCTGCATGTACGCGGCCGCGCCCGTTGGGTTGACGCGCACCTGGTCGGTGGGCCTCCAGGACGTTCCCCGGTTCGCCTCGTGCGCAGCAGCCAGCTGGGCATGGACCTCTCGAAGATCCACCAGCGTGGCAGCGACAGCCAGCCTACGTGGCTTACGTGCCTGACAGACCTTCAAGCAGCTGACCAGCTATTTCGCTTGCCTACCCACGATAACGATCGATCCACCACACCACGACGAGCCATCATGGGGACGCATCACCGCACGTCTGTACGCCGATATCTGATCCCTGAGGACCGCCCGGCCGGGGGCCGGCGGGGTCGCGTGGTGTGGGGGCGGTGTCATTGTCGTTGATCGCCGCGACCGTCGTCGGGCCGGCGCCCGCGGCGGCGGCCATGGGGTGCCCGGCCCCGGTGGCGTTCCCCGTACTGAACGCGAACGACAGGGGGGCGAACAGCCTGCGCCGGGCGATCCAGGACGCGAACGCCACCCCGAACGCTCCGGCCGGTTGCCCGGCGGACGCAATCGTGTTCAACATCCCGGGCGTGGGGCCCTTCGTCATCACGCTCCAGTCCGACCTGCCGACGATCACCGACCCGGTCAACGTACGCGGGTACCTGCAACCGGGAGCGGTGGCGGCGACGCTGGTCATGCCCGCGACGATCCAGATCTGGATCGACGCGGCCAACGCCCACAACGGCCTCGTCGTCCAGACGCACGACTCCTCGATCAGCGGCCTGGTGATCGGCAACACCGGCAACGGCGTCGCGGCGCTGCCGGCCGGCGACGGCGACGGGATCAAGGTGATCGGGAACGACAACCGGGTGCGCGGCAACTACATCGGCACCCACCAGCAGCTCGCGGCGCCGCCGACGTTCCTCAATGGCGCGGTCGGCGACGGGATCGATGTCGCGGGTAACGGCAACGAGGTCGGCAGCAGTGTCATCGAGGACCGCAACGTGGTCGCTGCAAGCGGCCCCCTGTTCGGCAACGCCAGCGGCAACGCCGGCGTCAAAATCGCCGGGGACGGCAACGAGATGCAGGGCAACATCATCGGTACCGACCCAGGCGTCACGACGGGCCAGATCGGAAACCGCGGCGGCGGCGTGCACGTCGTACGAGGCGAGGGGAACAAGATCGGCGGTACGGCCGACGGGTCCGGCAACCTGATCTCCAGCAACGCCGGCCCTGCGATCCTCGTCCAAGGCACGGCCGCACTCAACGGCCCGGCGACGAAAACGGCGATCCTGGGCAACACGATCGGCACCGATGCCACGAGCTCGCAGGCTCTGGCCAACAGCCGCGGCGTGGTGATCGAGGCGGGCTCGACCAAGAACGTCATCGGCGGCCCGGGGGACGATGACGGCAACCTGGTCGTCAACACCAGCACCGGCCCCGGCCTCGACCTCGCCGGCGAGGAGAACGTCGTCCTGCACAACACGATCGGCACCAACGCCGCGCAGACGACCGCCCTCGGGAACCTCGGAGGCATCCTCGTCACCGGCAACCTGAACATCATCGGCGGCGACGCCGCGAACGCCGGCAACGTCGTGTCCGGCAACTCCTTCTACGGTATCTCGCTGACCGACTCAGGCGATCCGCAGAAGGCCGTCGGCAACCTCGTCTGGGGCAACCACATCGGCACCGACGCGACGGACACCAACGACCTGGGTAACGACGGCGACGGCATCCAGATCTCCGGCGGCGACGCCAACCGCATCGGCGGCTCCGGCTTCAAGACCAACGTGATCGTGAACAACCACGGCGCGGGTGTCGGCGTCGGCACCGGAATGCTCAACGCCATCACGCAGAACCGCATCCACGACAACGACGGCCTCGGCATCGACCTCAACCGGGACGGCACGGTGCTGCCCAACGGCGACGGCGACGCCGGCCCGAACGGCCTCCAGAACCATCCGCTGATCACCAGGGTCGCGACCGTGCTGGGCGTGACCAGCATCGACTGGGACGCGTCCAGCTTCCATGCCGACCCGTCGGAGACGACCGAGATCGACTTCTACAAGAACGACACCTGCGACCCGTCGGGGAACGGCGAAGGCCAGACCTGGATCGGCTCGGCCCTCCTCGGCTCCGGCGCCCTTCCCGGCACCGGCAGCGCGGCGATGACCCAGCGCGTCGCGAGTGGCAAGTACATCACGGCCATCGCGACCTCCGGTAACGGGGTTCCGCTGGTCCCCGGTCGTACCTCGGAGTTCTCACCCTGCTTCCAAGTGCCATAAAAGTCAGGGGTCTCGGGGCGTGCGTGGAGCACGCCCCGAGACACAGCGGGCGTGCTATGCCGCCTTCTCCTGGCAAGGATCGGCCTTCTCGGCATGCGCCACCGGTATGCGTGGTGCTACTGGTCGGTGGGGAGCTTGGCGACCACGACGATGCCCATGCCCTGGCGCAGCAGGTTGGTGGAGAAAGTGTGCGCGGAGGCGGCGGGCGCGCCGTGTCGTCGACCAGGTCGGCCTCGGCCGCGAGTTCGTCGAGCAGCTGGTCGATGGCGCGGGCTGACAGCCGACCGCCGCGGTAGCGGTTGAGGAACAGCGCCGGGCCGCCCGCGCCCAGCCACTGGCTCCGCTCCTTCTTCCACCCCTTGACGGTCTCGCGCACGGTGGCGTCGAGCAGGGGAACCTCGCGGGAGGTCTCGCCCTTGCCGTTGCGGACGATGACCTTGCCCTTGCGGGCCGACAGCGGCACGTCCGTCTCATCGAGGGCGACCAGCTCGGCGATGCGCAGCCCGGAGTAGAACAGCAGCCGGCCGATGGCGCGGTCGCGGGTCCTTCATGGTCACGGTGATTATCTGCTCGCGGCGGCCGCGCAAGGATCTGCCGCTGGACCGGCTGCGGGATCGGGTGCTGTTCGAGACCGCCTACGTGTGCGGCGCCCGCGCCTCCGAAGTCTGCAGCCTGTACGTAGAGGACCTCGACCTGCGCCTGGACGACGAACACGTCCGCATCCACGGCAAGGGCGGCAGCGTACGCACCGTCCTGCTGGACGATCGCGGCTACGTCGCCCTGCTCAAGCTCTACCTGGCCTGCGCCGGCTACACGGGTAAGCAACAGTTCTTGAGTTGAGGGCGCCGAATCCTCCTCACCCTGCATGCTCACTGCCTGCGAACTGCGTCTTCTCCCGTTTGCCAGATCGATCAGCACGCCCTGAAGTAGCTTCACTCTCCGTGAAGCTTCTGTCACAGGAGTGATGAGATGGCGGTACTGGTGAAGTCGGGAGGCGCGGGTTGGCGCTGGGAGTCGTACGAGATCTACGCGAGTATCGAGCCCCTGGCAGCGAAGAAGATCTTGCCGCCTTCGAGACCGACGTGCTGGCGGGGTTCGTGCTGGCTCGCGCGTCGGCAGGGCTGACCGACAGCACCATCAGCAACGACGCCAATCATCTGGAGCTGATCCGGGACTGGTTCGGCCGGCCGCTGTGGGAGATGCAACCCGAAGACGGCGACGTCTACTTCGGCAAGGTGTTGCGAGACGCCAAGCCCTCCACTCGCACCGGGCGGGCGGCTGCTCTGACGGTGTTCTTCCGGTTTTTGGAGCTTCGGCACAGGGTTGAGCTGCACAACCTCACTGGCCGCGTCGTCGAGTGCCCGCTCGATGAGGTCAACCGGCCACGGTTGTCCGTGGATCCGCAGCTGCGGGTCCCACCGACCGTCGAGGAGATCGAGCAACTGTTCGCCGGGTGGCGCGAAGAGCTGCTGAGCTGCCGCAAGTTCGCCCCGGCGGCCCGCAACTACGCCGTGGCCCGGCTGGTCGCCGACGTCGGGTTACGGATCAACGAGGCCCGGATGCTCGACTTGGATGACGTGCGCTGGGAGCTGGGCCGGTTCGGCAAGCTGAACGTCCGCCATGGCAAGGGGTCTCGCCGCAAAGGGCCCAAGCCACGGCTGGTGCCCCTAATCAACGGCGCCGATCGCAGCCTGCGCTGGTTCATCGAAGACGTCCTCGGGCTCTTCGAGCTCGACCTGTCCAGTCACCGCACGCCCTTGTTCCCCTCCGAGCGGAAGAACGCTGAGGGCACGTGCACCCGCGCCACGGCGGACGTGTTTCGCCGTGCCTTGATCGATGCTGTCGACCGGTATCTGCCGACCTGGTCGGGGCGGCTAACACCGCACGTGCTGCGGCACTTTTGCGCCTCCCAGCTCTACCTGGCCGGGATGAACCTGTTCGCGATCCAGGAGCTGCTCGGCCACGCCTGGACCGGCACCACGGCCAGATACATCCACGTCCATGCCACCCATGTCGAAGACGCCTGGGTCACCGGACAGCGCCGCGTCGCCGACCGATGGAAAGGACTCACCCGATGAAATGGAACCTGCGCCTGGCGGCCGCGAACCGCGGCATCTGGAAGGCCAGCGAGTTCCAGCGGATGCTCGCCGAACGTGGCCTGGTCATCAGTGCCGGCAAGATGTCGGGCCTGTGGTCGGGAAGCCCCAACGTGGTCAAGCTCGATGAGCTCGACGTCATCTGCACCGTGCTGGGCTGCGGCGTCGACGAACTGCTGATCCCCGAACCCGAGGCTGTCGCCCAGCCGCGGCACCACGACGATGACCAGAGCACGGCGGTCGGCCAAGATCGGCCGGTCGCCCCGCGCACCGGGGGCGGGCGATCGCTACCGCCTCGATGAACTGCGCACACTGCGGCACCCCTTTGCCCGAGAAGCGGCGCCGCGACCAGGTCTACTGCAGCAACGCGTGCTCGGCGCGAGCATCAGAGCGTCGGCGCAAGGACGGCCAGCCGGTCCCGCCTCGCTGGCGGCATCCGGCGCTGACGGCAGACGATCCGGTGCTGCGGGCAGCGGCACGTCACGCTCAGGAACTCGGCCAAGTCGGTGGCTGGAACCCCTCGACCACCAGATGCGTGCTGGATGGGCTCGTCACGGTGCTGACTAGCCTCCCGGCAGGTGAGCGTGTCCCGCTTAGCGAGGTCCGAGCCCGGCCGCAGCGCTGGGTGTCGCGGCCTCGCCTCATCGAAGTACTCACCGATCTGGACCTGCTCCACGACGACTCCGCTCCAGCGATCAGATCCTGGATCGACCGCGTCACAAGCCATCTTGATGCCGCTCTCTGAAGTTGGCTCTGGCACATTCTCTGTGGAGCCGACTGCGTAGGGTGACGCGGCGGGAGGAGACCCGCCCTGCGGCGAGGATGATCTCTCTTCGATAACCGTCCGTGCATGAGATGCGGCCGTTTCGTCATGATCCGGTTTGTCGAAGAACCGATCTTGCAAAACGACCGCGAGGCCCATCATGCGCCATGAGTGCGCCTGCGGGGAAGACTGCTGCCTGAGCCTGGTCTTCCCCTCCCTGCAGAACGTCGAGATCACCGAGATCCTCCCCGCCGAGGACACCGTGACGATCATCACCCGGGACGGCGCGACGCAAGCCGCCTGCCGATCCTGCGGCACGATCACGACACGCCGTCACGGCAGCTACCGGCGTCGTCTCCACCATGACGCCGTCGAAGGCCACGCCGTGGTGGTCGAGGTCGAGGTGACCCGCTTCCGCTGCGACAATCCCGGCTGCGACCTGGGCACCTTCACCGCAGAGCTGCCGGGATTGGCGCAGCGCCGCCAACGGCGTACGCCGTCGTTGCGGGCGGTGCTTGAGCTGGTGGCCCGGGCAGCGGGTGGCCGTATGGGCAGCCGGATCGCCGCCGACCTGGGCGTTGTCTCCACCGCCTCCCGCATCAGCCTGATCCGGCTGCTCCGTGCCTTACCCCAGCGCCCGCCCGGGGAAGTGCGCACGCTCGGCGTGGACGACTTCGCCACCCGCCGCGGCCACACCTACGGCACCGTCCTGGTGGACATGGACACCAACACCGTCATCGACCTGCTCACCGACCGGGAGGCCGACACCCTGGCCGCATGGCTCACCGGACATCCCGAGGTGGAGGTGATCTGCCGGGACCGTGCCGGAGCCTACGCCGACGGCGCCGCCAGAGGCGCACCGAACGCCACCCAGGTCGCCGACAGGTTCCACTTGTGGAAGAACCTGATCGACTACGTCGACAAGACCGTCGCCCGGCACCGCGCCGACCTGGCCGAACCCCACCCTGAGCAGGACGCCAACGGAACCCCGGAGAGCCTGCCGGCCTCGGCCGCCGTATTTGACGAAGCGCTGGCAGCGCGTCGCCAGGACGGCCGGATCGTGCCCCGCACGACCGAACGCCACCAGGCCGTACACGAGCGACTCGCGCTGGGCCACAGCCACTCCCAAATCGCCCGCGACCTGGGCATCAACCGCGCCACCGTGCGCAGATTCGCCCGCGCCGCCGACCCCGAGGAGCTACTGGTCCGCTCCGCGCCGGGCATCCGCTCCTCGCCCATCGATAACTACACCGACTACCTGCACCACCGCTGGAACCAAGGCTGCCACAACGCCGCCCACCTCACCGAGGAGATCAAGGAGCGGGGCTACCGCGGCAGCCCCCAGACCGTCCGCCGCTACCTGCAGCACTTCCGTACGACCGGCAGCGACCCCCTCCCCGCCAAGCCGACCACGCCCTCAACCCGCCAGGTCACCCGATGGCTCTGCACCCACCCCGACCGGCTTGACCCCGACGACCAGGCCAAATTCCAGGACATCCTTACCCGATCACCTCCGCTGGACGCCACCGCCGGGCACGTGGCCACCTTCGCCGCGATGCTCACCGGCCGCACCGGAACCGCCGAGAACCTCGCCGCGTGGATGGCCGCCGTCGACGCCGACGACCTACCTCACCTGCACTCCTTCACCAACGGGCTGCGCCGGGACCTAGACGCCGTGATCAACGGGCTCACCCTGCCGCACAGCTCCGGCGCCGTCGAGGGCATCGTCAACAAGATCAAAGCGATCAAGCGTCAGATGTTCGGCCGCGCCAACTTCGACCTGCTCAAGATCCGCATCCTCTACGCGATCTGAACGCTGACAGAACGTGACGCTCCACAGAGAATGTGCCAGAGCCAACGTCACAGAGCGCCAACAATCTCGCACCCGGCTTCATCAATCCCGTCCGTGAGTGGCTGCTGGTCCTCCTCAACGGCGACACCAGGTCACGGCCCCGGTCCGCATCCAGCATCTATGTCTACTTCGGATGCATCCGGCCATTCCTCGACGACTGGGCGGCGGGCTACGACCACTTGCGAGAGGTCACCCGCTCCGACATCAGAACAGCGCTGGGACCGCTCAGCGGTTCACGACGCGCCACCGCGACCAGCGCGATGCGATCGCTGTTCGGATTCGCCAAGAAGCGCGGCCTGATCTTCTCCAACCCGAGGTGTGTCAGAGAAAATGCACCAGATCGGGTCTTAAATACCCATCAGTCGCGGGAGGGGTTATAGGGGATCCTGGCGTAGTTCTCGCCGGGCTGCAACCCGGGCCTCGTGTGCGTCCTTCAGCCCCGCGCGACGGGCGGCCCGGATGGCCTCGCCGCGGCCGTGGTGCTCATCGTCAGGGGTGACGTAGCCGATGCCCTCGTGCAGGCGTACCTCGTTATACAGCGTGCGGATGGCGT
>NZ_JBQQBQ010000055.1:0-62599 GCF_052245915.1 Nonomuraea sp. 10N515B
ATGTCCAGCTCGGCCGCCGCCGACGGCAGGCCATGGACTTGGATCTTGACGCTGTACTGGTCGGTCCAGAAGTACGGGATCGGCGTGTAGGGCCGGTCGGCGCCGAGGATGTTGGCCGCGACCACCTCGGCCTGTTCGGTGGCGTTGGTGCGTCCGCCGGCGGCGGTCTCCGCGCCCAGCACGCCCTCCCCCACGACCACGAGCCTTTCAGCGGCGGTCAGGTCGTGGCGCAGGGCGAGTGCGTCGTCCAGGCCGCGAAGCACGTGCACGCCCGCCAACCCGTGCTGGCCGTTCTGGCCGTCCTGGCCGGGGGGCCGGCAGGGCGTCAGGCCGGTCGCGATGACCACGGCGTCGCCACGCAGCACGCGCCCGGAGGCGGTGGTGACGGCACGCGCCGCCGCGTCCAGCGCGACGGCGGGCTCGCCCAGCACGAACTCGGCCCGCAAGGCCTCCAGCTGCGCGTCGGTGCTCAGCCGTCCCTGGTAGCCGTGCCGCCGCAGCGCCTCCGCCGTGCTCAGGCCGGCGGCCGACGCCCCGACGATCAGGACGCTCGCGGGCGTGCTCACGAGGCGTCCCCCCGGTGCAGGGTGGCAGCCCGGACGGCAGGTTTCCGCATGGTGTCGTGGTCCTTTCGGTCGTCCCGCGACACCACATTACCCGACAAATGTAGGAAAACCTGCATATGTCGTTTGTTGGTAAGCTGATGACGTGGCCACGACCAGAAACACCACCCCCTCAGCGGGCGACCGGCGCGTGCGCCGCACCCACGCGGCCCTGGCACGCGGACTGATCGAGCTCGTCGAGAAGCAGGACCTGTCCCGGATCAGCGTCGCCGACGTCGCCGAGCGGGCCGGAGTGAGCCGCTCGACCTTCTACGACCACTACCGGGACGTCCACGAGCTGGCCGAGGCCGCCTGCACGGCGATGATCGACGGCTTGATCGACTCCTTGCCCGTCCCCGACGTGGACTCGGCGGACCGGGAACAGGACGCGGCGGAGTCGCTGGAGGCGTTCTTCGCCAGCCTCGCCGAGCACGCCGGGCTCTACCGGGCCCTGCTGGGGCCGCAGGGCAGCGCACGCGTCTCCGACCACATCCGCCGACGCATCACCGCGACCGTCTACGACCACACGCATCGGGACGCCGACGGCGCTCTCCCGCGGCGGACCTCCTCGCCGTTGGACAGCCCGCACGACGTCCGTGCCGCGTTCACGGCCGGGGCGATCATCGGCGTGGCCGCCGACTGGCTGCAGCGCGGCTGCCCCCGCTCCCCTGCGGAAATGGCCGCCCTGACCTGGCCACTTTTCACAGGGCTCTACCACGTCGAGGCCGGCACGGTCACCTGAGCCCGCGCCGGCCCACCGCCCTCCGCCTGGATCTCCCCGCCCCGAGCGCGCTCCCGGGCTCAGCGGCGCCACGCCCACACGAGCAGCCACACGCTCAGCCCGAAGAGCCCCATGCCGAGCGGCACGTGCGCGGCCACCGCGCCCGAGCCGCCGAGCATGGATTGGACGAAGCCGAGCAGCAGCACCGCCAGGCTGACCAGGGCGGGCCAGGCGGCGCCGCGCCCCGGCCGCCACAGCAGCACGGCCGCGACGTGCTGCGCCAGACCCAGCAGGTGCACGGCCAGCGCCCCCATCCCATGCAAGCCGGCGCCTCCCCCGCTCATGAGCTGGCCGGCCGTCACGGCCTGGACGAGCACGGCCAGCGTGTTGAGGGTGGCGGCGGTCTTGAACGCGGTCAGGTACCCGCTTGTCTTGGCGACCTGTGTAACCACGTGGACACTCCTTCGACCTCGTAGGAAGGCCTCCAGGATCATGCCGTCAGGCGCGCCGGGCATCCGCCACCCGTCGTCATCACCGCTACGCCTCAGGGCGTACGCGGGCCGCGCCAGCGTCAGCGGGGCTCGGCCGGGAGGTGGGCGCCGGAGGAGGCCAGCGGGGGCAGGATCGCCTGGGCGTCGGCGCCCCCGAACCACAGGCCGATCACGAACGCCGCCGTCGCCTCCAGCAACCTCGCCCGGCCGAGCCCTCCACCGTCCACCGGCGTACAGCCGAGATCGGCGACCAGCCTGCGTACGGCCGCCAGCGCCGCCGGATCGTCGCCGCACAACGGCACGGCGAGCGGCCGCCCGTCGAACACCGGCGGCGTCATCCGCCACACGTCCACATGGCACAGGTTGAACGCCTTCACCACGTGACCGCCGGTGAGATCGCGGATCAGGCCGGAGAGCGGGCGTCCCGGATCATACGCGGCCAGGTCGGCCGCATTGGTGACGTCGACCAGGGGCTTGCCGCGCAGCGCAGCACCACACGCCTCCAGCACGTCGACGAGCCCCGCCACCCTGACGGCCACCACCACGACCTCCCCGAACCGGGCCGCCTCCGCCCAGCTCCCCGCGCGGACCGGCGTCCCCGGCAGGGCGGCACTCATCTTCTCGGCCTGAGCGGCGCTCCTGCCCAGGTCCCTGCCGCTGATCATCACCTCGTGCCCGGCCCTGGCCCACTGTGTGCCCAGCGCGTCCGCCATGCCGCCCGCGCCCAGAAACCCGATACGCATGACCGTCCTCCTCCTGTGAAGGGCTTATCTGATAGGAGGACAGTAGAAAGCTCGTCACACACCATTCGGTGCCTAACGGAGGCCCTCGTTGTTCCTCGCCGACTGCCAGGCCAGACTCGCCTTCGATCTGATCGGCAACACCTGGAGCGCCATCGTCCTGTGGTCCCTGCGGCACGGCCCCCGGCGGCCGGGGCGGCTGCGCGAGGAGATCGGCGGCATCAGCACCAAGGTTCTCACCGAGACGCTGCGCCGCCTGGAGTTCAACGGCCTGGTGGCGCGCCGTACGTACGCCGAGGCCCCGCCACGAGTCGAGTACGAGCTCACCGACCTGGGCCGCACCCTCCTCGACCCGATCGAGACGTTCGGCGAATGGGCCTTCACGCACGCCGACGAGGTGCTGGCCGCCCAAGATCGCTGGGACACCGCCCCCGAACCACCGGCGACCAGGGGCAGCGACCACGCCGCAGGTCAGCCGTAGAGCCGCTCCAGCACCACGGCCACGCCGTCCTCATCGTTGGACAGCGTGCACCGCTCGATGGCGGCCAGCACCGCCGGGTGGGCGTTGGCCATCGCGTAGCCGGCGCCCGCGTACGCGAGCACGGCCAGGTCGTTCGGCATGTCCCCGAACGCCAGGACCTCGCTCGGATCGACGCCGCGCTCCTTGCAGAGCTGGTCGAGCGTGGCGGCCTTCGTCACCCCCGGGGCGCTGATCTCCAGGAGCCCCTGCTCGCCGGAGTGCGTGACCTCGGCGAGCCCCGCGAGCACTGCCGTCACGGCCGCGGCCATCTCGTCCGCCGTGTGCGTCGGCGACAGGGCGAGCAGCTTGACGATGGGCTGGTCCTCGTCGAAGACCGAGCGCACCTCGCGGTAATACGCCAGGTCGTCGGCGATCCGCCTGGTGTAGGCGGCCTCGGTCAGGATCGCCCGGCCGGTCTCGACCGCCAGCCCCACCCCCGGCAGGGCCGCGGCGAGCGCCCGGGCGGCTCTCCTGGCGGAGGCCGGGTCGAGCGGCAGGCTGCCGGTGATCTCATCCGTTCCCAGGTCGTAGACGATCGCGCCGTTGCTGCAGATGGCGGTGCCCGTGACGCCGGCCTGCTCGGCGACCGCACGCACGCCGCGCGGCGCTCTCGCGGTGACGAAGACGATCTCG
Organism: Nonomuraea sp. 10N515B; assembly: GCF_052245915.1. Classification (NCBI taxonomy): domain Bacteria; kingdom Bacillati; phylum Actinomycetota; class Actinomycetes; order Streptosporangiales; family Streptosporangiaceae; genus Nonomuraea; species Nonomuraea sp. 10N515B. The sequence continues at coordinate 3,708 of NZ_JBQQBQ010000055.1, forward strand.
GCGCCGGCCGCGCGGGCCGTCTGGAGCGCTCTCCTGGTACGCGGTGACACGGTGTGATCGGAGGTGAGGAGGGTGCCGTCGAGGTCGGTGGCGACGATGCGGGGGAAGATCATGAAACGGTAAGGTACGGGAGTGTCCTCCCCCATCCGCCCGGAGGGTCGTGTCGCGTCCGCCTTCCGGTTCGCCACCGAACTGGTCGCCTGGGTCGCGACCCCCTGGGCCCTCGCCCCTCATTCGGTGCCGCTGGCCGTGGTGTCGGTCGTGGTGCTGATCGGGCTTCCGACGGTCTTCTCCACCCCGGGCGACAAGCGGAACGTGATCGTCGCCGTGCCGGGTCATGTGACGATCGGCCTGGTCGTCCTGCAGCTGGTGGCCGCGGTGGCGGCGGCGTGGTCCGCGTGGCATGCGGTCGCCGCCGCGCTGGTGTCCGTGCTGGCCGTGGTCACGGTGGTGCTGGAGCTGCCGCGCTGGCGGTGGCTGACGTCCCGGTGAGCCGGCCGCCCACGGGGGCGGAGGATGTCAGATGCGCATCTCGGACGGGAGCCGGGTGGCGGCGTTCATGAGCTCCAGGCCGAGCAGCCGCCCTGCGTCCTCGTAGTCGAGGACGACGTCGTCCGCCACGACCTGGCGTGCCGCCTCGCCTGGGACTGTTTCATGCTTCATCGCGATATAGGCGACGTCGCGTTCCTTGTCCCAGGTGACGTACACCGTCCGCGTCTGCGGTCCCGACGGGGCGTCCTCCCAGCTCAGCAGCCCTTCCTTGGCCTCGTGCGAGGCTGCCACCGCGGCCCGGGTCATCGCCAGCGCCAGCTCGACCGCCCCGAGCGAGTCGACCGCTGTGACTTTCCTCTCATGTTCCCACCCGTCGAGTCCGTCGATCCGGTAGGGGCACGACCACGCTCCGGTCGGCTCCTCATACGGCACCCCGACCGTGACGACCACGTCACGAGGGGGTTCGCTGCGCAGCGCCAGCACCCGATGGGCGATCTCGTACATGTCTGCTGATCTACCCCGGAGGCCGCTCCTGGAAGACTGACCAACGCGAACGGTCTCTCTCCTGTTCACTCCGGCGGCCGGTCCCATAGGGTCGCCGCAAGGAATACGTGAAGGGGCCCGGAAATGGACGAGTCGTTCGGAACGCGCCTGCGAGCCAGGCTCGACAAGTGCGGACCGCTGTGTGTGGGCATCGATCCGAGCCCGATGCTGCTCGACGCCTGGGGGCTGGACGACTCGCCGTCCGGTCTCGAAAGCTTCAGCCGTACGGTCGTCGAGACGGTGGCCGATGTGGCCGCCGTGGTCAAGCCGCAGTCGGCGTTCTTCGAGCGGTGGGGCAGCCGCGGCATCGCCGTCCTGGAACGCACCATCGCCGACCTGCGTGAGGCGGGGACGCTGGTGCTGCTGGACGTCAAGCGCGGCGACATCGACAGCACGATGGCTGCCTACGCCGAGGCGTACCTGGACCGGGGCAGCCCGCTGGCGGTCGACGCCGTGACGCTGAGCCCATACCTGGGGTTCGGGTCGCTGGAAGCGGCCATCACCTCGGCCGTGGCCAACGACGCGGGAGTGTTCGTGCTGGCCCGCACCTCCAACCCGGAAGCGGCCGACCTCCAGCGGCTCGTGGCCGGCCAGGTGCTGGCCGGGGCGGCGGCGGCCAACGCGGGACACACGCCGTTCGGGCCCGTCGGGGTGGTCATGGGCGCCACGCTGCCCAAGCTGGAGCACGCGCTGACCGACCTCAACGGGCCCATTCTCGCGCCCGGGCTGGGCGCGCAGGGGGCCACGCCCGCCGACGTGGCGCGGCTGTTCGGGCCGGTACGCCATGCCGTCCTGCCCTCGGTGTCCCGGGCGGTGCTCGCCGACCCCAAGCGGCTGCGCAGCCGTACGCTCCACTACCGGGACGAGTGCGCCGCCTATCTGTCCGGCGACCTCACCGGGCCGGGCCGCTCCTCCCGTTCCTGACCCGCCAGCGCGCGGTTGACGGCGGACAGCGCGGCGTGGACCGAGGCCGTCAGGACCGAGGTGTCCTGGGCCGCGCCCCACCAGGTCGCGCCGCCGACGCGGGCCTCCACGTAGGCGATGGCCCGGCTGCCCTGCCCCTGCTCCATGGCGTGCTCGGCATAGTGCAGGATGCCGACGTCGATGCCGTCGGCGGCCAGTGCGTCCGTCAGCGCGGACAGCGGGCCGTTGCCCGTCCCGTGCAGGTGCCGGCCCGAGCGCAGCGTGCCGGCGAACTCATGCGTGCCGGGCCCCGTCTGCGCCGTCGTCCACTCCGTCAGCACACCTGCCTCCCCCGGGGCCAGGTAGGTGGCATGGAACAGCTCCCACAGCTGCTCGGCCGTGATTTCCTCGCCGCTGCCGTCCGTGGCCCGCTGCACGACCGCGGAGAAGTCGATTTGCAGGCGGCGCGGCAGCTTCAGGCCGTAGCGGGTACGCAGCAGGTAGGCGATCCCGCCCTTGCCCGACTGGCTGTTGACCCGGATGACAGCCTGGTAGTCGCGGCCCACGTCGGCCGGGTCGATGGGCAGGTACGGCACATCCCACGGCGCCTCCTCCGGCGGCACGCCCAGGTCGGCCGCCCGCTTGGCGTGGTGGGCCAGGCCCTTGCCGATGGCGTCCTGGTGGGTGCCGGAGAAGGCGGTGTGGACGAGGTCTCCCGCGTACGGGTGGCGGTCGGGGACCGGCAGGCGGTTGCAGTGCTCGACCGTGCGCCGGATCGTGTCGAGGTCGGAAAGGTCGATCATGGGGTCGACGCCCTGGGTGTGCAGGTTGAGCGCGAGCGTGACCAGGTCCACGTTGCCTGTGCGCTCGCCGTTGCCGAACAGGCAGCCCTCCACCCGCTGCGCCCCGGCCAGCAGGGCCAGCTCGGCGCAGGCCACGCCGGTGCCCCGGTCGTTGTGCGGGTGCACGGAGAGGATCACCGCGTCCCTGCGGTCGAGGTGGCGGTGCATGTACTCGATCTGGTCGGCGTACACGTTGGGGGTGGAGACCTCGACCGTCGCCGGCAGGTTGTGGATCACGGGCCGGTCCGGTGAGGCGTCCCACAGGGCGGTGAGCTCGTTACAGACCTCCAGCACGTAGTCGGGCTCGGTCAGGTTGAACACCTCGGGCGAGAACTCGAACCTGACGTCGTCCCGGCCGTCGGCCAGCCTGGCCACCTGCCCGGCGGCCTGGAGGATCAGCTTGCGGAGCTCGTGCCGGTCGTGGCCGAGCACCACCTCCCGCCACGTGGGCGCGGTGGCGGTGTAGAGGTGGACGACCGCGCGGGGCAGGCCCTCGATCGAGGCGAAGGTCTGCTCGATCAGGTCGTCCCTGGCCGCGGTGAACACCACCACGGTCACGTCGTCGGGCACCACGCCGGGCTTGGCGAGATGCCGGACGAAGTCGAAGTCCAGCCGGCTGGAGGACGGGTAGCCGACCTCGATCTCCTTGAACCCCATGCCCGTCAGCAGGTCGAACATCGTCCGCTTGCGTGCCGGGTCCATCGGCTCGGCCAGGGCCTGGTTGCCGTCGCGCAGGTCGACCGGGACCCAGAGCGGGGCGTGCGTGATCCTGCCGGCCGGCCAGGCGCGGTCGGTGAGCGGCGCCTCGACGCGCTCATGGGCGGGGCGGTAGCGGTGGTAGGGCATGGAGCTGGGGCGTTGCCGGTTCCAGACGTACATGTCTCTTCCTCTTTGGGTGGGGAGCGACCGGCATGCCTCGCCCACCGCGACGGGGTGCCGGTCCGGTCACGCCCCGTCGCGGCGGCCGAGGAGGAGACCGTACGACGTCATGGCGCTACACTAACCACAACACAGGTCCTCAGACAACCTGAGAGGTTTCCGATGGCGCTCGGCGCTCTCCGCCCCAGCCCGCTGGTCGAACAGGCCACCCAGCACCTGCGTGACCAGATCGCCAACGGCGAGTGGCCGGTCGGCACCCGGCTGCCCGGCGAGGTCGCCCTGGCCAAGACGCTCGGCGTGGGTCGCTCGACGGTGCGCGAGGCGCTGCGCGCGCTGGCGGGGGCGGGGCTGGTGCAGGCGCGGCAGGGGTCAGGGGTCTTCGTGATCGCCACGGAGCCGGCCGAGGACTGGCCCGCCCGGCTGCGGCGGGCCGCGATCACGCACGTCTACGAGGTCCGGATGATGGTCGAGACGCAGGCCGCCCGGCTGGCGGCGGAGCGACGTACCGACCAGGACGTGGCCGCGATGCGGGCCGCGCTGGAGACGCGGGCCGCCGCGGCGGCGGGAGACGACGCCGCTTTCGTGGACGCCGACATCGCCCTGCACGCCGCCGTCGTGGCGGCGGCCGGGAATCCGGTGCTGACGGACCTGTTCGCCGAGTTCGCGCCCGTCCTGCGGGAGCGGCTGATCGACATGGTGCAGCTGCTGGGGCTGCGCGACCGGGACCGTAACCCCGGGCACGACTCACACGCCGAGCTGGTGGCCGCGGTGCGGCGGGGGGACGGGGCGGCGGCCGCCGCCGTCCTGCAGGCGGAGCTGGAACAGACGCTCGCCCATCTGCACACCGACCGCTTCTGAGCCTCGGGGGGTGGGGTGTGTCAGCCGGTGGGGCCGGCGTCAGGGCGGGTGACCTCATCGGCGTCCTGCTGCGCCTTCTGCGAGTCCGGCCGCGACTCCTCCTGCGAGCTCCCCCGTGCGTTCTCCGGCCTTTCGCGCTGGGCCTGCAGCTCGGGTGGATCGGCCGGCACGGGGCGGCGGGACCTCTGGGTCTCGGCGCCGGACCGCTCCGCGACGATGTCACTCTCCCCCTCCACGCCGCCCACGGCCTTCGGCAGTTCTTCGGGCTTCTCGTTCATCGTCACCCCCTGCCCCGCCGGCCGGCCATGAACCTGAATCGATGGAGCGGTCCCGTCAGGTGAGGGCGTTCTCGATCTCGCCGCGCGTGGGCATCGAGGTGCTGGCGCCCTCGCGCTGCACCGACAGCGCAGCCGCCATGGTGGCGAAGCGGAGGGCGCCGGCCATGGGCAGCTGGTGGGAGCGGGCCACGGCCAGGGCTCCCACGAACGTGTCCCCCGCCGCCGTCGTGTCCACCGCCTTCACCTCGACCGCCGGCACCCGTATCCGCTCTCCCGCTCGGGACCCGTACAGGGCGCCTTCGGAGCCCAGTGTGATCACGGCCTCCTCGACCCGCTCGAGCAGCGCGTCCAGGGCGGCGTCGGGGGCGGTGGCGCCGGTGATGGCGGCGGCCTCGTGCTCGTTGGGGACGATCAGGGTGACGGCGTCCAGCAGCTCGTCCGGCAGCGGCTGGGCGGGCGCCGGCGTGAGGATGACGGGCACGCCCGCGACCCGGCCCGCCTCCGCCGCGGCCACGACAGCCGCCATGGGCAGCTCCAGCTGCAGCAGCAGCGCCTCGGACGTGGCGATCGTGGTCAGGTCGTCGCCCGAAGGGCCGGTGACGGTGCCGTTCGCGCCGGGCACGACGATGATCGAGTTGCCGCCGGCATCGTCCACCACGATGTGCGCGATGCCGCTCGGCCCGGGCACCTGGCGCAGGCCGCGTACGTCCACTCCGGCCTGCGACAACGTCGCCCGCAGCTCCGCCCCGAAGCCGTCGTCGCCGACCGCCCCGAGGAAGGCCACCTTCCCGCCCGCCCGGGCGGCGGCGATGGCCTGATTGGCGCCTTTGCCACCGGGGATGGTGCGGAAGCGGTGGCCTGTCACCGTTTCACCCCGCTTCGGGGCTTCGGAGACGTAGGCGACCAGGTCCATGTTGGCGCTGCCGAAAACCGAGATCATGAGTGCATCATCTCCTGAGTACGCCGTGCCAGCTCCACGAGGCTCACCCCGTCGAACCCGGTCAGGCTGCTGGCCAGGCTGTCGCGCATCCGCCACTGGTCCGGCACGCCGCCGTTGAGCGCGCCCGCGACGGACCCGGCCGTGGCGGCGGCCGAGTCGGTGTCCCAGCCGCCCGCGACCGCTCCGGCGATCGTGGCGGTGAAGTCGCCCCTGCCGTGGATCAGGGCGGCGGCGACGAGGGCGGCGTTGTTGATCGCGTGGACCCAGTGGAGCGAGCCGTGGCGCTCGTACAGGCGGTCGACGACCCGTTCGAAGTCCTTTTCCACAGCGGCGTCCTCGACGGCCAGGCGTACCGCCTCGTGCAGGCGCGAGCCCGCGGGCACGACGGACAGGCCCGCCGCCACGACCTCCTCCGGCGACGTGGCGACCAGCGAGGCGGCGCACATCGCGGCCGCGAACATCGCCCCGTAGATCCCGTTCGCGGTGTGGGTGAGGCGGGCGTCGCGCCAGGCGTACTCGGCGGCCGTGGCCGGGTCGCCCGGGTTGACCCAGCCGTAGACGTCCGCCCTGATCAGGGCGCCGATCCACTCGCGGAACGGGTTGCGGTGAGAGGCCGTGTGCGGCGGCTCCACGCCGTCCAGGAGGTTGCGGTACGCGACGCGTTCGGCGGTGAACGTACGGCCGGCCGGCAGCTCGTCGAGCCACAGCTTGGCCACGTCGTCGGTGGTGAAGGCGCGGCCGTGGCGCTCGAGGACGGTCAGGGCGAGCAGCGGGTAGTTGAGGTCGTCGTCTTCGGGGATGCCGTCGATGTTCTCGGCGAGCGAGTTGACGGCGCTGCGGCGGTTCCAGGGCCAGCGGCGGGCGATGTCGTCCGGGAGGCCTTTCGCGGTGAACCAGCCGCGGATGGGCCAGTTGCCGGTGGCCTCGGCGATTTGCCTGATGCCTTCGCGCGGGATCTTCTCGACGGGCTTGCCGAGCACGCACCCGGCCGCCCGCCCGAGCCACGCCCCCAGCACCCGCGCCGGGTCGGCGACCGCGCCGCTCACGGCCGGCACTCGTTGGCCGCCCGCGTCGACGGCTTCCGCCCCAGGGACGGACGGGTGGGTGGGCCAAGCCGGGCAGGCGGCGATGATGGCGGGCAGGTCCGAAGGCTCGGCCGATGGCGACGGGACGGCCGCCAGCTCGTCCAGCAGGTCCTGGGCCAAGCCGCGCAGCCGGGCGGCCTCCGGGTCCGAGGCGCCGGCTCGGGGCGGCGCGTCGTGGCCGCCCGCCGCGTGCCATCGATCGGCGATCTCCTGGACGGCCCCGGGGTCACGGCCGTCCTCGGCGGCCTGGCGGAGCTCGTGCCCGATCAGGTCCTCGGGCTGGACCCAGGTGAGGCGGATCATCGGCGGTCGAGGTCGGCGAAGGCGGCCTCGTGGGCGCGGCGTCGTACCAGGTCGTCGGCGTGCACCCGGCGCGCCACCTCCGCGATCGCGAGCCCCGGACCCACCAGGTCGGTACGGCTCGCCGCCCCGACCCCTTCCGCCCACTCCGCCGGCACGGCGCTCAGCCCGCCGAGCGCGCCCGCGATGGCGCCGCCCATGGAGGCGATCGAGTCGGCGTCACGCCCGTAGTTGACGCCGCCGAGCACGGTGTCGCGGTAGTCGCCCTTGGCGATCACCAGGAAGCCGAGCGCCAGCGGCAGCTCCTCGATGCTGTGCAGCCGGCTCGGCCGCCGCGCCCCCAGTCCTTGGTCGCGGTAGGTGTCGGCGACCGTGTCGTACGGCCGGACGGCGGCCCGCAGCGCCTCGAACGACCCGTCCCAGTGCCCGAGCCCGGCCGCGGCCTCGCAGACCGACTCGATGGCGGCCCTGGTGCCGTCCTTGGCCAGCCGCAGGCAGGCGGCGACCACGGAGTCCGTGGTGGCGCCCGGCCGCATGGCCTCGGCGACGGCGGCCGCCATGACGCCGGCGGCCTCGCGGCCGTAGCTGGACTGGTGGGCCCCGGTCAGGTCGATGGCCTCGGCGTAGGCGGCGTCGGGGTCGGCGGCGTTGACGATGCCGACGGGGGCGACGTACATGGCCGCGCCACAGTTCACGATGTTTCCGACACCGGCCTCGCGCGGGTCCACGTGCCCGTAGTGCAGCCTGGCCACGATCCACTTCTCGGCCAGGAAGATCCGCTGCAGCGGCAGCGCGTCGCTCTCCAGCTCGGGGATCCAGCGGCGCTCGCCCATGAGCTCGGGCACGAGGTGGTCGGCCATGGCGTACGCGTCGAGGTGGCGGCCGGCCTTCTCGTACACGCGGATCAGGGCGTGCGTCATCAGCGTGTCGTCGGTGATGTGGCCGTCGCCCTTGTGGTACGGCGCGATGGGGCGCGCGTTGCGCCAGTCCTCGTTGAACGGCGGGACGATGCCGTCGACGCGGCCGCCGTACCGCTCGACGATCTGTTCGGGGGTCCAGCCCTCGGTGGCGCCGCCCAGCGCGTCACCGACCGCCGCCCCCGCCACGCAGCCGGTCGCCCTGTCCTCAAGCGGCGTCATGCGATTCCCTCCGTGAGATGACTCGTCAGTTCGATCAGATCTTTGCCCGCCAGCTCGGGCAGGCAACAGCCGGCCAGCGTACGGGCCGAGGCGGTCCACGCCTCCGGGATCGCCTCGTAACCGCCGCATGCCCCGGTCAGCGCCCCGGCGAGCGCGGGCGCGGAGTCGGCCAGCGCGGCCAGGCACGCCGCCGCCGGGACGGCCCTGGTGAGATCGCCGTCCGCCGCCTCGGCCAGCGCCAGCGCCACGGGCACCGTCTGGGCGGCGCCGACGCCGTAGCTGTAGACGTGGTCGAGCAGCGCTGCATCGAGGGCGGGCACCGCGGCGAACGCGTCGCCTGCCTTCCGCGCGGCCGCCAGCGCCACGCGGGCGTTGTGGCCGATGGCGGTGTCCGGCGGCAGCACGGCCAGCGCCGCCTCCACGGCCGGGCCGATCGCGCCGGACGCGACCGCCTCCCACACGGCTGCGGCCATGGCCTGGGCGGCGAGGATACCGTCGGCGGCGTTCGTCACCTCGGCGTCGGGTGTGGGGTCCCTCCCCAGGACCCCGAACGCGACGGCCCTGACGGCGGCGGCGTCGTCGAAGTGGTGCGGGTTGTCGTGCCCGGACGCGGGCGGCTCGACGCCCTTGGCCAGGTTGTCCAGTGCGGTGGCCACCGAGATCCGGGCCCGCGCCTGCGCACCGACGAGCTCCCTGAAGGCCTCCGCCCTCGGCCGGTCGATCGTGAGCACCGTCCAGGCGAGCCACTCGGCGTCGTCGGACGGGCCGATGGCCAGCGGCGCCGTCGGCTGGTTGAGCGCGAACGGCACCGGCAGCGTGGTGACCTGGTGCTCTTCCGCGAACGCGTCGAGCTCCCTGTGCAGGCGCCGGCTCCAAGGCGCGTGCAGGGCCGCGCGGTGCCTGGCCGCGGGCCAGCCCGCGGCGTCACCGACGGCGAGCCCGGCGATGGCACCTCTGATCCTGTCCCCCGACATCGTGATCTAACGTCCTTTCGCCAGGTCGTCGGCGACGTCCAGCACGTGTCTTCCGGCCACGACGGGCAGGCATTTCCCGGTCACAGGACCGATTCTGGCCGCCCACCGCCCGGGTACGCCGCTCTCGCCCTGCCGGGCCCCGGCGATCGCCCCGGCGATGGCGCCGATCGTGTCGGCGTCCCGGCCCAGGCTCACCCCGAACGTCACCGCCGCCTCCACGTCACCGTCGCCCGCCAGGAATGCGGCCAGCGCCAACGCCACGGCTTCGGGCGCGATGTCGGTCCACGGGTAGTGCTTCACGACGACGGCCTCGTGCAACGCCTCGACGAGCCCGAGTTCGTCCTCACCAGGGCCGGCCGCGGCGCCGGTGGACGGCGGCCGGCTGAGCACATCGCACACCCGCACAATGTTCCTGGCCGTCCACGAGTCGGCGGGGATGACGGACAGTGCGGCGGCCACGACATCCCGCACCGGCGCGCCGCCCATGGCGGCGGCCACCGCGCCGGCGACGGCGCGACCGCCCAGGATGCCCTCGCCGGACCCACTGACCAGCCCGTCCTGCTCCACCAGCCGAGCCGCCTCCACCGGATCCCCCGGACAGAAGATCCCGTACGGCGCGGCCCGCATGGCGAGCCCGTCGGACCACCCGTGCGAGTGAACCAGCCCGGTCAGCGGCGGTTCCAGGCCGCGTCGAAGCGCTTCGACGGTGCCCAGCTCGGAGAACCCGGCCCCTCGCATCGGCCCGGCCACCCGCGGGATGATCTCCGTCCGGTACGCCTGCGCCACCAGCTCAGGCGTCAGCCCGTGCCCGTGCCGCGCCAGCAGCGACGCGGCGAAGATGGCGTACTCGGTGTCGTCCGTGCCCCCGCCCTCGATCTCGGTGAGCCGCCCCCACCGCCGCCGGATCTCCGCCGGCGTCAGGTTCTCGGCGGGAGCCCCGAGGGCGTCCCCGGCCGCCAGGCCGAGCAGACACCCCCGGGCCCTGTCCCGATGGGAGATCACCTCTGGTACCGCTCCAGCACCTTGTTGCCCTCGTCGACGAGCCGCTTGGCCGCCTCGTCGATGGTGATCTTGTTGGCGTAGAACTCCTGCAGCACGGGCGTGGCGACCTTGCTCTTCCACTCGTCGAACCCGTTCACCTTGAGGAACGGCGCCACGACGAGGTTCTTGGCGGAGGCGGTGGCCACGTCCCAGCCGTTCTCCTGGGTGGTCATCGCCGGGTCGGCGGCGGCCGACTGGGAGGTCGGCAGCAGCCAGTCGCCCTTGGCGAGCTTGGCCTGGTTGGGGCCGTTCAGGAAGAAGGCGATGAACTTCATGGCCTCGTCAGGGTGCTTGCTGTCCTGCGCGATCGACAGCGTCTGCGAGACCGCGCCCTGCTGGGCCGTGGTGCCCTTGGGCCCGGGCAGCGTCACCCACTCGAACCCGTCGGGCGCCTGCTCGGCGACCTGCTGGCGAAGGAATACCCCGGCCGGCAGCAGGGCGAACTTGCCCTTGTAGAAGGCGGGCAGCGGGTCCGCGGTGCCCTGGCCGAGCGCGGCCGGGTCGGCCGACTTGTCCTTGTAGAGCTGGTCGTGGATGCGCTGGAGCACCTCGCGCTCCTCGGGCCCGACCTTGACCGTGGTCTTGCCGTCGGCGGTCTGGAAGAACGTGCCTCCGTAGGTGAGCGCCAGGTTGAGCGTCTTGTTGACTGGCGACTTCATCGGCCAGGCCACGCCGAACGCATCACCCTTGGTCATCGTCTTGGCGGCCGCGGAGAACTCGTCCCACGTCCACGGGTTGTCCGCCGTGGGGATGCGGACCTTGGAGGCCTCGAGCAGCTTCTTGTTGGCGATGATGACCTGCGACTCCTGCAGGAACGGCACGCCGTAGACGCCCTGCTCGCCCTTGCCGCCGTCGAAGGTGACGGTGTCCCAGGCGGCCTGCGGGATGTCGCTCTTCAGCTCGGCGGGCACCTTGTCCTTCAGGTCCAGCAGGTAGCCGTCGGTGGCGAAGCCGGACAACGCGGGCGAGTCGTTGTGGATGACGTCGGGCGCCGTGCCGCCGGCGAACTGGGTGACGAGCTGGTCGTTGACGTTGTCCCAGCTGCCCTGGACGTAGGTGACCTGGATGGTGGGGTTGGCCTTGTTCCAGTCGTCCACGAGCTGCTTGTTCGCGGCGACGGATTCCTTCTGCCACGCCAGGCTGAGGAAATTGATCTTTACTGGCTCGCTGGGGGCGGAGGAGGACGAGGATCCGCCGCCGCCTCCGCTGCCGCACGCGGCGGCCAGCGCGACGATCGCCGCGGCCGCCAGAGCGGACGTGATTCGCATGTGAGCCTCCTAGCCCTTGACGGCGCCGGCCATCAGGCCGGACTTCAGTCGCCGCTGAATGATTGCGAAGAAGATCAGGCTCGGGATCGTCGCCATGAGCGACGCCGCGGCCAGCGGGCCGAGCCTGGCCACCCCCTCCGGGCCGGTGAACCTCACCAGCGTGAGCGGGAGCGTCATGACGTCGGGGTTCTGCAGGATGACGAGCGCGAACATGAACTCGTTCCAGGACGAGATGAACGCGAACAGCAGCGTGGCCACCACGCCCGGTGCGAGCAGCGGCGCCACGACCTTGACGATGGAGCGCAGCCGGGTCGCCCCGTCCACGGCCGCGGCCTCCTCCAGCTCGACCGGCACCGCGCGGACGTACCCCTGCAACATCCACAGCGCGAACGGCAGCGTGAACGTCACGTGCACGACCACCAGGCCGGGCAGCGTGTTCACCAGCTCCAGATCGCGCAGGATCATGAAGAGCGGAATGATGATCAGGATGAACGGGAACACCTGGCTGACCAGCACCCACCCGATCGCGATCTTGTTGACCAGGCCGCGGTAGCGGGCCATGGCGTAGGCCGCCGGCAGCGAGATCAGCACGGTGATCACACTGCTGGCCAGCGCGACTCCCAGGCTGCGCACGGCCGCGCCGACGAGGTCCTGCTCGCCGAACGCGTCGGTGAAGTTCGCGAGCGTCGGCTCGCGCGGGATCCACGTGGGGTCGGCCAGCGCCATCTCCTGCGGCGTCTTCAGCGCCGTGGACAGCAGCCAGACCAGCGGAAAGGCCAGGAAGACGATGTACGCGGCCAGCGCGGCGTATTGCGACGCGCGTCTCATCGGGCCTCCCTCATCTGGCGCCACAGATACAGGCCGAGCACCGCGAGCACGACGATCGCCATGGCCAGGCCCAGCATCGAGGCGTAGCCGGCGAACCGATAGCGGAACGCCTCCTCGTAGGCGAACAGCATCGGCAGCCGCGTCTGGCCGCCGGGTCCGCCCTGCGTAAGCACGTAGACCAGGCCGAACTGGTTGATGTTCCACACGAAGTCGAGCGAGGTGATGGCCACGATGACCGGGCGCAGCTGCGGCAGCGTGATGTTCCAGAACCGCCGCCAGCGGCTCGCGCCGTCCACCTCGCCGGCCTCGTACAGCTCCTTCGGGATGCCCTGCAGGCCCGCCAGCAGGACGACCGTGGTCTGCGGCATGCCGGTCCAGACGCCGACCACGATGATCGCGGGCAGTGCGAGCGAGAAGTCGGCCAACCAGTTGATCTCGGTGCCGAGCAGGCTGTTCAGGATGCCCGCGTCGGGGTGGTAGACGAGCCGCCACATCAGGCCGATGACCACCGGCGGCATCGCCCACGGCACCACCGCCAGCACCCGGGCCACGCCCCTGAACCGCAGATTCTCGTTGAGCAGCAGCGCCAGGCCCAGCGCGGCCAGGAACTGCAGCGCGGTCACCGAGACGGCCCAGATCATGCCGATGCGGAAGGAGGACCAGAAGTCGGCCGCGCTCAGCAGCTCCCAGAGGTTCTCCAGGCCGACGAAGCTCGTCTCGTGGTTGCGGGTGTTGCGGGCGTCGGTGAAGGCCAGACCGATGCCGTAGAGCAGCGGGCCCACGCTGAACAGCAGCACCGGCACCAGGGCGGGCAGCATGAGCAGCCACATCTCACGCGTCTTGCGCGAGATCCCCCTGGGCCGCCCGTGCGAGCGGCGCGGCGGCGCGGGCCTGGTCGTGGTCGCCGTCACGCCGCGTCCCCTTCCTCTGGGCGGGTGGAGGCGCGGATGACGAGGCGGGGCGGCACGGTGACCACCCTGGGCTCGCGGTCGCCGCCCTGCAGCCGGTCGAGCAGCAGCTCGGCGGCGGCCTTGCCGCGCTCGGCCGAGCCGAGCGACACGCTGGTCAGCGACGGCCAGGAAGCGGCCGCCAGGTCGGTGTCGTCCATGCCGGCCACCGCCACGTCGTCCGGCACCCGGCGGCCCGCGGCCCGCAGCACGTCCAGCGCGCCGAGGGCGATCAGGTCGTTGGCGCACATCAGCGCGTCCACGTCGGGCACCCGGGCGAGCAACTCCGCCACCGCGCGGGCCCCCTCCGCGCGGTAGAAGTCGCCGATCTGCACGAGGTCCTCGTCGTAGGGCAGGCCGAGGTCGCCGAGCGCCTCCCGGTACGCGGCCCCGCGGGCGGCGCCGGGCACCGTGTCGAGCGGGCCGTTGATCATGCCGATGCGGCGGCGGCCGAGCTCGTGCAGATGGTCGATGGCGAGCTTGACGCCGGTGCGCGAGTCGGCCCGTACGTTGTCCACCCGCGTGCCCTCCGGCACCGAGCCGATGATCACGACGGGGGCCCTGGCGGCGGCCAGCATCTCCAGGTGGGCCTCGGTGACCCGCAGCGGGCTCATGATGAGGCCGTCCACGTACCGCTCGCCCAGGCTGTGCAGCACGTCGATCTCGTCGGCCACGACGGCGTCGGTGGAGTGCAGCACGAGCCGGTAGCCGGCGGCCTTGAGCACCGGCTGGATCTCGCGCAGCATCGCCAGGTAGGCCGGGTTGCCCACGTCGGCCATGGCGAAGGCCACCTGGTGGGTGCGGCGGGACTTGAGCGACCTGGCCACGGCGTTGCGCACGTAGCCGAGCTCGTCGGCGGCCGCCATCACCTTGCGCACGGTCTCCTGCCTGGTCGGCAGGCCGTTCAGCACCCGCGAGACGGAGGCGATCGAGACTCCGGCACGCTCGGCGATCGTGTTGATCGTGGGTCCGTCGGCCAAGGTGGTCCTTCCATCGGCGTAAACGTTTACGGCCCGTCTCTGTAAACGTTTACGGTGTGGCCCACATGAAACCCGGATGTAACTTGCCGGTCAAGTCACGATCACATAACACCAGGTCGGGCCGCCTAACGGCAAACCACTCACGCGCTTCCTTACCCGCACCATACATGCGACTATCTAAAGTCCTAGGACACTAGATATATGGAGAAAGCCGTGATCGAGTTCTATCTGGACGCGAAGTCGGGCCTCTCGCCGTATCAGCAGCTCGTCCAGCAAGTACGGCATGCGCTCCGGCTCGGCATCCTGCGCGAGGGCGACCAGCTGCCGACCCTCAAGGAGGTCGTGGCGCAATTGGCGATCAACGCCAACACCGTGCTCAAGGCCTACCGGGAACTCGAGCACGAGGGTCTCGTCGCCGCCCGGCCAGGGGTGGGGACGTTCGTGACGGCGACGCTGACCGACACCTCGCTGGCCGCGCACGGCCCGCTGCGGCTGGACCTGCAGCGCTGGCTGGCCAAGGCGCGCCGGGCCGGTCTCGACGACGAGAGCATCGAGGCCCTGTTCATGACCACCTTTCGGACCACCTCTCAGGAGGACATAGCGTGAGTTCCGTCCTGCAGGCCCAGGGATTGGGCAAGAAGTACGGCAAGCGCTGGGCGCTGCGCGATTGCACCGTGGACATCCCGGCCGGCCACGTCGTCGGGTTGGTGGGACCCAACGGAGCCGGCAAGACCACGCTGCTGAAGCTGGCCAGCGGCCAGCTCGAACCGACGGCGGGCGGCATCACCGTGCTCGGCGGGCGGCCCGGGGGCACGCCCGCTCAGCTGGCCAGGGTCGGGTTCGTCGCCCAGGACACCCCCGTCTACGCGGGCCTGACCATCGCCGATCACCTGCGGTTGGGTGCACGGCTCAACCTCCGCTGGGACGCCGCCTTAGCGCGGGAACGCATGGCGCGGCTGGGTCTCGTCCCCACCCGACGGGCGGGCAAGCTGTCGGGTGGGGAGCGTGCTCAGCTCGCCCTCACCCTGGGCCTGGCCAAACGCCCCGAGCTGCTGATCCTGGACGAGCCCGTGGCCTCGCTCGACCCGCTGGCCCGCCGGGAGTTCCTGCAAGGGCTGATGGAGGCCACGGTCGAGCACGAGTTCAGCGTGGTGCTCTCCTCCCACCTGGTCTCGGACCTGGAACGGGTCTGCGACTTCCTGATCGTCCTCGTCGACTCCCGCGTCCAGGTGGCCGGGGAGACCGACAAGCTGCTGGCCACCCATCACCGGCTCACCGGCCCGCGCCGCGATCCCGACCGGCTCCCCGCCGACCAGCACGTGGTCTCCGCCCGCCACACCGACCGGCAGAGCACGTTCGTGGTCCGTACCGACGCCCCGATCCACGATCCCGCCTGGACGGTCACCCAGCTCAGCCTGGAGGACCTGGTCCTGGCCTACATGGACAAGCACACCGCCGAGAACCGGCGAGTCGCTCTGGAGGTGCAGCGATGATCTGGCTGACCTGGCGCCAGTTCCGCGGTTCGGCCGCGATGATGGCCGCCGTCCTCGCCATCCTCACCGCCGCCCTGGCCCTGACCGGCCCCGGCCTGGCCTCCCGCTACTCCTCCGGGATCGCCGACTGCACCCCGGACAACACCTGCGACCAGTTCTTCGACCGCTTCTTCGACGAGTATCAGACCCCGTTCATGGCCGTCATCCTCGTCGTGCTGCTCCTGCCGGCCCTGGTCGGGCTCTTCTGGGGAGCGCCATTGATCACCCGCGAGCTGGACGCGGGCACGCACCTGCTGGTGTGGAACCAGAGCGTCACCCGTGGCCGCTGGCTGGCGGTCAAGCTCGGGCTCACCGGCCTGACCGCCGTGGCCGCCGCCTGCCTGTGCGGCCTCGCGGTGACCTGGTGGTCCGATCCTCTGGACAAGTCGGCCGCTCCGGACTGGGCGCTGATGACTCCCCTGGTGTTCAGCGCGCGCGGCATCGCCCCGATAGGGTATGCGGCCTTCGCCTTCGTCCTCGGCGTGACCGTGGGCATGCTGGTCCGCCGCACGCTGCCCGCCATGGCCCTCACCCTGGCCGTCTTCGCCGCGATCCAGCTGGCCATGCCGCTGCTGGTCCGGCCCCACCTGATCCCCCCTGTCACGTCGACCTTCGAGCTCGGCCGGGTGAACGTGGATAACTTCGGCATATCCCGGGACGCGAACGGAGGCGGACCCGCGCACCTCGCCCTGGATTCGGCCGTTCCCGGCCACGCGGGCGCCTGGGTCCTGTCCAGCAACCTGGTCGATCCGTCCGGACGCACGATCGCCGGCAGCGGCGAAGAAGCCGACCTCCAGGTCTCCACCACCTCGGGGCCCTGCGCGCCGTCGGCGGCGGCAGGCGGCGGGGACGCCTGCATGGCGGAGATCAACCGGCTCGGCTACCGGCAGCAGGCGACCTACCAGCCCCTTGAGCGGTTCTGGCCCTTCCAGTGGATCGAGATCGGGATCTACACCCTCCTCACCCTCGGCTTCACGTGGTTGTCCTTCTGGTGGATCCGGAGGCGCCTGGCATGACCGTTATCAGGACCGCGACCGCCGGGCTCGCCCTCCTCCTGGCGGCGGCCTGCACGGCGCCGACGCCGCCGCGCAGCCAAGCGAGCACGGAAGCCAGCACGGTCTGCGCGCCGCCCCAGGGACCGCCCGGGGCGGAGACGGCCACCACGGTCGACGTCATCGAGCAGGCGTACTTCTGCATCCTCGGCAACTACTACAGCGGCGCCACGCTGGACGCCCGCTCGCTGCTGACCGCCGGATTCATCGCCCTGACGCAGGAGATCAACCGCAACGGGCGCGACCTGCCCGAGGCCACCATGCCGGCGCTGACCGGTGACCGGAAAGCCGACTGGGCCGCTTTCGAGGCCGTCTACCGCAAGACCACCGATCAGGTCCCCGACCTCCGCGACAAGCTGGCCGTCGTCACCCTCGAGGCCATCGTGGCCGCCCTCGGCGACAACCACGCCCGCTGGACGCACGACACCAAGCGGCACCCCGACTATTACGACGGCGACGGCTACGGCCTGGGCTTCGAGGCGAACGTCCACGGCCCGCAGGTGGACGGCAACCCCGACGTCGCCCTCCCTCCGCTGTTCGTCACCACCGTGCAGGGCGGCGCGGCGCAGGCGGCCGGAGTGCGCCCGGGCGACATCATCGAATCGATCAACGGGTCCGCGCCCTTCATCGACGGGAAATCCACCCCCGCGATCGCCACCCTCTACCCGCGGTATCCGGAGGCGCGCCCGGTCCAGCTGCGGCTCCTGCGGCAGAGCACCGGCCGCCGCTGGCGCGTGACGCTCAAGCCCGGCCTGTTCCAGCGGGATCTGGCCGCCCTGCAAGTGGTGCAGTCGAAGCTGCTGGACGACGGCATCGCCTACGTACAGGTGCGCGGGTTCGCTCCCGACGCCGCGGACAGGGCTTTCAAGGCGATCTCCAGGCTGCGCACCGGCCGGACCCTCACCGGCGTCGTGCTGGACCTGCGCGGCAACGGCGGCGGCAGCCCCACGGAGGCGATTCGGCTGGTGAGCGCGTTCGTCCATGGCAAGGTCACCGCCTACCTGTGCACCGTGGACGGCACGTGCGAATCCATGCGGACCGACGACACCGTCGAGCTGCTCGACCTGCCGCTGGTGGTGCTCACCGACCGCAGTTGCGCCTCGGCCTGCGAGCACGTCAGCTCCGCGGTCAAGGACCTGCGTATCGGCCAGGTGGTCGGCACCAGAACCGCCGGGGTCATCTCCGGCCCGGCGCAGGCGTACCTGCTGAGCAACAACACCAGGCTGGGCTTTCCCGCCAGGCACCACCTGGGGCCCAACCGTGAGGTGATCGACCGGATCGGCGTGCCCCCCGACCACCACGTGCCCCTGACTCCGGAGGACGCGGCCGCCGGGCGCGACCCCGCCCTGGCCAAGGCCATGACCTTGCTTCAGAAGTGAATGGACCTCTCGATGAGACACCTCCTGGCAGTCGCCGCGGGACTGGCCGTCCTCGCCGCGTCCGCCTGCTCAGCGCCCACGCCGCCCCGGTCCGCCGCCCCGTCGCCCACGCCGGCCGGCCCCGCGACCCTGCCCGCCCCCACCGGCGCCCATCCGGTCGGCACCACCGCCCTGTATCTGAAGGACACCTCTCGCCCCGATCCGTGGAATCTCGACGTCGACGCCAGGGAGCTCAAGGTCACCCTGTGGTATCCGGCCAAGCAGCGGGACGGGGAGCGTGCGCCGTACATGACACCGAAGGAATCGCAGCTCGCCATGAGGCGCTATCGGGTCACGGGCGTCCCGGACGACACGCTGAGCAGGACACGCACGAACGCCATCAAAGACGCCGAACCCACGGGGCGGAAGCTTCCGCTGGTGGTGCTCTCCCCCGGCTTCACCAATCCGATGAGCACGCTCACGTCCCTGGCCGAGGATCTGGCCAGCCGCGGGTACGTCGTGGCCGGGATCGACCATACCTACGAGAGCTACGCCACGACCCTGGCCGACGGCCGGGTCGCGGAGTGCATCGCCTGCGACAGCGACACCGACCCGGGCTTCGGCACGGGGGTGGTCCAGGGCCGGGCGGCCGACGTCTCCTTCGTGCTCGACCAGCTGAGGACGAAGTGGGACGGTTCCGACCGGATCGACCGCTCCAGGATCGCGATGGTGGGCCAGTCGATCGGCGGGGCCAGCACGGTGGCGGCCATGGTGAAGGACTCCCGGGTGCGGGCCGGGATCGACATGGACGGCACCACCTACGCCCGGATCCCCAAGAGCGGGTTCTCCCGGCCGTTCATGTTCCTAGGTTCACCGCAACACGTCCCCGGAGGCCGCGACTCCACGTGGGACCGCGACTGGAAGCTGCTGACCGGGTGGAAGCGGTGGATCGTGCTGGCGGGCGCGGAACACCAGTCCTTCACCGACGGCCCGGTGGTGGGGGGCGCCCGCGGCATCAAGCCCCCCTACGGCGTTCTGGCCGCGGCGCGCGCCGCCGAGCTCACCCGCACCTACGTGGCGGCCTTCCTCGACCAGCACCTGAAGTCGCAGCGGCAGCCCCTCCTGGACAAGCCGTCACCGCGCTACCCCGAGGTCACGTTCTGCCCCGCGACCTGCGGTCGATCTTGAGCGGCCGGTGTCGAGTGGCGGAGCAGGGAGCGGATGGCGGGCATGCCGGCGAGTGTCACCACGGCGGCCAGCACCGCGGGGATGATGAGGGCGACCGGCAGCGACGACGCCTCGGCGACGTACCCCAGCACGGCGGGCCCCAGCAGCAGTCCCGAGTAACCGAAGGCCGTCACCATGGCCAGGGCACGCCCGACCCGGCCGCCGGCCGCGCCCACCGCGCTGAACAACACCGGCACCACGGTGGCCAACCCCACCCCGGCCAGCGCCCACCCGGTCCACGCGCACGCCACCCGCAGCGTCTCCCCGGCCAGCGGCGCGAGCAGGACGAGCACGTACCCGACGGTGGCGAACAGCCCGGCCAGCTGGATGGTGCGCACGGACCCGAGCCGGGCCCTGATCGGGTCCCCCAGCAGCCGTACGGTCGTCATGGCCACCGAGAAGATCGTGTACGCCAGTGGCGCCGCCGCCGGATCGGTATCCAGCACCCACCGAGCGTGCAGCGCCGCCCAGTCGATGGCCGCCCCTTCACTCAGATGCCCGGCGAAGGCCGCCAGCCCGAGCAGCGCGATCAGCCCCCACCGCAGCGAGGAGCCCTCCTGCGGGGCGCCGGACTCGGGCGAGGTGTGCTCCGGCGCGTCGGGGAGCAGCAGCCGCGCCGCGGGGAGGTACAGGAACGGCACCACCACTGCCGCCACGACCAACAACACCTGAGCATCCACTTCGGCCCGCAGGATCAGTGAGGTCAGCGCGCCCCCGGCGGCCCCGCCCAGGCTCCACGTCCCGTGGAAGGCGGAGATGATCGGCCGGCCGTAACGGCGCTCGACCTCGACGGAATGGGCGTTCATGGCGACCTCGGTCACCCCCAGCCCGATCCCGAACACGACCGCGAGCGCCGCCAG
This sequence comes from Nonomuraea sp. 10N515B, assembly GCF_052245915.1. Lineage (NCBI taxonomy): Bacteria > Bacillati > Actinomycetota > Actinomycetes > Streptosporangiales > Streptosporangiaceae > Nonomuraea > Nonomuraea sp. 10N515B. The sequence continues at coordinate 24,034 of NZ_JBQQBQ010000055.1, forward strand.
GGCCCCGTACGAGGACGCGAGCGCGGGCCCGAGCAGCACGAGGCCGGAGAAGGGCCCGGCGATCCAGCACACGCGCCGGCTCGACCACCGGTCCACCACCGGACCGGCCACCAGCATCGACACCAGCGCCCCGCCCGAGATCAGCAGCAGGACGCTGCCGAGCCGGGCGGGGCCGAGGTCGAGCCGGTCGTTCAGCGACGGCAACCCGGCCGCCCACAGGCCCATCACCAACCCGGCAAGGAAGAAGAACCCGAACACTCCGACACGGGCACGTCTGGCATCAATGAGGCTTTTGTTCACGGCTAGAGCATAAACTGTGTTTTGTGAATGGAGCTACGACCAGCGGCGAACTCCGCGCGCACAACCGCGTCAGGCTGCTGCGTGCCGTGCACGACTGCGGCGCCACCCGCACGAGGTCACAGCTGACCCGCGACCTGCGGCTGGCCCGCGGCACCGCCTCCGTGCTGGTGGCGGGTCTGGTGGAGGACGAACTGCTGCACGAGGAGCCTGCCCATGAGCATGCGCGGGGCCGGCCGACGCAGGTGCCGGGACCGCATCCCCGCGGCCCGATCGCGCTGGCCGCCGACGTGCGTGAGGACGCGTGGGAGCTGGCGGCCTGCGAGCTGGGCGGGCGCGTGACGGTCCTGGCCGTGCGCCCGCACGACGGCACGCCGGAGAACACGCTCGGGCACTTGGGCGCGGCCATCGACGCCGAGCGCGAGCGGCTCGGGCACCGGGTGATCGGGGTCGGGGTGGCGCTCGCGGGCCCGGTCCGCCACGGCGGCCTGGTGGACATCGCCCACCTGAGCTGGCGCTCGGTCGACGTCCCGCACCTGCTCGGCCTGGCCCCGCCCGCCGCCGCAGCGCAGGACCGGCCCGGCGGCGCGGCGAAAGGCGCGGCTGCCGCCGCAGGCCGAGCGGACACCGCAGGCCGAGCGGACACCGCAGGCCGAGCGGGCGCGGTGGTGCCGGTGGTCGTGGGTAACGACACCGCGTTCGCGGCGGTGGCCGAGGCGCGGCGCGGGCGGCTGCAGGGCGTGCGGACGGGGCTGCACCTGCACGTGGACTTCGACCTCGGCGGTGTGCTGGTCGTGGACGGCCGGCCCTTGGGCGGCGCGAGCGGCGCCGGCGCCGAGTTCGGGCATATGCCGCTCACCGGCGGCGACCGCCTCTGCATGTGCGGTGCGATCGGCTGCTGGGGCATGGACGTCGGCGCGAACGCCCTGCTGCGCCACGTCGGCCTGGCCCACGGCGGCGGCCGGGGCCGCGAGCAGGCCGAGCACGTGCTGGCCACGAGCGGCGAGGCGGTGGCCGCGAACGCCCGCGCCCTGGGCCGCGGCATCGCCGCCCTCGTCAACGCCCACGACCCCGAGGCGGTCACGCTGTCGGGCCACGGCGTCGAGCTGTACGAGCGGGCCGGGGACGCCCTCATGGCGGCCTGCGAGCCCGGCCTCATGGCGATCCGCCGCGATCACCCGCCGCACATCGAGGGCTCGGCCCTGGGCTGGCGCGGATCGCTGCTGGGCGCCATGGAGTCGGTCTTCGACGCGTTCCTCACCCCGGAAGGCCTCGACCGGTGGCGCGCAAGCCACCCTGACCAGGGCCGCGACACGCCCGACGGGCGAAATGTGATGAATTCCACGTTGCCAGGGGAAAGCCCGCCATAACACACCCGGTCACCCCCTCGCTGAGCGATCTTGCCGGGGCGTGGGGCGGGCCTGTACCCATGGAAGGGTCCGATGCGCGAAACAATCATGACCGAGGGACGAAACGCGTGAATCTTGAGCTCGCGCTCCGCATGACCGAGGCCGCCCTGAGGCAGGCGATCAGGGAGGGCGCGTCGATCTCCGTCGCGGTCGTGGACGAGGGCGGAAATCTGGTGTCTTTCCAGCGTATGGACGGTGCGGAGATCTCGGGACCGGCGCTCGCGGCGGGCAAGGCGTACACCTCGGTGGCCCTGCGCAGGGACACCGCCGACGTGGCCCGGCACCTCACCCGCGGAGGGGAGCTGGCAGGCCTGCCGCGCGAGCGATTTGTCGCCGTAGGAGGTGGCATCCCGCTGTGGGCGGACTACGGTGAGGGAGAACGTGTGGTCGGCGGCGTAGGAGTCAGCGGAGGCTCGGTCGCGCAGGACGTGGTGTGCGCCGAAGCGGCCGCGGTGGTGTGGCGGACACGGTGAGCGAGCGCTTTCCGCAACACACACCGCTGGTATCCGCCATGATTAGCCACTGCACCACGGGTAACAGAATCCCGATCGTAAACTCCCCGAGGAGAGAACAGAGATGGCACTTCCCACTCTCACCCCCGAGCAGCGGCAAGCGGCGCTGGCCAAGGCCGCCGAGGCCCGCGCCGCCCGCACGGCGCTGCTGGCGAAGGTCAAGGCCGGCGAGATGACGTTCTCGCAGCTGCTGGAGCGCGACGACGACATCGCGAAGAAGATCAAGGTGTCTCAGGCGCTGCGCGCGGTCAAGGGCGTCGGCCCGGCCAAGGCCACCGCGCTGATGGAGGAGGCGGGCGTCGACGAGAAGCGCCGCCTCGGCGGCCTGGGCGCCCAGCAGCGCAAGAAGCTGGTCGAGGCGCTCGGCTAATCCCCGGGCGGCCAGGTCCGCGCGCAGCGTCGCGCGGACCGGCCGGCGACCCCTCGGCACCAGGCAAGGAGGGGCCGGAGAGCGGCGAGCCGCCCCGCTCGTCCGGCGGGCCGAGCCGAGGGACCACCCTCTCAGGAACGCAGGTAGGTCAGGACGGCCAGAACCCGGCGATGCTGGTCTCCGTCCTCCGCGTAGAGACCGAGCTTGTTGAAGATGCTCCTGATGTGCTTCTCGACGGCTCCGTCACTGATCACGAGTTGCCGCCCGATGGCCGGATTGGACTTCCCCTCGGCCATCAGCCCCAGCACCTCGCGCTCGCGCGGCGTCAGCTGCGCCAACGGGTCGTCCTTGCGCCTGCGCACCATCAACTGGGACACCACCTGCGGGTCGAACACGGTCCCGCCCGCGGCCACCCGCCGCAGGCCCTCCAGGAACTCCTCGACGTCCACGACCCGATCCTTCAGCAGGTAGCCCACCGCGCCGCGGGCGTCGGCGAGCAGGTCGTCGGCATAGGAGACCTCGACGTACTGCGACAGGATCAGCACAGGCGCGCCCGGCACCCTGCGCCGCGCCTCGACCGCCGCCTTGAGCCCCTCGTCGGTGAACGACGGCGGCATCCGCACGTCGACCACCGACACGTCGGGCTTGTGCTCGGCGATCGCCGCGACGAGGCCGTCGCCGTCCCCGACGGTCGCGACCACCTCGCAGCCGAACTCCTCCAGGAGCCTGACCAGGCCCTCCCTGATCAGGACTGCGTCATCGGCCACGACTACCCGCACGGCACCTCCGCCACGATCAACGTCGGCCCGCCGTCCGGCGACTGCACGGTCAGCTCCCCGTCGACGGCGCGGAGCCGGTCGGCCAGCCCGGCGAGACCATGTCCCTTGGCGACGTGCGCGCCGCCGACCCCATCATCCCCGATCGTGAGCATGAGCACGTCGCCCAGGCGCTGCAGCCGCACGGTGCACATGGTCGCGCGGCTGTGTTTGGCCACGTTGGTGAGGGTCTCGGCGCAGACGAAGTAGATGGCGTTCTCGACCGCGGCCTGGTAGCGCTCGACGGTCTGCACGTCCAGATCGACGGGTACGGTGCACCGCCCGGCCAGGGCGGCGAGCGCGGGCGCGAGCCCGCGGTCGGACAGGATGGGCGGGGCGATGCCGCGGGAGAGCGCCCGCAGCTCGTCGAGCGTCTCGCGGGTGGCGCTGATCGCCGACTTGATCGTGGCCTGCGCGGCCTCGGGGTCCTTGGCCAGCTGCCGCTGCGCCCTGGACAGCTCCATGGCCAGCGACACCAGCCGCTGCTGCGGCCCGTCGTGGATGTCGCGCTCCAGCTTGCGCAGCGCGTTGGCCTCGGCGGACACGGCGGCGGCGCGGCCCTCGGCCAGGTCGTCGATGCGCTCCTGCAGCTCGGCCACCCCGGTCAGCAGTGCCCGCCCGAGCCCGGCCCTGATCAGCGCGGCCCCGCGCACCATGACCGGCATGAGCAGCGTGGAGACCAGGCCGATGGAGAGGTAGAAGACCGAGTTGACGACGTAGCCGTCGCCGAGACCGAGCAGTTCGGGCAGCTCGGTGTTGCCGGGGATCCGCATGGTGATGAACCCGTACAGCGGCCACGTCAGCCCGGCCAGAGGGATCGCCCAGAACACGACCGTGAGCACGAACGACAGGATCGCGAACGGGAAGTTCAGGATGCCGTGCAGCAGGTCGAGCCAGGACTGGCCGCTCGTCAGCGGGTTGATCAGCCGGCGGAAGCGGCCCGCGCCGGGCGGGGCGGGCTTGTAGCGCGGCCGGACGGGGGGCCGCTTGAGCACGTCGGACAGCCAGCCGCGCTCCGCGTCCGCGAAGCCGCGGGCGACCATCAGCGTGCCGGCCAGCAGCGGCACGCCGATCCACACGACCGCGGTGCCCACGCCGGCCGAGAAGCCGGCGATCATGAGGACGAATCCGATGACGGCCGTGGGAAAGCCGACCAGCGTGTAGCGGGTGTCGAGGAGGACACGCCTTGTCAGGGAGCGCATGACCTTCACGGTAGGGCTTCGCCTGGCACGTGACGAGAAGGCGGACCGGTGTGCGGGGGTGGTGCTGGCCCTACCCCGCCCGGTGGTGTGATCCGCCTGCGAGACGGCAGCTTGCGTCACTGTGCCGCGGCCTCTCCGGCGAGAGCCTTGAGCCATCCCCTCCCGAATCGAGGCTCCCCATGACCGTCCTGCTGGACCGCCCCGTAGCCGTAGCCGCGGAACCGCGCGCCAAGCCGGCCGCGACGCGGGACCCGTTCATCGATCTGCTGCGCGTGCTGGGCATGGCGCTCATCGTGTTCCAGCACTGGACGATTCCCGTGTTGTCCTATGACGGTGTCCGGCTGACCACGGGGAACGCGCTGGCGACCCCGGGCGTGTGGGTGGTGACCTGGCTCAGCCAGGTGATGCCGCTGGTGTTCTTCGCGGGTGGCGCGGCCAACGCGATCAGCTTCGGCCGCTCGGCCGCGGGCGCTCCGCTGTGGGTGTCGGCGCGGTTGCGGCGGCTGGTCTGGCCGCTGCTGCCGCTGGCGGCCGTGTGGATTCCGCTCCCCCACGTGCTGCTGACCTTGGGGGTGCCCGAGCAGCCGCTGGAGGTGGGGGCGCGGCTGACCGGCCAGCTGTTGTGGTTCCTCGCCGTCTACCTGATCGCCGTCGTGGCCACGCCGTACGCGCTGCGCCTGCACGAGCGGCACGGCTGGCGGGTGCCCGCGGTGCTGGCGGCCGGGGCGGTCGTGACGGACGTGGCACGGTTCTCGGCCGGGTTCGAGGCTGTGGGCTTCATGAACGTGGTGTTCGTGTGGCTGGCCGTGCACCAGCTGGGCTTCTTCTACGCCGACGGGCGGCTGCGCCATGCGTGGGCGCTGGCCGCGGGCGGGTTCGGGGCGGCGGCGCTGCTGGTGGCGTACGGGCCGTACCCGGGCAGCATGATCGGGCTGCCGGGGGCCGAGGTGTCGAACATGGCGCCGCCCACGCTGGCCATGCTGGCCGTGGGCGCCGGGCAGGTCGGCCTCGCCGTGCTGCTGCGGCCGTGGCTGGTACGGCTACGCACGCGCCGGCTGCTGGCCTGGGCGGGACCGCGCATCATGACGATGTACCTGTGGCACATGCCGGCCCTGTTCGCGGTGACCGGCGTGATCGTGGTGTTGCTGGGGATCGACACGCCGGCGCCGGGCAGCGCGTTCTGGTGGGCCGGGTGGCCGCTCTGGTTCGGGCTGTTGTGCCTGGTCATGTGGCCGCTGACGAAGGTGTTCGCCAGGTTCGAGACGCCGCCCGCGCTGCCGTACGGCATGAGTGGGTGGGGCGGCACGCTCGCGGCGGCGGCGCTGGCCGGCGGCGGGGTGCTGATGCTGACCGTCGGCGGTTTCGCGCCCGGCGGCGGCCCGTTCCTGGCCGTGCTGGCCGTGCTCGGCGGGCTTCTCATGACGGCCCCGCGGGCCGGAGTGTAAGGAGATGGGTTCGACCACCGAGGAAACTTCGGCAGGATAGAGAGCGTGACCCTACTCGTTGACCGCCTCCCCGAAGAGATCGATGCCGAGCCCGACGCCATTTTCGACGCGTTCGTCGCGTGGAACGCCGAGCGCGGGCTCACGCTCTATCCGGCCCAGGAGGAGGCGCTCATCGAGGTCGTCTCCGGCAGCAACCTGATCCTGGCCACGCCGACGGGGTCGGGCAAGTCGCTGGTCGCCGCGGGCGCCCACTTCGCGGCGCTGACGCGCGACCAGCGCACGTTCTACACCGCGCCGATCAAGGCGCTGGTGTCGGAGAAGTTCTTCGACCTGTGCGCGATCTTCGGCACGGAGAACGTCGGCATGATGACCGGTGACGCCAGCGTCAACCCGGGCGCGCCGATCATCTGCTGCACCGCCGAGATCCTGGCCAACGTGGCGCTGCGCGACGGCGCCGCCGCCGACATCGGCCAGGTCGTGATGGACGAGTTCCACTTCTACGCCGAGCCCGACCGCGGCTGGGCCTGGCAGGTGCCGCTGCTGGAGCTGCCGAACGTGCAGTTCATCCTCATGTCGGCGACGCTCGGCGACATGGCGATGTTCGAGCGGGACCTGACCCGGCGCACCGGCCGGGCGACGTCGGTGGTCAAGCACGCCGAGCGGCCTGTGCCGCTGGTCTACTCCTACCGGATGACCCCGCTGCACGAGACGCTGGAGGAGATGCTCAAGACCGGGCAGGCGCCGGTCTACGTCGTGCACTTCACCCAGGCCGCCGCCATGGAGCGGGCCCAGGCGCTGATGTCGATCAACATGGCGACGAAGGCCGAGAAAGAGGCGATCGCCACGATGATCGGCGGCTTCCGCTTCACGACCAGGTTCGGGCGGGCGCTGTCGCGGCTGGTCCGCCACGGCATCGGCGTGCACCACGCCGGCATGTTGCCGAAATACCGCCGCCTGGTGGAGCGGCTGGCGCAGGCGGGCCTGCTGAAGGTCATCTGCGGCACCGACACGCTGGGTGTCGGCGTCAACGTGCCGATCAGGACGGTGTTGTTCACGGCGCTGTCCAAATACGACGGCAACAAGGTGCGCCGGCTGCGCGCCCGCGAGTTCCACCAGATCGCCGGAAGGGCCGGCCGGGCCGGCTTCGACACGATCGGCTATGTGGCCTGCCAGGCCCCCGAGCACGACATCGAGAACGCCAAGGCCCTCGCCAAGATCGGCGACGATCCGAAGCGGCGGCGCGGCTACGCCCGCAAGAAGCCGCCGGAGGGTTTCGTCGGGTGGAGCGAGGACACGTTCCAGAAGTTGCAGGAGGCCGAGCCCGAGCCGCTCTCCTCGCGTTTCAAGGTCACCAATGCGATGTTGCTGGCGGTCATCAACCGGCCGGGCGATTGCTTCCAGGCGATGAAGCATCTGCTGACCGACAACCACGAGGACCGCAAGTGGCAGCGGCGGCACATCAGCCAGGCCATCGCCATCTACCGGTCGCTGCTGGCCGGCGGCATCGTCGAGCAGTTCCGCGAGCCCGACGAGCAGGGCCGCAGGGCCCGGCTGACGATCGATTTGCAGGAGGACTTCGCGCTCAACCAGGCGCTGTCGACGTTCGCGCTGGCGGCCTTCGACCTGCTGGATCGCGAGTCGCCGTCGTACGCGCTCGACATGGTCTCGATCGTGGAGTCCATCCTCGACGACCCGCGCCAGATCCTGTCGGCCCAGCTGAAGAAGGCCAGGGGCGAGGCGGTCGCGCAGATGAAGGCCGACGGCATCGAGTACGAGGAGCGGATGGAGCAGCTGGCGGAGGTCATGTACCCGATGCCGCTGGAGGACCTGCTGCTCGGCGCCTACGAGACCTACCGGCGCGGCCACCCGTGGGTCGGCGACTACACCGTCAGCCCGAAGTCGGTGATCCGCGACATGTACGAGCGGGCGATGACGTTCGGCGAATACATCCAGTTCTACGAGCTGGCCCGCTCCGAGGGCACGGTGCTGCGTTATCTGGCCGACGCCTACCGGACGCTGTCGCGCACGGTGCCCGAGCACCTCAAGACCGACGACCTGGTCGACCTGATCGAGTGGCTGGGCGAGCTGGTGCGGCAGGTCGACTCGTCGCTGATCGACGAGTGGGAGAAGCTGACCAACCCGGCCGAGGCGCTGGAGCAGCAGGAGCAGCTCGAGGCCAAGGTGCGCCCGGTCACGGCCAACCCGCGAGCCTTCCGCGTGCTGGTGCGCAACGCCATGTTCCGGCTGGTCGAGCTGTGTGCCCTGGAGAAGGAGGAGGAGCTGGAGGAGCTCGCTCCGGACGTGGACTGGAGCGCGGCGCTGGACGCCTACTACGCCGACCACGAGGAGATCTTCACCGATGCGGACGCGCGCGGGCCCGCGCTGCTGCGGATCGAGGAGGAGAGCGGGTTCTGGAAGCTACGCCAGACGATCAAGGACCCGGCCGGCGATGGGGACTGGGGCATCGACGCCCAGGTGGACCTGGCCGCGTCGGATGAGGAGGGCCGGGCCGTCCTGCACGTGCAGGGGCTCAACCGGCTCTAGGAGTGACAAGCCGTGTGCCGGAACGGACTGGCAAGGGCGCCCCGGCACACGCCTGTCGATTCATGGTCCTCCGCCTAACGTCGGCGTCGTGTCATGGCAATGTCCTAAGATCGAGACATTTTCCCCGGGATCAGCAGTCGGCGATGGCGCACACCTTGGCGAGCATGCGCTTGGCGTCCTTCGTCTGCTGGTTGAAGTCGGACGCGGCGGGCTTGCCCCACTCGCCGGACACCGTGTAAACGATCAGGGCGTTCGCGCGACGGGCGACGATGGCCCGCTCGCCGCCGACGGCCGCCTTCGCGCCCTGGTAGGCCTGGCCGATCACCTTCAGCGCCTTGTCGCCGAGGCTCACGCTCGTGGCGGAGTAGCGGTAGGCCTTGGTGCCGCAGGCCCGTACGGCGGCCTCCAGGTCCCGCAGGGCCTTGCCCGCGGCCACCTCCGACGCGTAGAGGATCACCTGCTCCGATTTGGCGTAGTCGGGCACGGCCGTGTAGGTCAGCGTCCTGGCCGCCGTGCGCCCGCTCTGGCCGAGCGCGCCCTTCTGGCACGGGTTGACGACTAACCTGGCCGGCTTCTTGCTGCTGGCGGACCAGCTGGTCTCCGGGTCGTCGTCCTTCTTCGCGGCGGCCTTCTCGTACAGGAGGAAATTGCTGGGGATGGCGACCGCGGCCGCCAGGATGAGTGCAGTGATCATGGGACAAAATGGTAAGGGTGAGCGACGAAGAGATCAGGCGCGTCCTTGGGCTGCTCTGCCAGGACGACACGTTGCGGGCCTTCGCCTCCTTGGTGCTCGGCGACGCCGAGGGGCTCTCCCCCAAGACGCTCGGGAAACTCGCCGCCGGCGGGCTGGCGGCGTGCGACGAGAGCGGCAAGTGGCGGGCCGCGCCCGAGCGATTCAGGGAGCTGCTGCGGGCGCGGGCCGAGCCGGCCGAGGAGCTGACCGCCGAGGAGCGGGTGTTGCGCACGTTCCTGGTGGACGGGCGGCTGACGACCCTGGCGATGCGGCGTGACAAGCGCCTCGTCGTGCTGCGCTACATCGCCATGGTGTTCGAGCCCGGGATGCGTTACCCCGAGAAGGACGTGAACGTGGCGCTGCGGGCCTTCCACGACGACTACGCGGCGCTGCGGCGGTATCTGGTGGACGAGGGGCTGCTGTCCAGGGAGGACAACGTCTACTGGCGCAGCGGCGGCCCCGTGCGTCTTTAGAGCGTGCGGAGGTTGCTGGTCCAGGCGTCGAGCTTGGCCCGCCACCGTTCCGGGTCCTCCGGCCGCCCCGGGACGCCCGGCCGCCGCTGCCAGGGCAGCGGACCCTCGGCGCGCCGGTACTCGACGCCGGCCGCCTCCAGGCGGGGCAAATGCGCGGCCAGCCGCTCGCGGAAGCCGGCCAGATCCCGTTCGGCGGGGCTCCACACGGTCTCGGCGAAGGCGGCGAGCCGGGGGAAGGCCATGTAGTCGACGTGCCGGCTGGAGTCGATCAGCTCGGTCCAGATCCCGCACTGGGCGCCGAGGACGCGCTCGGCGGCGGGGTCGCCGCGCAGCTCCTCGGGCACGGGCTCGAAGGCGTAGACGTCCTCCAGGGTCAGCACCGTCCCGAACGGGATCGGCTCCTCCTCCCCCGGCCCCTGCCGGTAGTCCAGGTAGAGGCTCGTGTTGGAGCAGTTGATCACGTCGTGGCCGCTCCTCGCGGCGGCCACCGCGCCGAGCTCGCCGCGCCAGGAGGCGACCACCGCGCCGGGCGCCAGGCCGCCCTCGAGGATCTCGTCCCAGCCGACCAGCCGGCGGCCGCGCGCGGTCAGGTAGTCGTCGAACCGGTGGACGAACCAGCTCTGCAGCTCCTCCTCGTCCCGCAGCCCCAGCTCGGCCATGCGCCGCTGCGCGGCCGGGCTGTCCCGCCACTGGTCCTTACGGCACTCGTCGCCGCCGAGCATCACGTACGGGCTCGGGAAGAGCTCCAGCACCTCGTCGAGCACGTTCTGGAAGAACGCGATCGTGGCGTCGTCGACGTTGAGCACGTTCACGCCGACGCCCCAGGTGGTGCGCACTTCCAGCGGCGTGCCGAGGTTGCCCAGCTCCGGGTAGGCGGCGATGGCGGCCTGCGTGTGCCCCGGCAGGTCGATCTCGGGGACGACCGTGACGTGCCGCCGCGCGGCGTAGGCGACGATCTCCCTGATGTCGTCCTGGGTGTAGTAGCCGCCGTGCGGGCGGCCGTCCATGGCGCCGTTCCAGCCGGTCTGGCTCTCCCTGCGCCATGCCCCGACCTCGGTCAGCCGGGGGTAACGCTTGATCTCGATCCGCCAGCCCTGGTCGTCGGTGAGGTGCAGGTGCAGCACGTTGAGCTTGTGCAGCGCCAGCAGGTCGATGAAGCGCAGCACGTCGTGCTTGGTCATGAAATGCCGGGCGACGTCGAGGAGGCAGCCGCGCCACGGGAAGCGCGGCGCGTCCTCGACGTACGTGCCGGGCACGGTGAACGGGCCGGTCGCGGCCTTCCTGAAGGCGGCGGGTGGCAGCAGCTGCCGGAACGTCTGCGCTCCGTAGAACGCCCCGGCGGGCCCGCCCGCGACGATCTCGACCCGTGGCCCGACGGTCAGCCGGTACGCCTCCGGCGGCAGGTCACCGAGCGTGAGTGTGATCGTCCCCGAACCGGGCAGCAGCTCGCCACCTGTGACAGGGCCGAGTTCGCCCCGCAGCCAGGCCGCCACCTCGGCGAGCGCCGGATCGGCGTTGAGCGTGGCCCGGCTGTCGAGGACGAACGAGCCCGGCCTGGACTCGTGCTGTACCGGCTTGGGAACGATCATCAACACTCCTTACTGACACGTGACGGTGGCGTCGGCGAAGTCGGCGTGGTCCGAGGTGGCGTTGTCGCCGCCGTTGGTCGCGACCAGCCGGATATATCGGGCACCTTCGATGGAGGCGGTCACCTTGCGGGCGGGCATCGCGCCGGTGAGCAGCCCCGAGTAAGCCACCCGCCCGCCGTCGGCCCACACCTCGAACCCGGCGGAGCCGGCCGCGCCGACCTCGTCGTCGATCCCGGCCTGGAACTCGACCGCCGAGCAGCGCCCGCCGGTGTAGTACTCGATCTCGGCCGGCGAGTGCGTGCCGAGACCCTTGGCGTACGTGACGCCCTCGATGGTGATCGGCCGGCCGTCGCCGGCCGCCCGCTCGCCGTTGCTGGTGTCCTTCTCGACCGGGCCGAAGTAGTTCTTGACGCTGGTCCAGGCCAGGTCGCTCAGGTACGTCCGCCCCGCCCCAGGTGACTTGGCGACGGTCACGACGGCGGTCGCGCTCTGGCCGCCCATCGAGAAGGTGAGGTCGTGGTTCTGGAGCGCGGCGTCGGCCGGCGGGGTGACCGCCCACGTCACGGTGAACGTCTCCCCGCCGTCGAGCCGGCTCGTCCTGGCCGGTGTGCGGGCGGTGACCTGCCATCCGGGCGGTGCGGCGGCCGTGACCTCGACGTCGCGCAGCCGCGCGGTGGCTCCGGTGTTCGTGACCCGGGTGACGATCTCGCCGGTGCGGCCGGGCTCCAGCACCGACGGCCGGTCCGCGCCGAGGAAGGCAGGCGGGTCGGCCTCGAACGTCACCAGCGGCGGCGCCTGCTCGCGGCTCTCGCTCACCCGGTAGAGCAGGGCCGCGTGCGCGGGCACCTGGGCCGCGAGCTCGCCCGCCGACGAGGTGACTCCGCCGCTTGCTGGGTCGGTCCACAACTCCTCGACCCGGTAACGGGAGGCGCCGAGCCGGGTGGAGATCGTGGCCGCGCGGTCGCTCTCGTTGAACAGCGCGATCGCCCGGTCACCGCCGGCCAAGGGCTTGGACACCACGTGGTACCAGCCGTCGCTCTTCACGAGCCGGCCGTGGGCGCCGAGCGTGTCCTGGTCGACGGCTATCACCTTGGGGTTGCCGACGATCGCGGGCGGCGCCTTGGCCGGGTCGGCCTGCAGGATGAGCGGGGCCGCGCCCATGGCCCAGAGCGTGACCTGGGTGCGGTATTCGGTGTTGGTCATCCCGCCGCGCCCCGCCTGAAGGAGGTCGGGGTCTGCCCAGCTGCCGGGGCCCGCGTACTCGGCCCTGAGCTGGTTGAACTCCCAGATGTCGACCATGGTGGCGTACGCGTCGGCGATCGGCCGGTTGTAGACGTTCGTGCGCCAGGTGGTGGCGCCCGCGTCCTTGCCCCAGAGCCACGGGACGGTGCTGCCGTCCTCGTTGTTCATGGCGAACACGACGTCGCCGCCGAGGGCCTGGCGCATGCGCGGGTAGAGGGTCTGGCCGATCTGCTGGACGTTCTGGCCGGGGAAGTCGCCCGTGGGGATGTTGCACCAGTCGTACTTGACGTAGTCGACGCCCCACTCCTTGACCTGGGCGGCGTCGGCGGCCTCGCTCTTGTACGAGCCGGGGCCGCCGCCGGCGCAGGCCTTGGTGCCGGCCGACAGGCTGAGGCCGAGCTTCAGGCCCTTGCCATGCACGTAGCCGGCGAGCGCTGTGACGCCGCCGGGGAAACGGGCGGGATCGGGGGCGAGGGCGCCGGCCGCCCGCTGGGGCGCGAGCCAGCAGTCGTCGATGATGACGTACCGGTAGCCGAGCGGGGCGAGCGGGGCGAGGGCGTCGGCGGCTTGCCGTACCGACGCGTCGGAGACCGAGCAGCCGAGCGAGCGGCTGCTCCAGCCCATCGGCGGTCCGGACACGGCGTCGGCGGCGCTGGATAACGGGACGAAGGGCAGGGCGAGGAGGGCCGCCGCGGTGGCGGCCGTGATCGTACGCATGGGAGTCCTGTCAGGCGGGGTTGAGTCGGGGGTTGCCCGGCTCGATGACGAACGAGCCGGAGGTGTAGGCCGGGGCATACGGCTCGGTGATGCGCGACAGCGAGCGGAAGTCCACCTTCATCTCCCGCTGGGTGATCCTGGTCCTGACGTAGCCGCGGCGGCCGTTGAAGAACTTCACGTGCGGGTTCTCATCCAGCAGGACCTGCGTGTTGGGGTATTCGTCCAGGCCGTTGCCCGCGCTCGTCACCGACGTCGTCACCAGTTCGACGGCGACGGACTTCGACTCCGGATCCTGATGGTCGCGTTTGATCTCGCCGGCCCAGTGGGAGTGCACGTCGCCGGTCAGCACGACCGCATTCCGCTTGTAGGCGTCGAAGGCGGCGGTCAGGCGGTTGCGGGAGGCCACGTAGCCGTCCCAGCCCTCGTTCGAGTAGCCCTTGCCGGGGCCGTTGGCCCAATCCATCTCCATGAAGAAGACCTGCTGGCCGAGCAGGTCCCAAGTGGCGCGCGAACCTTTCAGCTCGCCGTCCAGCCAGGCCTCCTGGTCGCGGCCGAGCAACGTCCGGTTGGGCGCGAAACGGTCCAGGCAGTCGGGGCCGACCGTGCCGCTCCTGCCGGTGCAGGCATACAGGTCGCGGTACTGGCGGGTGTCGAGCAGGTGCAGGTTGGCGACCGCGCCCCAGCGGATGCTGCGGTAGAGCTTGAGCGCCGCCCCGTCGGGCTTCTGGGCGCGGCGCAGCGGCATGTTCTCGTAGTACGCCTGGAAGGCGTCGGCCCGGCGCTTGAGGAACGGCGGGTCCGGCTGCTCGGGCACGTCGCCGGCCCAGGCGTTCTCGATGTCGTGGTCGTCCCACACCACGACCCACGGCGCGATGGCGTGCGCCAGCTGCGACTCGGGGTCGGCTTTGTGCTGGGCGTGGCGCACCCGGTATCCGGCCAGGTCGAGGCACTCGCCGCCGGCCTGATCCCGGACCGGGTACTTGTAGTCGCCGTACTCGTAGATGTAGTCGCCGAGGAAGGCGATCAGGTCGGGCTGGTCCTCGGCCATCCGGCGGTACGGGGTGAACCAGCCGGCCTGGTAGTCGGCGCACGAGGTGAACGACAGGTTCAGCGGCCGGCTGCGGGTTCCGGGGGCGGGGGCGGTGAGGGTGCGGCCGACCGGGCTGAGCTCGTTCCCGGCCTTGAAACGGTAGAAGTACTCGGCGCCCGGGCCGAGACCGTCGAGCTCGACGTGCACGCTGTGGGCGGCGTCGGGGCGGGCGACTTCGGCGCCGCGGCGCATGACATGCCGGAAATTTTCGTCTTTGGCGAGCTCCCATTGGACGGGGATCGGGCGGCTCGGCATGCCGCCGAGGCCGTCGAGGGCGATCGGGTCCATGGCGAGCCGCGTCCACAGGACGACGCCGTCGGGTGTCGGCTCGCCCGAGGCGACACCGAGCTGGAAAGGGTCGGACAGAGGGGCACGGCGGGCGGCCGCGCGCACGGGTGGGGTGCCCAGTGCGGCGGAAAGGCCCAGGCTCGCGCCCCCGGCGAAGAGCGAACGCCGGGTGATCAATGGGGGTCCTTACTCGAGGGTGGCGTTACCTGCGGCGACAGCCTGATCTGCGGCTTCTTGCGGAGAGAGATTGCCGAGGTACATCTCGTTGAAGATCTGGTTAAGCTTCGTCTCGAAGCCCGTGAAGCCGGTGGTGATCGGCAGCGGGAAGGTGGAGCCCTCCGCCTCCTCGACGAACGGCGAGACGTCGACCTTCTTGGCCTTCCAGTAGTCGACGTAGCCCTGGGCGAGGCCGTTGAGCGCGGGGAAGACGTAGCCGCCGTCGGCCATGAGCTTCTGCGGCTCCTGGGTGCCGAGGTAGGCGGCCAGCTTCATGGCCTCCTGCGGGTGCTCGCTCTTGGCGTAGACGGCCTCGGCCAGGCCGTTGAGGTTGACGGAGCGGCCGGCCGGGCCCTCCGGCATGAGCGCGACGCCCACCTCGAACGTCGCCTCAGGGGCCACGAACGGCAGCAGCGCGTTGTTGGCGGGGAACATCGCGATCTGACCCGCCTTGAACATATCGGTGATCTTGCCGGTGGGCGGGTTCGTCTGGGTGGCCGGCGGGGCCACGTGGTGCTTGTTGACCAGGTCCACGCCGAACTGCAGCGCCTGCACCGAGGCGGCGTCGTTGAAGACGTACTTGCCGAAAGGCTTGTCGACGAGCTTGCCGCCGTTGGAGCTGACCCAGTTCATCCACTGCGTCTGGTAGTGGTTCCAGGAGGCGAAGCCGTACGTCTTGACCTTGGCGGGGTCGAAGCCCGCCTCGCCGGGGTGTTTGCCGGCCTCGTCCACGGTGAGCTTGCGTGCCGTGTCGAGCAGGGTGCCGGTGCCGTCGGCCGTCCAGGTGAGCTTGTCCGGCATCTCCACTCCGGCCTGCTCGAACAGGTCCTTGTTGTAGAGCAGGCCGACGACCCCCCAGTCCTTGGGGACGCCGTACAGCTTGCCCTCGTAGGTGAACGACCCGACGACGGTCTGGTGGTACTTCGCCGTGTCCACCTGGACCGGCGACAGCACGCCCTTGGTGACGAACTCGGGGAACTGGGTGGGCGTCATCCAGAACACGTCCGGCGCGGTGCCGGCGACCACGTCGGCGGTGAGCTTCGTCCAGTACTGGTCGTACGGCAGCAGTTCGATGGTGACGTCGATGCCGGGGTTGGCCTTCTCGAAGGCCGCCATGACCTTCTCGTAGCCTGCCTTCTGCTGGTCGTCCCAGAGCCGGTACGTCAACGTGACCTTGTCCGCGCCGCTTCCTTCTCCTGAGGAGCAGCCGGCGAGAGTGAGCATGGCGGCGCTGAGGAGCGCCCCGGCCCAGCGAATCCGGGGGGATTTCAACATTCGCTGACCTCTTCTTATTTGAGGCCTGTGAGGACCACAGACCGGACGATGTGCTTCTGGAAGAAGATGAAGACGGCCACCATCGGCGCGAGCGCGATCAGGCTGCCGGCCATCATGAGGTGGTAGTCGACGCCGATGCCGTCCTTGAGCGTGGCGATCGCGACAGTGATCACCCTGGTGTCGTCGCCGCTCGTGATGATCAGCGGCCAGAGGAAACTGTTCCAGGACGAGATCACCGTGATGATCGCCAGCGTGCCGAGCGCGGGCCGGCAGAGCGGCAGCAGGACGCGGAGCAGGATCGTCATCGGTCCCGCCCCGTCGATCCTGGCCGCCTCCTCCAGCCCGGCGGGCAGGCTCTTGAAGAACTGCCGCATGAGGAAGATTCCGTACGGGGTGCCGAGGATGTACGGGGCGAGCAGGCCGTACCAGGTGTTGACCAGGTCCAGTTCCCGCATGATGAGGAACAGCGGGATCATGGTGACGGCGCTCGGCACCATCATCGTGGCCACGTACAGCCAGAACAGGACGTCCCTGCCCTTGAACCGCAGCCGGGCGAACGCGTACGCGGCGAACGTCGTGAACACCAGCTGCCCGGCCGTCAGCAGCGCCGTCATCACGGCCGTGTTGAGCACGTAGCGGGGGAAGTCCCCACCGAGCATCTTGGCCAGGTTGTCCGTGGTCGGCGGCAACCCGGGCAGCCAGGGCGGGGTGGAGCTCAGCTGCGCCTGCGTCTTGAGTGCGGTCAGCACCACCAGCAGGTACGGGAAGACCGAGATGAAGGCGCCGGCCACGAGCGCGGCGTACAGCAGGATTCGCTTGGGCATGGGTCACTCAGCTCAGGTCGTAGGTGGTGCGCTTGCCGAAGAACCTGACCTGCGCCAGCGTCACCAGGAGGATGACCGCGAACAGCAGGGCGGACAGTGTGGCCGCGTAGCCGAAGTCGAACTCCTTGAACGCGGTCTGGAAGATCCGGAAGTTCAGCACCTCGGTGCTGCCGCTCGGCCCGCCGTCCGTCATCGCGTACACCGTGTCGAACACCTGGAAGGCGCCGATGAGGTTGGTCACCGTGACGAAGAACATCGTGGGGTTGAGCAGCGGCAGCGTCACCCGCCAGAACCGCTGCGCAGCGGTGGCGCCGTCGGTGGCGGCCGCGTCGTGCAGCTCTTGCGGGATGCCCTGCAGCCCGGCGAGGAAGAAGAGCATGTTGTAGCCGGTGTGCTGCCAGACGCTGACCAGGGCGACGGCGGGTAGCGCCCAGTCGGGATCGGACAGCCAGTCGGGGCCGGTGATGCCGACGAGGGCCAGGGCGCTGTTGAGCGCGCCGTCACGCGGGTCGAAGATCCAGTTCCAGATGAGGGCGAGGACGATGGGCGTGGCCATCCACGGGATGACGAAGAGCGACCGGTATAACCTGACGCCTTTCACGCGCTGGTTGAGCAGCATGGCCAGGGCAAGGGCGAGGACGGTCTGGAGCGGGATGCAGAGCAGGACGTAGCCGGCCGTGACCCCGAGCGAGTGCCAGGTCTCGCCGTCGGCTGCCAGGCGGTGGTAGTTGTCCAGGCCGACGAACTCGGGCGCGGACAGCAACTCCCAGTCGAACAGGCTCAGGACGAGGACGATCACCATGGGGAGCAGCAGGAACGCCAGGACGCCTAAGAGGCTCGGCGCGATGAAGAGGTAGGCGTGCCACCCGCTCCCCCATCGCCTTCCGCCCGCTCGGCCGCGCACGGCCCGCAACGGGAGACGGGCGCCGGCGGCTCGGCCGGTCACGACGGGTCCGTGGCGGTCGGGACCATCAGCCGGCGGGTCGTCTCCAGGCCCCACTCGTCCAGCGCCGCGATCGGGTCGCTCGCCCCGCGCAGCCCTCCCGTCCCGGCGATGTGCGCCGCCCATTGCTCCCTGGCCTCGACCCCGGGCCGCAGGATGATGCAGTCGGGATCGTTCACCCACCACCGGGCGTGCAGGAACTCCCTGGCGGCCCCCGTGAGCCGGGCCCCGAGCTGCGACGGCTGGCTGATGTCCCCGGACCTGGGCAGCAGCGTCGGCGCGATGTCCGGGCTGACCCGCATGATGTCGACCAGCCCGATGCTGGGCAGCATCGGCGCGCCGCACCCGTGCAAGGTGGCCTCGGCGCCGCCGCCTTCGCGGATCAGCTCCAGCCCGCGCCGGTACGCGGCGATCGGGTCCAGGTCGTCGTGCCGCCCGCCTGCCAGCGCCCCCGCGTACAGGTAGTCGAGCTTGAAGTGGGTGATCCCCATGGCGCGGAACGTTCGGAAGACGGTCACCAGGTGCTCGGCCGCTCCCGGGTGGGTGACGTCGAGCACGGCCAGGTCCTGGTTCCACATACGGCCGGCGTAGGCCCCGTCGACCAGCCACTCGGGGTGCTCGCGGAAGACCCGGCTCCGGTGGCCGACCAGGAACGGCGCGGTCCAGATCCCGGCCCGCCGGCCTGTGGCCGTGACGGCGTCCACGGCCCGCTCCAGCGATCCGAACCCGGGCCGCCCTTCCAGCCAGTCGCCGATCTCGGCCTCGTACCCGTCGTCGATGAGGAACATGTCGGCGGGCAGCCCGTGCCGGGAGGCGAGCTCCAGGTTCTCGATGACGTCGGCGTCGGTGACCTTGTCCCAGTAGCCGTACCAGGTGCACCACATGGGCGGGACCGCGGCGAACGTCCTGGGCTCCGCCATGGTGTCCGCCCAGTCGCGCAGCGCTTGGGCCAGGCCGCCCTCGGCGCGGTGGTGGCGTACCGGACCGTCGGCGGAGATCACCAGCCGACCGGGCCCCGCCTCTCGCGCCCTGATCGACGGCACCTGGGGCGGGCCCGGCGCCGACCAGAGCTCCACGGAACCGTCCCCCGGCTCGACCGCCAGCAAGCCCTCCCCCTGGAACACCCCCTCGGGGACCGGGGTCTCGGGGCGGTAGCAGAGGACCTGGATCGTCTCGCCGGCGGGCCGAGGCGGAGCGTCGTCCAGGCCGTAGGCGCCCGTGGGGCTCCACGACTGCCAGCCGTGCTCGAACACCCGCGCCCGGCCGGGAACGCACGTGATCTCGCCGATGTCCGCGAACGACATCAGTCCTCATTCCTCTCAACTTACGTAGGAGCCCTTCATTAGTAGCACCGGGCTCGCTAGAGGGTCAACGGCCGATTTTCTGCGCAGGGACGGGACATGTACACCGGTCGAGCACTGGCATAATCTCTGGTTACAGAGGAGAACTACATTAAGGACGGCGGATGGCGGACCTACGCGGCGGCGACCTGTCACGGCTGCGGCAGCTCAACTCGCTGACCGCCATCCGGGCACTACGCAGGGCGGGGCCGCTCACCCTGTCGGCGCTCGCCGAACGCACCGGCCTGTCGCGGCCGTCCATGAAAGAGGTCACGGACGAGCTCATGTCCTTGGGCTGGGTGGAGGAGGTGTCACCGAGCCCGGGCACGATGGGCCGGCCCGCCCGCCGCTACCGCTTCCGCGCCGACAGCGGCTACCTGGTCGGCGTCGACATAGGAGGTCACAACATCCGCGCCGCCCTGTCCGACCTCGACGGCGAGATCCTTGCCGAGACCCGGCAGCCGGTGCTGCCCGACGCCCCGCTCGACGAGCGGCTGGCCGCGATCGACCGAGCGGTCAGCGGGTGTCTGGCGCTCAGCCGTACGACGGTCGCGGACCTGTGGAGCATCGCGGTCGGCACGATCGGCGTGATCGACGTCGAGGGGCGCGTGATCTATTCGGCCGCCGTGCCCGCCTGGCGGGACCTGGACCTGGCGGGCAAGCTGCGCGAGATGTTCCCCTGCCAGGTGCTCATCGAGAACGACAGCCGCCTGGCCGCCATGGCCGAAGCCCGCCGCGGCGTCGCCCGGGGAACCAGGGACGTGGTGTTCCTGCACGTCGGCCGGCGTATGGGCGCCGGGCTGATCATCGGCGGAAAGGTGCACAGGGGCTTCGGCGCGGCCGCCGGCGAGATCTCCATGCTGCCCGAGGCCCGCTGGTTCGACGCGCCCGAGCACCTGAACACCTGCGCGTGCGTACCCGAAGGAACACCGCCCGAAGACGCCGCCGGCTTCACCCTGGCCGCCGCCAGGAACGGCGACCCGGTCGCCATCGAGGCCGTCGAACGGTACGTCGACGACCTCGCGGTGGGGACGGCCGCGATGGTCCTCATCCTGGACCCGCAGATGGTGGTGCTGGGCGGCGGATTCTCACGGTCGTCCGACGTGCTGCTCGATCGCCTTCGGGACCGGCTGGAGCGGGTGTGCATGCGCATGCCGGAGGTGCGGGCGTCCACGCTGGGCGACGAGTGCGTGGTGGTCGGCGCCATCGACTACGCCGTGGACCACCTGGACGACCAGCTCTTCACCCCCGACAAGGGCCCCCTCCCCCTCACCCGCTGACTGCCTCACAGGAACACAAGAAGCCCCAGCTCGCGGCACAGGCCACGACCTCGGGCTGGGCTGGGGGTCAGCTCAGGTCTGCGGCAGCACCAGCACCTGGGCGTTGTGCAGTCTCCGCGAGCCTCCATGCGCCGGGAGCCGCTTCACATCGCAGGTGGCCAGCGGCATGTCCAGTGTCTCGGCAAGTCCTCCCGTGCTTCCTCTGCGGTCTCCTCGTCGATCTTCTTCGCGAGCAGGAGCTGGCGCAGCCCGTTATTGAACTCGGAGTTCAGCAGGTAGGGCGCATGAAAAACGGTGCGGTCCATGATGGAGAGCAGATCCTCGTGCGGTTCGCTGGCGGTGAGTGCTTCCAGCAGCAGCGAGTTGTCTACGATCACTCGTGATCGAGTCCCTCCCGCTGGGAGTGGACGACGTCCAAGATGTCCTCGCGGGAAGGCGTCACCGCGCCTCGAGCGCGTCTGCCCGCGGCCCGCTGCCGAAGCTTGGCGGCCATGCCGGAACTGCCCTTGCGGCGCAGCGTCACGCTCTCGGTGAGCAACTTGCCAGCGTAGGCGGACAGCGACATGCGCGCCTCGGCGGCCTGCTGCTTGAGCGCTAGCACAATGCGACGGTGCGTTGGGCCTGAATCAGGGTTGGGGCCGGAGGCGGGCGCGGTAGTCGCGGGGCGGGAGCCCGTACTCGCGTTTGAAGGCGCGGCTGAAGTGGAACGGGCTGACGAACCCCGACGCCGCCGCCACCTGCCCGACGTCCAGGTCGGTCACCTCCAGCAGCCCGGCCGCGTGCCGTACCCGCGCCTGCCGGACGGCCTGCATCGGGGTGCGGCCGGTCTGGGCCGTGAACAGGTGGGCCAGCCGGGAGGGCGAGAGCGCGACCCCGCGGGCGAGCGAGGCGACCGAGTGCGGGGCGCCCGGCTCGGCGGCGATGATCGCCAGCACGCGCCGCACCCGTTCGTCCCCTTCCTCGGACTGCCGCGCCCCCTCGGGCCGCGCCGAGGCGGTGGCCAGCACCAACGCCTCCTCGACAGCGCCCAGCACCAGTTCGCGCGCCGGGCCACCCACGACGACCGCAGGCACCGGCTCGCCACCACGCCCCAGCGCCTGCTCACCCCCGTGCCCCGGCGGCACCCACCTGGCATCGCGAAGCGCCCGCCCGAACGCCAGGTCAATCCGTTCGTGCAGCTCCCCCGGCACCCGCGGGACGACGTGACACCCGCCGCCCCGCCCGTACGGCCCCAGCCACGCCGCCCACGACGCGCGCGGCTGGAAGTGCACCCACCAGAACCGCCACCGCGAGGCCCCCGGCGCCACTTGGTAGTTCTGCACGACCCCCGACCCGAGTACCACCAGATCGCCCGCCC
The DNA here is from genome assembly GCF_052245915.1 of Nonomuraea sp. 10N515B. Lineage (NCBI taxonomy): Bacteria > Bacillati > Actinomycetota > Actinomycetes > Streptosporangiales > Streptosporangiaceae > Nonomuraea > Nonomuraea sp. 10N515B. The sequence goes on from NZ_JBQQBQ010000055.1 coordinate 45,995, forward strand.
GCACCTCGAACGCCGCCCCGCCCTGCGCGACCAGCCCCGCGCCCGCCTGCGTCCACATCAGCAGCCAGCTGGGCGACCCCGCGGGCCGCCGCGTCCCATATCCCGGGAGCTTGTCGTAGTGGCCCACGATCATCAACTCGGCAGCAGGAACGGACAAGTCCTTAGCAATCACAGGCATACCGTTACCCGATCCGGGTCCTTAGCGTGAAATACATGAGGATCGACGATTTCCACGAGCAGGGATACATGTTGGTGCCCGGCCTGCTCGCCCCCGAAGAGGTGGCCGAGCTGCGCGAGGAGTTCATGGCAATCCACGCCGGAGGCCCCATCCCCGGTCACTTCTCGCCCCAGCCGCAGGAGCCCGGCCGGCCATACGACATCCTGCGTGAATACCCACGCATCATGCACCCCCACGAGGTCAACGACCTGGCCCTTCGCTACCTGCTCGACACCCGCATCGCCGCGATACTCCGCGACCTGCTCGGCGAGGAGCCGATAGCAGCCCAGAGCATGTTCTACTTCAAGCCGCCGGGTGCCAGGGGCCAGGCGCTGCACCAGGACAACTTCTATCTTCGCGTCGAGCCGGGCACGTGCGTGGCCGCGTGGGTGGCGCTCGACCGGGTGGACCGGGCGAACGGCGGCCTGGAGGTCGTGCCCGGCACGCACCTGATGGACCTGTTCTGCCCGGAGGAGGCCGACCAGGGCGTCTCGTTCACCAGGGAGTACGTGCCGCCGCCACCCGGCCTGAAGAAGGTGCCGGTCGACATGGATCCCGGGGACGTGTTGTTCTTCAACGGCAGCCTGGTCCACGGCTCGGAGCCGAACAGCACGACCGACCGCTTCAGGCGCAGCTTCATCTGCCACTACACCGGCCGCTCGGCGGAGCGCATCGCCGAGTACTACCCGACGCTCACCATGTCAGGCGAGCGCATCCAGTTGGAGCGGGCCGTGGGCGGCGGCCCCTGCGGCACGGAGGCCGCCGGCCCCCACTAGCCTCCGGAAACGTCCGACTCGGCGTCCTCGGGCACCACACAGTCCCACGGGTCGTCCAGCCATCCGTCGGGAAGATGCACCTTGGACCGCTCACCCGACTTGCCCCGCGGCGTGTCGGTGTTGGCCGGCCACGGCTGGTCGTGCTCGAGCTTCGCCAGCCCCTCGCGCAGCCCGTCGAGCGACTCGGCCGTGGCCAGCTCCCGCCGGAGCTCGCTGCCGACCATGAACCCCTTCAGATACCAGCCGACGTGCTTACGGAAGTCGGCCACCGCGTACCGCTCGATGTCGAAACACTCGGCCAGCCCTTCTGCGTGCCTGGCCATCATCTCGGCCACCTCGCCGAGCGTCGGCCGGGCCCGCTCGGGGCTGCCGTTGAACGCGTTCTCCAGGTCCTTGAACAACCACGGCCGCCCCAGGCAGCCGCGCCCGACCACCACGCCGTCGCACCCCGTCCGCGCCACCATCCGCAGCGCGTCGTCGGCGCACCAGATGTCGCCGTTGCCCAGCACGGGGATCTCCGGCACGGCCTCCTTCAGCCGGGCGACGGCCTCCCAGTCCGCGACGCCGCCGTAGTGCTGCCTGGCCGTACGGGCGTGCAACGCGACCGCCGCGACGCCCTCCTCTGCCGCGATGCGCCCCGCGTCCAGGTACGTCAGATGATCGTCGTCGATCCCCTTGCGCATCTTCATCGTCACGGGAAGCGCTCCGGCGTTGGCGACCGCCTCCCGCAGGATCCGCCGCAGCAGATTCCTTTTGTACGGCAGCGCGGACCCGCCCCCGCGCCTGGTCACCTTGGGCACCGGGCACCCGAAGTTGAGATCGATGTGATCGGCCAGGTCCTCCTCGGCGATCATCCTGACCGCCCGCCCCACGATGCCGGGATCCACCCCGTAGAGCTGGATGCTCCTGGGCTGCTCCGACTCGGCGAACCTGATCATCCTGAGGGTCTTGGGATTGCGCTCCACCAGCGCACGCGTCGTGATCATCTCGCACACGAACAGCCCGGCGCCCTGCTGCCAGCACAACACCCGGAACGGCGCGTTCGTGATGCCCGCCATCGGCGCCAGCACCACCGGCGGCCAAACCCCAATCGGCCCAATCTTCACTTCGTCAGTTGTAGCGCAGGTCAGGTCGCGAGCGGTATTCGCGGATAGGGTGAGAAGCAGCATCTTCGGTGGATGGGGGATGGATGCTTCTTCGCGTGCGCATCGCACTGCCCGACAGGCCGGGTTCGCTGGCGCAGGTCACCAAGGTCCTGGGGGTGGCGGGGGCGGACATCACCCAGGTGATCGTCCTCGACCGGGGCGCGGGTGTGGCCGTGGACGACATCACGGTCTTCTGGCCGGACAGCACGCCCAGGCAGGCCCTGGTCAAGAGCCTGGAGGGGGTCGACGGTGTGCGGGTCGAGGGGATCTGGACCACGCGCGAGGCGCCCGGCACCTACCCGGAGCTGGAGATACTCAAATACATCACGACGGCGGGCGACCGGGCCCTGACCACGCTCGTCGACTCACTCCCCGTGCTCTTCAGCGCCGACTGGGCCGCGACGACCGCCGAGCACCGCGTGTTGTACGCCAGCTGGCGCGCCCCGCAGGAGCTGACCATCCCGGACGACGTGCCCGCGCGCCCGGCGGCCATGACGCTCGATGAGGGCCTGCACATCATTCACGCCCCGCTGCCGCCGCTCGCCATTACGCTCCTGCTGGCCCGCTCCGAAGGTCCCGCCTTCCACCGCATCGAGGTCCACCGCCTCACCAGGATCCTGGAGATCTTCCTCAGCCTGCCCGCCACCGAGCGAAGCGTGGCCCGCCAGCTGCGCAAGTAACCATCCGGCCGGAAAACCCGCTAGAGTTACTTGAGCAACGCGGAAGTGGCTCAGTGGTAGAGCATCACCTTGCCAAGGTGAGGGTCGCGGGTTCGAATCCCGTCTTCCGCTCGGAGATCTGGCCCGGTGGCGTGGCCGAGAGGCGAGGCAGCGGCCTGCAAAGCCGTCCACACGGGTTCAAATCCCGTCGCCACCTCGTAAGGACGATTAGCTCAGCGGGAGAGCGCTTCCCTGACACGGAAGAGGTCACTGGTTCAATCCCAGTATCGTCCACCGCAGAAACCCCAGGTCAACGGCCTGGGGTTTCTTGTTTCTCCGGTTACGGATCAAGGAATCGGGAGCAATCGGGACGTCGGGATGAACCCGGATCATCTTCTCGGCGATTCGGCAGGTCGCCCGCGCCAGCCCGGTCAGCTCTCCCCAGCGCATGCCGGTGAACGCGGCCGTGATCACCATGATCTCGGCGCGGCAGCCACCGAGCTGACCGGCCCGGCGGGTAAGCGGGAGGACGTGCTTCTCCTAGGGGATGGGCCGCCCACCACGCGGTATCGGGCCGGCCAGCGCCGCGACCGTGGCGGAGACCGCGAGTAACCGGCGACGTGTGAGCACGACAAGGGCGCTCCAGGACCACTGCCACCCACGTCCTCATGGCTGGCCCGGGTGCGCCGGTCGATCGCGGACAGCGCCAGCGGGTGGGCGCCGGCCATGGCGTACCCGGCCCGCCACACGACAGGCAGGACGGCCAAGTCGTTGGGCATGTCGCCGAAGGCCACGACCTCGCCGGGCGTGGCGCCGCGGTCGGCGCACAGGGCGGGCAGCATGGTGGCCTTGGCTGACGCCGGCCGCGCTGATCTAGCACCACCTCTTCCTCCACAGGACTTTCACCCCCGAGCAGTCGCCCATGCCGGGCGTACACGCAGAAGGCCCCGGCAGGCCGGAGCCTTCGCGACCTCTCAGGTGACGGTGTCGGGGTTGGCCGACAGCAGCACCTGCGTCCAGCCCTCCGTGTCCACCACGCCCTGCCCGGTCAGGTCATCACCCCGGCCGTCGTACGGGTTCTCATCGAAGTAGCGGTGCACCGACCCCTCGGCGTTCCTGTGGCCGTAGTAGACACCGCCGCCCGGCGACAGCAACTGGTCGAACACCTGCCAGGTCGTGTCACGCAACTGGTAGCGCTGCCACGACGCCGCACCATTGATCTTGTACGAGATCAGCGCACCCGCCGAGGTCGTGCCCAGAATCCAGCTCGGACCCGTCGCGGTCAGCGTCTTCAGCGTGAACCCATTCCCGATCAACGTATTACCCGTGATATCCGCCAACGCCGGCTTGTCGGCCGTCAGCTTGTACCGGCGCAACGCACCATCGGCGATACCGAACAGATAAGACGACCCGTCATACGCCAGCAGATCGTGCGTCCACCCCGTCCCCAAGAACACCGGCTTCTCGAAAATCACCGTATCCCGCACCGTGATGACGTCGACCCGATACAACCGGCCGCCCGTACCGTCCTCGGTCACCAGCAGCGTGTTGTGATTCAGCGTCGCCATCGCCTTCGGCTTGAACCCCAGCGACACCGCCGACACCTCGGCACCCGACGTCCGCTTACCGGTCGCCGCGTCAATCGACGTATACGTCAACAAACCGTTCGACAGCACCCCGTACACCGAGGCCACACCGTTGGGGCCGTCGATGTAAGGCCAGATGGCGTTGACGATGATCTGTGCGTCACTGGCCTCGACCTGGTACCGGTCGGGGTAGGCCGAGACCTGGACGGCTTGGCAGACTTCGCCGATCGGCGCGGTCTGCCAGCTGTCGTTCGGGTAGACGCGGAGCATCTTGTCGAGGAAGGCGTTGGTGGCCCACGTCGGGTTCAGGCGCTGGGTCCTGCTGCCCCAGGAGGCTCGCTGCTGGAACAGGCCCAGGCTGTCGTGGTCGACTTCCTCGCTGATGTTCTGGATGCTGGACTCCACGATCGTCGTGGCGATCGCGATGGCGGCGGCCCGCTTCGGCAGCCCGCGGTCGTGCACGGCCTTGATCACCATGCGGGCGCAGGAGACGCGGTAGGCGGTCATGTAGCCGCGCATCTTGTCGTCGAGCGCGCTGTTGAGCTGGGTGGCCAGGGCCGCGTCCGTCGAGGTGGTGCCGCCGGGGTCGCAGGCGACCGTGGCGTAGGCGGCGGTGATGTCCGACGCCTCCATCGGCGGGTCCGTCGGGTCGGCCATCGCGGGGTGGGATAACCCGATCAGGGCGATCAGGGCCGTGGCCGTGACGGCGGCGCGTGCCGGTAGGCCCTTCACGAGCTGGTCACGGTGTCGGGGTTGGCCGACAGCAGCACCTGCGTCCAGCCCTCCGTGTCCACCACGCCCTGCCCGGTCAGGTCATCACCCCGGCCGTCGTACGGGTTCTCATCGAAGTAGCGGTGCACCGACCCCTCGGCGTTCCTGTGGCCGTAGTAGACACCGCCGCCCGGCGACAGCAACTGGTCGAACACCTGCCAGGTCGTGTCACGCAACTGGTAGCGCTGCCACGACGCCGCACCATTGATCTTGTACGAGATCAGCGCACCCGCCGAGGTCGTGCCCAGAATCCAGCTCGGACCCGTCGCGGTCAGCGTCTTCAGCGTGAACCCATTCCCGATCAACGTATTACCCGTGATATCCGCCAACGCCGGCTTGTCGGCCGTCAGCTTGTACCGGCGCAACGCACCATCGGCGATACCGAACAGATAAGACGACCCGTCATACGCCAGCAGATCGTGCGTCCACCCCGTCCCCAAGAACACCGGCTTCTCGAAAATCACCGTATCCCGCACCGTGATGACGTCGACCCGATACAACCGGCCGCCCGTACCGTCCTCGGTCACCAGCAGCGTGTTGTGATTCAGCGTCGCCATCGCCTTCGGCTTGAACCCCAGCGACACCGCCGACACCTCGGCACCCGACGTCCGCTTACCGGTCGCCGCGTCAATCGACGTATACGTCAACAGACCGTTGGACAGGACGCCGTAAACGGACGCGTCGCCCTTGGGAGACACCGGGCCGCAGTTGCGGCTCTCGACGTTGTCCCACTCCATGCCGTTGGCCTGGCCGTAGGTGACGCCGTTGAAGATCGGCTTGATGCGTTCGGACCCGGCGAACCCCCACGAGGCGTTCCCATCGCCGTTGGCGTCGTAGGCGAGCTCGAAGTGCAGGTGGGGGTGGTCGTTGGACTCCCCCCCGGTCCTGCCGACCTTGCCGATCACCGTTCCCCGCTCCACCTTGTCCCCGGCCGAGACGGCGCGGGACTGCAGGTGGATGTAGGTGGTGAAGTAGCCGCCGCCGTGATCGATCTGCACGACGTGGCCGCCGTTGTCATGCCAGAAGGACGTGTCCACAGTCCCGCCGGCGGCCGCCACCAGGGTGGCGCCTTCGGTGCCGTGCTGGTCGGGCTCCTTGACCATGTCGAGGGCGGGTGCGTGGGCCCAGCTGTTCAGCTGCCACTTCTGGCCGCACGGGAAGGGAAGCTGGAAGTTCGGTACGGCCAGCGCCGGGCTCGCCAGGCCGACGACGCAGAACGCGGCGGCGAACAATGTGGCGATGAACCCGCGTAATATTGCGGATCGCGACATGAGATTCCTCCAGGTGAATTCCGAGTGGGCGGGAAATGCTCAGACAAGCGATTCACATTCCCGCTGACTTCTCCTGTGCAGAACCGACCATAGGAGGCGGCGGTATAGCGCGGGTATGTTTACCGGGTTGTCGCGTGCCGCTCCAGAGAGGGTAAACATCCGCTTCGTCCACTCCGAGGAACGAACCGGGCGGCAGCGCGGCCGGCACGTGGGAGTTGGCGCGGGCCGACGGCCAGGCGTACCCGTCCCAGCGCTGGGCCAACTCGGGCGGCGGGAAACCCTAGGTAGAGCCATGATCAGGACAACGCTGACCCGGAAGAGGTCACGGGTTCAATCCCAGTATCGTCCACCACACGGAACCAAGCCTCAGCTCACGGCACCTGCCGGGAGTTGGGGCTTGTTGTTGTTCCGGGTTGATCACGGGTGCTGTCGGCACCGATGACTTCCTGCCGGCCGAGCAGCGGTACGACTGGCGTCCACGTCGACCAGGTTGCGATTAGGCTCGCAGCCGAGCGATCCGTCGTCCTTTGGCGAACAAGACCGCACCAATCGGCGTGAACATCACGCCGATTCCACCGACGATCAGCGGAGCGAGGAACGCGGACCAGAACGACGCAACCCGCGCGTTGGACGGATCGTCCGGGTCGTAGGCGACAGGTACGCTTTCGCCTTCCTTGTGGGACGGTGGGTTGCTGCCAGTGGAGCTCAGAAACGAGTACCGCCTGCCGTCGACGGTGAACTCCACGGTCGGGTACCACGACGTGCTCCTGCGGATATGGCCGTCGGAACTCCGTGTCGTGGTGGTCCGTGCAGTCACCCCGGCCACGGTGCCCTCGGTCTGGTTGGCCGAGGCCAGGAAGCTCGCCGTAGAGGCGGCCAGCGCGATGCCGACGCAGAGCAGCACCAGCCCGATGAGACCGAATATCCCGCCGACGATGGTAAACAACCGTCCGTTGTGCATGGGACGAGTCTGCCCAACATGGAGCAATGTGTCATGTGGGAATCGAGGCTCCCCACTGGCCACCACCGCCTTCATCACCGCCCAGCGTCACCGGCTCCGTGGTGACCGGCTGACCCCAAGCTGGATGATCGACAGGGACCGCAGCAGCTCCTCCACCGTGTTGTCGATCGGGCCCGGATCGGCCGCGTTGAGCAGGACGAGTGCGACATCGACCAGTTGCGTGCCCGCCGGGGGCAGCTCGGCGTCGCGGCTCTGCCGCCTCGGGCTGAACCGAAACGGCCGCGAACGCGTCCTGGTAATAAATGAGTGGCATTCACCGAATGCCCCTCGTTAACGTGGATCCACGTCGAAAGGACGGGGCGGATCCCAGCCGCCCCCGCAACGTCATGGAAAGGCCAGCCATGCGCTACGCAGCCGCCGCACTCGGGCAGGAACGGTGCCTCTATCGCCGACCTGCGGTGTCCGGCTGCGCGCTCATCGGGCCGGCTTCAGGGTAATCCGAAACGAAGGATGATCCGGAGGCCGCCAGGGACATACCCAGGCGGCCTTTCTGTTTCCTTGCTTTTTGACAACTCCACAGCGGAAGACATCGATGGGCTGATGGTGAAAAGGCATCACACCTGCCTTGCACGCAGGGGTTCAGGGTTCAAGTCCCTGTCGGTCCACGCCGCAGAGGCCGAACTGGTAAGGCAGATGGCTTCCAACCAGCAGGACGGGGTTCGAGTCCCCGCTGCGGCTCTGAAGCGTCCGTAGCCCAATGGGAGAGGCACCGGCCTAAGGAGCCGGGCGGTGCGGGTTCGAATCCCGCCGGACGTACGATCTCCGTTTCGAGATGCGCCCCGTTGGTCTAGCGGTCAGGACGCCTGGCTTTCAACCGGGAAATATCGCCGGTTCGAGACCGGCATGGGGGTACGACCGCCATTTCCGGCCCTATAGCTCAATGGATAGAGCGCCGGCCTACGAAGCCGGGTCTGTTGCAGGTTCGAATCCTGCTGGGGCTACTTGAATGTGTTACGCACACATTCCCTCTCGCGCGAGCTGGGCACCTGGGGAGCCCACCCGGCCGTAAACCGGACGCTTCGGCTGTGGCGGTTCGACTCCGTCCTCGCGCACGATCCGCCTCGCCATCGTGGGGCCGGGTGGACTTGGCGCAGTTCGCGGGTTGCGGAGGCAGGCCTGCAAAGCCCGTCCGAGCGAGTTCGACTCTCGCCTGCGTCTCTTCGATGATCTTCCGCTGTGGAGCCGGATGCCCGCCCGTTCATCGGTGGGTCCTTCGCGTCGTTTCAGAAGCTTCGTGCCATATGCCTGTCCAGCGCGGCTGAGCTTGACAGAATGGATTGACCGGGGTGCGGACGGTAAGACTCAGGGGGAGGGCGTCCACGTGGCCGATCTGCGCGGTGTCATCGCTGGACTCATTCGGCGGCCGGCGTTCTGGCGCGCGGACCCGCCGCTCCCCATCGTGCTGGTGACAGGCGAGCACGCGTTCGAGACGCTGACAAAGCTGGCCAAGCCCTTTGAGAGCGACGTGCCGTACGCCTCGGTCGAGGAGGGCGCTCACGCGAATGTGAGCGAGTTGGTGGAGGCCCTGGCGGGAGACCGCAAGCTGGGCAAGCCGGTAGGCGGATCCTTCCTGCCCGCGCCCCGCTTCCCCTTCGTCCAGTTCGTCCTGTGGGCGAAGAAGCAGCCTGAGGAGGGCGGCTACGGGGAGTGGAAGAAGCGGCTCAGGCGGCGCAATCGCGGCGGCGACCACAATGTCAGGACCACAGCCGACTTCCTGACCCGCGCGGCCACCACGTGGGTCCCGCTCGGGACGTTCGCCGTCTGGTGGGTGGGCGGCGCATCCGACCTCGTCGGCATCATTCCGTGGCTGCTGGGCGGCACGGTGGCGGTGATCGGCACCGCGGCGATGGGGGTGCTGTCGATCAGGGGATCGCTGTTCACCGGCTGGTTCCGCAAGCAGCCCTATCTGCGGCGCGCCCCGTTCGAGCGGCTCCCCGATTACGCCTCACGCCTGGCGAAGGCGAGCGACCCGGATATCGAGCTGCTCTTGGTCCATGCGCTCTGCGGCGACATGCGCACGGCGTACAAGAAGTGGGTCATTCCCTGGCCGAGCTGGGGCCGGGGGCTGTACTCCCTCGTACTCCTCGAGATCAAGAATCCGTCGGGGGCGAACGCCGACTTCCTTCACCTCCTGGAGAAGACCACGGAGGAGACCGGGCTGCTGCCCCCGATGATCGTGCTGGCCTCCGTGCCCGACGACTTCACCACCGCGACATCAGCCAAGCCCCTGGAGTTCGGCGACCTCGACGTCGCGGTCAAGAAATGGCAGGAGCTGGCGAAGCGGCGCCTTCCCCGCCTGAGGCTCGACCTCCGGTCTTCCGACCCGCCCTCGGACCAGCTGGCGCAGACGTACAAGCCGCGGCTGGTACGGAGCCGGTTACGCGCGCTCGGATACTGGGGCGCCGTTCTCCTCCTGGTCACCGCGCCCCTCGCCTGGGTCTTCTGGGCCCAGCAGGACAGGGACGCGCACTGTGGCGGCCTTGCCTGGGTGGAGCGGATCGACGGAGAGTGCGTGGGCGTCGTCAACGCGGCGGAAGACACGCCGGACGACCTGTTCGACGGCGAGGTGAAGAACCTCATCAAGAAGATCGACGAAAACAACGACTTTGCCACGAGCTCGGGCAGGTACGTCAGCGTGGTCCTGTTCGGCGAGTTCTCGATCAAGAAGGCGGCGGCGGACGACACCCGCCTGGCGAGCGCGATATCCGAACTCGCGGCCGTCGAGGAATACCAGCGCACGGTCTCCGGCACCCCGCGGCTGCGCGTGCTGATCGCCAACGCAGGCGACAACTTCCGGCAGGGCCGGCGGACGGCGGAGCTCATCACCGGGCTGGCCGAAGCCGACCGGCACGTCATGGGCGTGGTCGGCTTTGGCCGTAGCGTCGAGGGAGTCAGGCAGGCAGTCGACGTGCTGCACGCCGCGAAGATCCCGATGGTGGCCAGCACGGCGACCGCGGATCGGCTCGGCTACCTCGATGACACCGGCAACCCGTCTCCGTACTACTTCCACGTGGGCCCCACCAACTTCCGCGAGGCCTCGCTGGCCGCCAGGTTCGCCGGCAGGCTCAGGCTCAAGTCGGCGGTCATCGTGCAGGACGGCTCGCCCAGCGACGATTACACCAACAACCTGGCCGCCGACCTCGAGACGACGCTGGTCCAGCAGGGCGTCGACGTCAAGGACCGCCTCTCCTACACCGTGAACGCCGGCGGGATCTCCGCGGCAGCGGTGAAGGCCTGCGAGCTCAAGCCGGACGTCCTGATGTACGCGGGGCGCGCCCCGGAGTTCCGCGACTTCCTCGTCGCGATCGAAGGCAAGGCCTGCGGGACCGGTGTGCTCAAGGTGATCGCCGGTGACGACGTCGTCAAGGTGGTGGTCGACCACGGCGCCGAGATCGCCAACATGAAACAGGTCGAGGTCTACCACCTGGCGCTGGCGAACCGGGCCCTCTGGTCGGCCGGCTCGGCCAAGCCGACGGCGTTCGTCGGCAGGCTGCTCCAGGGCGCGCACACGAAGGCCGCGGACGAGAACCTCATCCTCACCTACGACGCCATCAGCGTGGTGTACCAGGCCGCCAACGCCGCCTATCTGGCAGCCAGCACCGATCAGGGGCTGCCCAGCAGAGGCGACATCCTCTACCGGCTCTCCCGTACCTCCGGCAACTCAGCCTGGGAGGGATCTGGCGGTGTGATCGACTTTGCCTCGTCGGAGCGGCACGGTCCGGTGAACAAGGTGGTCGCCATGATGAAGGTGGAGAAAACAGCGTGGGGGTATGCCAAGCCGGTCGTCCGCTGCGGGGTGCTCGACACGAACGAGCCGCCGCCGAAGGACGCCATCTGCGACCGCCTTCCCGACGCGGCCCCGAAGTGACGGCACGATCTCGCGCGGGAAGGCGCGCTCAAGGGGCGGGGATCTGGGTCATGGTGTAACAGGCGTAGCGGGCGCCAGTGATCAGGGCCCAGTAGCGGTCGCCGTAGGACCAGTGCCACCACTCGGTGGGGTAGTTGACGAAGCCGGCGGAGGCCATGGCGGTCGCCAGGATGTCGCGGTTGCGGCGGGCTTCAGCGGAGATGCCCGGGTAGGCGGTGTAGCACGCGTCGGTGTCCTCCGGAGGGGTGGCGTTGACCTGCGTCCCCATGGGCAACTCCGTGCCGGCGGCGGTGCACAGGGTCAGATCGACGGCGCCTCCGGTGACGTGCGGGGCCACCTGCGGCGGGGAGACGTAACGGCTGGCCTCCACATAGACCTGCCTGTCGTCCCAGCCGGGGTTGGCTGCCCGGTGCCTGGCCACGGACGCGGCGAAATACTTCTCCTGGACGGAAACCGGGCGGAATCCTTCCACCACCAGCAGCCGGAGCGCGCGGGGCAGACGTGCCTGGGCGGCGATCAGGCGGTCGGCCACGCTCAGCCGTACGCGCGCGAAGGCCCCTTCCGGGTCGGCCAGGCGCTCGTCCACCCGGAGTGCCGGCAGGGTGCGCAGATCCACCAGGGCTTCACCGCACTCCTTCACCGGCACCTCGGCGATCCGCGGGTCGGACAGGAGCACGATGTCGGGCATGGAGACCTCCGTGGGTGACAGGGGAGGCTTCATGATGCATCCACCCGCTTCAAAAACGCTGTAATCCCTCTCCACCGAGCTCGCGATACTCCCGCGCCTCGTGCAGCCGGAAGATCTCCAGCGCCTCCGCTCTGGCCGTCGCGGCGGCGGTATCGTCGCCGAGTGCCTCGTGCACCTGGGCCAGGTCGCGCAGGGTGCGCGCGCGAGACAGGGCGGCGCGCAGCGTTTCCCAGAGCGCCATTGATTCCTCCAGGCGGCTCTTGGCCTGGTAGAGCCGCCCCTCGGCCAGGTCCAGCTCGCCGAGCGTGCGCAGCGTCCACGCCTCGCCCCAGCGGTCGTTGAGCATGCGCGTCACCGGGAGGACCTCCGCCAGTGCGCGGCCCGCCGCGTCGAACCGGCGCAGCCGTACCTGAGTCTTGGCCAGGGCGGACAGACCGTACGCCTCCATCAGCCTGTCGCCCAGCTCGCGGAAGATCTCCAGCGCCCGCTCGCACAGCTCCTGCGACTCCGCCAGCTCGCCGCGTGCGCGGTGGTAGAGGGACATGGTGCGCAGGGTCAGTCCTTCCCCGCGGCGGCTGCCCGCGTCCTGGTACAACGACAGTGCCGAGGTCAGCTCGCTCCAGGCGGCCGGGTAGTCGCCGCGCTCCAGGTGGACGCTGCCGGCCAGCCGCCTGACGTGCGCGAGGGCCTCCGGGTCGGCGAGGTCGCTCCACAGCCGGCTCGCCCGCTCCAGGAAGTGCAGGGCCTCGGGCAGGTATCCCTGCTCACGGCATGAGGCGCCGAGGGCGGCGAGCGTGGCGGCCTCGCCTCTGGTGTCCTGCGCGGCGCGGAACAGCGACAGCGCCTGGCTGAGGTAGTCGCGGGACTCGGCGTAGTGGTCGCGCTCGTAGTACAGGCGGCCGAGTCCCGCGAGCAGGATCGCCTCGCCCAGGGTGTTGTCCATGCGCCGGGCGACGGCGAGGGCGGCCTCGTGCGTGCGGTGCCATGCCGCGAAGGGGTTGTCGAAGACGTACCGGCTGCCTTCGAGGGCCGTGGAGCACAGTGTGGCGGCCAGCTCGACGGCGATGTCGTCGAGGTCCATCGCCGCCGCCAGCTCCACGGCGACGATAAGCGTCTCCTCCTCCCCACGCAGCCAGGCGTGCGGGTCGGCGAGTGCCCCGTGCAGCACCTGCGGGTCCAGCGGCCGCGCGAGATCCGGGGAGGTGCGGTGTACGGGGACTCCGTTGGGTACGGCTTCGCCGAGCCGTTCGATGAGCCACAGCCACCCGCCGAGCACGCGGCGCACCACCGCCGTGCGTTCTGGCGCCGGCTCCTCCTCGTGGGCGCGCTCCCGGGCGAACAGCCGGATCAGGTCGTGCAGCCGGTAGCGGTTCTCCACGACGGTGGCGAGGGAGGCGTCGACGAGGTGCTCCAGCAGCCGCTCTGCCTCGTCCAGGCCGGTCTCCGCGGCGGCCGCCGCCACCCACACCGGGATGTACGGCAGGCCGAGCAGGCCCAGGCGGCGCAGCGCGGTCCTGGCCTCGGATGACAGGAGGTTGTAGCTGAGGGCGATGGTGGCTCGTACCTCCTGGTCCCCGACGGCCAGTTCGTCGAGCCTGCGCTGCTCGTCGGCCAGGCGGTCGGCCAGGCGTGCCACTGACCACTGGCGGCGCGAGGCCAGCCTTGATCCCGCGATGCGCAGCGCGAGTGGCAGGCCGCTGCACTGCCGTACGACCCGCTGTGCGGCGTCCGGGTCGGCGGCGATCCGCTCCGCGCCGGTGATCTGCCCCAGGAGGTGCAGCGCATCCTGGTCAGGCAGCAGGCCGAGTTCGAGCACCGTGACGCCGGCCAGGCCGGTGAGCCGGTTGCGAGAGGTGACGATCACCCCGCAGCCGGGGGCGCCTGGCAGCAGCGGCCGGACCTGGCTCTCGGTCGCGGCGTCCTCCAGCACGACCAGCTCGCGCCGGCCGGCCAGCAGCGTGCGGTAGCGGGCGGCGCGCTCTTCCATGGTGCCGGGCGGTGAGACGCCGGGCTCCAGCTCCCGCAGCAGCCGGCCGAGGACTTCCAGCGGGGTGGCGGGCGCCTCGCTGGTGCCGCGCAGCTCGACGTGCAGCTGACCGTCGGGGTAGAAACGCGCGACTTCGTGTGCGGCGCGCAGAGCGAGTGCCGACTTGCCGACGCCGCCCGGTCCGAAGATCACGCAGACCGGCGTGGAGTCCGGCCTGGTGAGCCGGTCGCACAAGGCGGCGAGCTCGTCCTCGCGGGCGGTGAAGTCGGGCAGCGACGAGGGTAACTGCCGGGGAGGTACGGCTGTCGCCGCACCTGCGAGAAGAGCGGTGTCCGACCGCAGGATGGCCTCGTGTGCCTGCCGCAGCTCGGGCCCCGGCTCGATGCCCAGTTCGTCGATCAGCGCTATCCGGCCCTGCTGGTAGACCGCCAGCGCGTCCGCCTGGCGGCCGGCCCGGTAGAGCACGACCATGAGGTCGCGGCGCAGCCGCTCCCTGACCGGATGTGCCGCGACCAGCTCGGTCAGCTCGTCGATCAGGCCCTCACCGCCGCCTGTCGCCAGATCGGCCGCGATCCGCTCCTCCAGTACGGCGAGCCGTACCTCCTCCAGTCTGGCGGCCTCGGCGCTCAGGTAGGTGTCGCCGAGCCCGCCCAGGGCCGGGCCCCGCCACAACGCCAGGGCCGCGCGGAAGGCCTCCCCCGCCTCGCGGTGGCTCTCCTCGCGCGCGGCTCGCCGTCCCTGGCTCACGAGCCGTTCGAACACGTTCTTGTCCAGCGCGTCGGGAGGGATCTCGGCGGTGTATCCCACCTGGTGGGAGACGATGATTCCCGGCCGGCCCGCCCTCTCGAAGGCCCTGCGCAGCGAGGCGACGTAGGTGTGGAGCACGCCTCGGGCGGTCTGCGGCGGGTCGTCCCGCCAGATCGCCTCCATCAACCGCTCGACGGTGACCGCCCGTCCGGCGTCGAGGAGCAGGGCGGCGAGCAAGGCTCGCGGCTTGCGTCCCCCGAGGGCAAGCTGCCGCCCGTCGCACCACACCTCAATCGGACCCAGGAGGCGTATCTCCATCGGTACTCCCAAAGGCATCGCCGATCCCGGGGCGACTCTAGAGATCGCCGGTATGTCGCCGGTATGTCGGCGAAATGGAAGGACCCCGGGATCGCTCCCGGGGGCCTTGGGTGGGGAGATGTCAGACGTACGGGGCCCAGCCGGGGCCGATCTCGATGGCGTTGCCGAAGCCGTTGTTGCCGTTGCCTTTCCAGAGGTAGAGGGTGCCGTTGTTGACGGCGGCGATGTCGCCGTGACCGTCGCGGTTGACATCGCCCAGCGACATCAACGAGCTCACGTACGGCGCCCACCCGGGACCGACGGCGTGGAGGAGACCGCGACCGCGCTCAGGGCGATGGCTCGGCGGCGGTCCTCGGGCAAATATGATCGCGCGCTCGCCCCTTCGGCCTGTTAGCGTTACCGGCAAGGGGGTGAGCCGCGGTGAAATCCAGGGACGGCAGGCCTGCGGTGCTGGTGGACGTGGCCGTTCTCGCCGGCGTTTCCACGATGACCGTCTCGCGTGTGCTCAACGCGCCCGAACGGGTCAGGGCCGAGACGCGGGCCCGTGTGCTGGCCGCCGTCAAGGAGCTCGACTACCGGCCCAACCAGGCCGCCCGCCAGCTCGTCACCGGCCGCTCCGGCGTGCTCGGCGTGGTCAGCATCGACACCACGCTCTACGGCCCCGCCTCGACGCTCTACTGCATCGAGCAGGCCGCCAGGCACGCCGGCTACAACGTCAGCATCGCCAGCCTGAGCTCGCTCAATCGCAGGTCGATGGAGGAAGGCGTGCAGCGGCTGCGCGCCCAGGCGGTCGACGGCGTCATCATCGTGGCGCCGCACGAGTCGGCGGCCGACGGCCTGCGCCACCTGCCGCCCGAGATGCCGGTGGTCGCGGTGGACGCGGGCGACGACATCCCCGTGCCGGTCGCCAAGGTGGACCAGGGGGCCGGCGCCGCCCGCGTGACCAGGCACCTGCTCAGCCTCGGCCACGAGACGGTATGGCACGTGGCGGGACCGGCCGACTGGCTCGACGCCAACGACCGCATCGCGGGCTGGCGCGGCGTGCTGGAAGCCGCCGACCGGCCGGTGCCCGAGATCCTGCGCGGCGACTGGAGTGCGCGCTCCGGCTACCAGCTCGGCCGCGACCTCGTCCAGAACGCCGAGGTCACCGCCGTGTTCGTGGCCAACGACCAGATGGCGCTCGGCGTGCTCCGGGCGCTGGGGGAGGCGGGGCGGCGCGTCCCCGAGGACGTGAGCGTGGCCGGGTTCGACGACATCCCCGAGGCGGCTTACTTCTGGCCGCCGCTGACGACCGTGCGGCAGGACTTCCAGGAGGTCGGCCGGCACGCCTTCCACATGTTGCTGGACCGGATGGCGGGCGCCGAGCCCGACGCCCGCCGGCTGGTGGAGCCGGAGCTCATCGTCCGCGAGAGCACCGCTACCCGAGCCTGATCACGTTCCAGGAGACCGGGGGCAGCAGGACGCGCATCGGGTCGTGCTCGACGTCCGCGTTCGGCTTCGGTGTGACGCGGTCCGGGTCGTCGGCCGTGTTGCGGGCGTAGACGTCGGCGT
>NZ_JBQQBQ010000056.1:0-60866 GCF_052245915.1 Nonomuraea sp. 10N515B
TTCGTCCCCTTCGTGTTGATATGAGCGAATCGAAGGATTACGGAGTGGCCGTCTCTTGTCACATGGATCTCACCCGTACCAGTCCAAGGCTTGATCACCCGCACACCATCTCCCTGGACGTGAACCGCAACTCCCGGCTAAGTACGAACCGGAAGGTCAAGGACTTCTTCTGAATTGCGCATGGAGAGGTCGTTCAGGATCGGGCGGGAAACGGTCACCCGCCTTTCGAAAACACTATGGAAAACTTCGGTGACACTGGGTAATATTTGCGATGGGTGACGACGCTGTGACAGGAGGTGCATAAATGGCGACCCGCCGCTCCACCACCAACAAGCAAGACCTGCCGTCGGTGGTGCAACCGCAGCGCGCCGCCACCCCGGCCCAGGACCCCGGCCTGGAGAAGCGGCAGTTCGGGCAGCGCGCCCGGCTGGCGCTGACACCCGCCCAGGCCCGGCTTCTCGACGAGCAGGCGCACGCGGCCCGCGCAATGTGGAACCTGTTGCACGACTGGTGGACGATGCTGGCCAGCAACCAGCGCACACTGGCTGCGGCGGATGCGGCGATCCGGCAGGCCCGCCAAGACATCGACTGGCTCGCCGTGCTGCCCGCCCAGGCCGCGCAGGCCGTGCTGAAGACGTACTTCCAAGCGTGGAAGAACTGCTGGGAGGGCCGCGCCAATGCGCCGACCTTCAAGGCTCGCTTCCGGTCGGTGATGTCGGTGGACATCCCACAGGGCCGCGACCTGCAGGTCACGCGGGTGCACCGCCGCTGGGGCATGGTCAACATTCCCAAGGTCGGCCGGGTCCGGTTCCGCTGGACCAAGGACATGCCCGTGGGCAAGAAAGCCACCGCCGACAACCGCATCACCGGGGCGCGGCTGGTCAAGGACCCGCTCGGCTGGCACATCGCCTTCCGCGTTCAGACCCACGAACCCAAGCCCGCACCCCACACGGGGCCGGAAGTCGGCATCGACGCCGGCGTGGCCGTGCCGCTGGCCCTCTCGGATGGCTACCATCACACCCACGAGGAATGGAAGTCCACCAAGGACAAGCCGAACGCCTGGCTGACCGACAAGGAGCAGGCCACGCTGCGCGCTTTGGAGCGACGGGCGGCCCACCGCAAGAGCTTCCGCAAGCCGGGCGAGCGCACCTCGCGCCGGCTGCGGACCACCTATGACCGGATCGCGCGCCTGCGTGCAAGAGCCAAGCGCCGGGCGATCGACTGGCAGCACCAGACCACCACCTTGATCGCCCGCACCTACGGTGTGATCGTGGTGGAGGACCTGGCCATCACGAACATGACCAAGAGCGCCAAGGGCACCGTCGAGGAGCCGGGGAGGAACGTCGCACAAAAGTCCGGCCTGAACCGCGCCATCAGCCAGGAGGCCTGGGGCCGCACCGTGACGATGCTGACCTACAAGGCGGCACACTATGGCGGCACCTTGTGCAAGGTTCCCGCCCCTGGCACCTCCCTGCGCTGCTCGGCCTGCGGGTTCACTACCCCGGGCAGCAGGGAGAGCCAGGCCGTGTTCGTGTGCAAGAACGAAGGCTGCGGATGGTCCGGTAATGCCGACCACAACGCCGCCCGGAACACCTTGCACTTGTATCGGATGGGCCTTGCGCTCGTCCCGGCTGCCGGGAGGGCAGTCGTCAGGCGCGCTCGCCGCGTCAAGCCCGCCACCGCAAGGTAGGGGGGAATCTCCTTTCGTTTGCGGAGGAGAGCACTTCAACACTGGAGCTGGATGCTCATGGATGCTCATGGCCGTCGCCGTGCTCGGCCTGGTGCATCTGACCAGACGTCGCGCCACGGTCCTCGGCCACGTGGCGGGGGCGCTGACGATGCTCGGCTACCTCGTCCTTTCCAGCCTGCCGCTGGGCGACCCCGTGGAGTGGTGGCTGGGGCAGCACTACACCCCGAGCAGGCGGGGAAGAGCTTCGACGAGATGATGAACCTACCCGATGATCTTCGGGTATCAGCTCCCGTGGATGTTCTTCGGCCTCTTCGGCCTGCCGGTGCTGCTTGTGGCCGTGTGGCGGACCGGGTTCGTGGGCTGGTGGGTGCCGCTCGTCGTGGCCGCCGGCTACGTCGGCTCCTTCGCGGTCCCGTACGGCCCCGCGACCGTGCCCTTCTGGGCCGCCCCCGTCGTCGCCCTCGGCTGGATCGGGGTGAAGATCCTCAGGATGGGCGACGAGGCGTGGGCGGCGTATTACCCCAGCGGGGGGATCCAATCGACGGAGACCGCGAATATGACGAAGAACCCGAGCACGATCCGGTAGATCACGAAGCCCGTGAAGCGGTGGGTGCTGATGTACCGCAGGAACCAGGCCACCGCCAGATAACCGACGATGAACGAGATGATCGTGGCGAGGATGGTCGGCCCCCACGCTGGGGCCGGCCCATTGCCGATCTCACTGAGCTCGAAAATGCCCGACGCCAGGACGGCCGGGATGGCCAGCAGGAACGAGTATTTGGCCGCGTCCTCGCGGCGGTAGTCGAGCAGCAGGCCCGCGGTGGTGGTGCCGCCGGAGCGGGACACGCCGGGGATCAGCGCGAGGGCCTGGGCGAAGCCGTAGACGATGGCGTGCGTGAAGCTGAGGTGCTTCTCCAGCGTGAGCTTGTTGCGGGCGGTGCGGTCGGCGAACCACAGGATGAGCGCGAAGACGATCAGCGTGGTGCCCACCAGGCGCAGGTCGCGGAAGACGGTCTCGATCTGGTCCTTGAGCACCAGGCCGAGCACGCCGATCGGCAGCGTGCCGACGATGACATACCAGCCCATGCGGGCCGCCCAGTGGCCGCGCAGCTCCTTGTTCCACAACGACCGCGTCCAGGTGGAGATGATCTCCCAGATTTCCTTGCGGAAGTAGATGATCACGGCCGTCTCGGTGCCGATCTGGATGACGGCCGTGAACGCCGCCCCCGGGTCCTGCCAGCCGGCGAACGCGGAGACCACCCGGATGTGGGCGCTGGAGGAGATCGGCAAGAACTCCGTGAGTCCTTGGATCAACCCCAGAATCACCGCTTCGAACCAGCCGATCACAACGACACCTTTCGAAAACACGAGAGTGACGAGGTGAGGTTAGCGGAAATAGGGGACCCGGGAGCCGCTCTCAGGCGCGACTAGAGCTTCCAGAGGTGGGCGTTGGCCCTGGCGAAGTCGGCGAAGTCGCGGGCCGGGCGGCCGAGCGCCTGCTGGACGCCGTCACTCACGCTCGCGTTGCGGCCGTCGAGGATCTCGGTGAACATCGCGGACAGGCTCTCCGCCTCCGCCTGGGGCAGGCCGTGCGCGACGGCCGCGGCCACGTACTCCTCCGGCGTCACCCGGACGAACGAGATCTTCCTTCCGGCAGCCTGGGACAACTCCTCGGCGGCGTGCGCGAACGTCAGCAGCCGCGGCCCGGTCAGCTCATACAGCTTGCCGATGTGGCCGTCCTGGCTGAGCGCCGCCGCGGCCACGTGGGCGATGTCGTCGACGTCCACGAACGGCTCGGGCACGTCGGCGGCGGGCAGCGCGATGACGCCCTCGCGCACCGGCTCCAGCAGGAAGTCCTCGCTGAAGTTCTGCATGAACCAGCTGCAGCGCACGATCGTCCACTCCGCTCCCGACTCCTGGACGGTCACCTCGCTGGCCTGCGCCTCCGGCTCGCCCCGGCCCGACAGCAGGACCAGCCGCCGCACCCCGTTGCGTACCGCGAGCTCGGTGAACGCCTTGATGTCGTTGTAGGCGCCGGGGAAGGCCGCGTCGGGGTAGTAGGCGAGGTAGACGGCCGAGACGCCGGCGAGCGCGGCCGGCCACGTCGAGCGGTCGGCCCAGTCGAAGGGCGGTGTGGCGGAGCGGGACCCGATGCGTACGGGCAGGCCGAGAGCGGTGAGCCGGTCGGCCACGCGGCGGCCGGTCTTTCCCGTGCCGCTGGTTACCAAAATCGTCATGTGTCCAGTAAGCCGCCGTGCGCGGCAGACTCTCCATGGTTGAGAAGCGCAATCCCATATGCGATCGTCTGGCCATGGACCAGCTCGCGGCATTGCTCGACGGCCCACGCGCGCGTGGCGCCTTCCTGCTCCGCGTGATCCTCGATTCGCCCTGGTCGCTGCGCATCCAGGACGAGGCGCCGCTGGCGGCCACCGCGGTGGTGCGCGGGCAGGCGTGGGTGGTGCCCGACAAGGGCGAGCCGGTACGCGTCGGGCCGGGCGAGGTCGTGATCAACAGAGGGCTGGAGCCGTACACGCTGGCCGACGATCCCGGCACCGCGCCGCAGATCGTGATCCACCCAGGCGAGCGCTGCACCACACTCGACGGCGAGTCGCTCGCGCAGGCCATGGACCTGGGCGTGCGGACGTGGGGCGACAACCCCGACGGCGACACCGTCATGCTGACCGGCGCCTACACCATGGAAGGCGAGGTCAGCAGGCGGCTGCTGGAGGCACTGCCCCCGATGATCGTCCAGCCCGGCGGACCGATCGCCGCGCTGCTCGGCGCCGAGATCGTCAAGGACGAGCCGGGGCAGGAGGCGGTCCTGGACCGGCTGCTCGACCTGCTGCTCATCGCGGTGCTCCGGTCGTGGTTCGCCACGCACGAGGCGCCGGCCTGGTACCGCGCCATGAGCGACCCGGTGGTCGGCAAGGCCATGCGGATGTTGCACAACAACCCCGCCCACCCCTGGACCGTCGCCGCCCTGGCCGCCGAGGTCGGCGTCTCCAGGGCGTCGCTGGCCCGGCGCTTCACCGAGCTGGTCGGCGAGCCGCCCATGTCCTTCCTCACCGACTGGCGTCTCGCCCTGGCCGCCGACCTGCTGCGCGAGCCCGACGCCACGATCGGGTCCGTCGCGAGGAAGGTCGGATACGGCAGCCCGTTCGCGCTCAGCGCGGCCTTCAAGCGGGTGCGGGGGATCAGCCCGCAGGAGTACCGCGTACGGGACGCGACGGCCGGAGCGGTGACGTGAAACCGCTGCTGCTGCTCGACGTGGACGGGGTCCTCAACCCCATGGGCCGGCCCACCCCCGACTTCCGCCGCTACCGGTGCACGATCGACGGCGAGCTCTACACCGTCCACCTCAACCCCAGGCACGGCCGCCGCCTCCTCGACCTGGCGCTGGCCACCGGGGCGGAGTTGGTCTGGGCGACCACCTGGGAGCACCACGCCAACGACTGGATCGCTCCCAGGATCGGGCTGCCCTCGCTGCCCGTCATCCCTATGACGCCGGACTTCCCGCCGCCCCCGCCGAGCGAGTACGGCGAGCTGTTCAAGACGCCGCACGTGGCGGCGTACGCCGGACGCCGCCCGTTCGTCTGGTTTGACGATCAGGTGTGGGCGGAGGACGAGGATTATCTCAGGGTGCATCAGGGTCTGGATGATTTCCTCCTCATCCACGTCGACCCGGCACGTGGACTGACCAGCCGCCATCTGGGCATGGCACGAGAATGGCTGACCCTTACAGGGTTTTCTCAGGGTTCTTAGCGGGAGTTCTGCGGCCTGGCTGTCCGTTTTCCAGATAGGTCGTCATTCACGGAGGAATCAATCATGTACCGCTCACGAGAGCACAGGATCATCGCGGGAGTCTGCGGGGGCCTCGCCGACAAGATGGGCCTGCCGCCCACTCTCGTCCGGATCCTCTGGCTGCTCCTGTCCCTTATCCCGGGCCCGCTGTGGGTCGTCTACGTCGTCATGTGGATCCTCATCCCCGAGGAGCCCAAGGGCTACCGCACGGCGTAGTCCCCGCGGCCCGGCAGAGACCCCGGACACGCCGTCCGGGGTCCGATGAGTTTCGCCGCTCCCGCTGGTCTCCATCACAGGCATCGAGAAGGAGCGACCACATGACAACCGAACCCAAGACCCGCACCCTGGAGGTCCCCGGCGCCACTCTCGCCTACGACGTACGGGAGTCCGCGGCGAGCACCGTGCCGATCCTGCTGATGATCGGATCGCCGATGGATGCCAGCGGGTTCGCCAGCCTGGCCGGGCACTTCCAGGATCGTACGGTGGTGACCTATGACCCGCGAGGGATCGGGCGGAGCAAGCGGACCGACGGCGCCGCCGAGTCGACGCCCGAGCTGCACGGCGACGACCTGCACCGGCTGATCGACGCGCTTGGCGGCGGGCCGGTGGACATCTTCGCCAGCAGCGGGGGCGCGGTCAACGGACTGGCGCTGGTGGCCCGGCATCCGGAGCAGGTCCGCACGCTCGTGGCGCACGAGCCCCCGGCCGCCCAGGAATTGCCGGACCGGGAGCAGGCGCTGGCCGCGGTGGTGGACATCCGCCAGACGTACGAGCGGGACGGTTTCGGACCCGCGATGGCGAAGTTCATCGCGATCACCAGCCTGCGCGGCGAGATCCCGGCTGATTTCGCCGATCAGCCCGTTCCGAACCCGGCCGATCTCGGGATGCCGACGGAAGACGACGGTTCCCGTGACGACCCGCTGTTCGGGCAGAACCTCATGACCTGTACGCACTACCGCCACGATTTCGAGGCGCTACGTGCTGCGCAGACCCGCATCGTCGTCGGCGTCGGAGCCGAATCGGAGGGCGAAATGGCCTACCGCGGAGGTGTGGCGGTCGCCGAGCGGCTCGGCACGAAGCCGGTGACCTTCCCCAGCCACCACGGCGGCTTCCTCGGCGGCGAGTTCGGCTATAAGGGCGACCCGGACGCCTTCGCCGTGACGCTCCGCCAGGTCCTGTCCGCGTAGGGCGGATTCTGATCCCCGCGCAGGCGCCCCCGCTGCCCGCGCGCCCGAACGGGCCGCGCAGCGGAGTGCTGCGCGGCCGCTGCTGATGGTCAGCTCCCGGCAGGCGGTTGCCCCTCGGAGCCGCCGACGTCGTTCCAGGTGGGGTCCTCGACGGCGACGCACGGCTTGACCGGGCCGGTGATCAGGCCGGTCGTGAGCCGCCAGAGCACGCCCTCCTTCTCCTGCCCGGCCGACGGGTCACTCTCGGCGAACTCCAGCAGCAAGGTCTGGTCCTTGCCGATGTACTTCGGATAGATCTCCAGGCCGCCGTCTCGCGGCCGGGCGACGTTGGCCGAAGGCGACTTGCGGAACTCCTCCGTGCCTGGCCGCCCCTGGCCCCCGGCGCGTTTGCCCCGGTCAGGATCGCACTCCGTGCCGGCCTTGAGGTAGGTGACGTCGGCCGTGACGCCGGCGTCCTTCAGATCCCGCTCCAGCCGGTCGGCGTCGCGGAACTCGTTGATCTCCACCAGTACCGTGCCATCGGCGCTCTTGCTCACGGCGTAGGCGGGCGTTTCGGTCCCCGTCACCAGCGGCACCGCGATCGCCGCCGCGGCGGTCAGCCCCGCTACCGCGCCCCCGGCATAAATCCTGCGGGCGATGCGTCGGCGCCGTTCGGCGCGGGCCGCGATCTCGGCTTTCAGATCCATCAGCAGGTGCTCCTCGAATCTCATCCTGGTGCTCCATCCATGACGAAGGGCAGGTTCCGCAGCGTGCGGCGGGCGCGGTGCAGCCGTACCTTGGCGGCCCCCTGCCGGATGCCGAGGGCCTGCGCCGCCTCCGTGACCGTGAGCTGGTCGATGACGACCAGCTCGAGCACGGCGCGTTCGCCCTCGGGCAACCCGGCTATGGCCTCGAAGGCCCGCCTGGCATGCCGCTCGGCGTCGATGCGCTCTTCGAGCCTGGCGACGTCGTCGGTGTCCAGCGGGCGGCGCCCGCTCACCCGATCCGTCAGCTGGTGCTGCTTGTACGCCCGCCGCCGCTCCGCTGAGATCGTCTTGCGGGCCACTCCGTAGAGCCACGCGATCTCGGTGCCCAGCTCGGCCCGGTAGGTGTGGGCGGAGTCGAGCACTGCCACGAACACCTCGGCCACGAGATCTGCGACCGTGTGCGGGTCGTCGACGCGACGGGCGAGGAAACGGGTGACCGCATCGACGTGCCGCCGGTAGAAGGCCTCGAAGGCCACAGGATCTGTGGCGATCTTCGCCTGTTTGCGAGGCACCGGCCGTGCTCCCTTCGTCGATTCACACCCCTGCTTGGCGAGAACCGGGGAAAGGGTTACAAGACTGGACCATTGTGGCGTTGAGCTGGGCATGCGCTGGTGTCCTGGATGCGCCTTATCCTCGAAGCATGAGGGCAAGGCCGCTGACACTCATTCAGGACGATCTCGTCGACTACGACACGGCGATGGAGCGCATGACCGACCTCGTCGGGCAGCGCCAGCGGGACGAGCGGCCGGACACGCTCTGGCTGCTCAGCCATCCGTCCGTCTACACCGTCGGCCGCCGCACGCCGCTCACCCACCTGCCCGATCCCACGCGCGGCATCCCGGTGGTCGAGACGGGGCGCGGCGGGCAGCTCACCTACCACGGTCCCGGGCAGCTCGTCGGCTACCTGATCGTCAAGTTGGACCAGGACCAGGGCATCGTCGACTACGTGCGCGAGGTGGAGCTGCGGCTGGTGGAGGCGCTGGGCAAGCTTGGGCTGCCGGCCGAGCGGCGCGACACCCCGCCGGGGTCCGAGCTGCTCACCGGCGTCTGGACCGTGGAAACCGGCCGCAAGATCATCTCGATCGGGATGCGGCAGAGCCGGGGCGTGACCAGCCACGGATTCGCGCTCAACGTGGACGGCGACCTGACGCCCTGGAACTGGGCGATCGCCTGCGGGATGCCGGACGTGGACATGACCTCGCTCAGGCGCGAGCTGGGGACTGCTTCCATGGACGAGGTCCGCACGGCCGTGGCCGCCGCCTTCGAAGCGTCCTGACCTCGGGGACAGCTGCGCGGAAACACCTGCACGTCGGCGTTGTGCTGACAAATCGATGACGATCATCGACGGCCCTTGGATGCTCAGTGGGTACGGCTCGCGGAAGCCGTACCCACTGACAAGGCGTCAGGCGGTCGGGACCTCGTCGACGGTGCGGCGGGGACCCGTGAACCAGTGCTTGGCCGACACCGCCCACCACAGGGCGATGCCGACGAGCACGAGCCCCACCGCGATCGGCGCGTAGTTGACCGACGTCCAGGTGAAGTCGGGGTTGCCCGGCACGCCGGCCGGCGAGAACGGCATGATGAAGTAGATCGAGACGATCACGATCTCGGCGCAGGCGATCCAGCACAGGACCCGATACTTCTTGCCGAGGGTCCACGGGCCGGGCTCGAAAGAGTCGCCCATGCGCAGCCGCAGCCAGATCGGGATGAGGAACGCCAGGTAGAGCCCGATGACCGCGATCGACACGACGGCATAGAACGCGACCGGCGTGCCCGGCAACCCGGGAGGGGCGTACAGCGCGGGCAGGGTGATCAACGCGGCCACCACGCAGCCCATGAGGATCGCGTTGACGGGGGTGCGGTTGCGGTCCACCTTGGACCACAGCCGCCATCCGGGAATCGCGCCGTCACGCGAGAACGCGTAGGTCATCCGCGACATCGACGTCACGCAGCTCATCCCGCAGAAGAACTGCCCGATCGTGGAGATCGCGAAGATCGCCGTGGCCAGCGGAGAGGAGAGCGCGGTCTCGAAGATGGCGCCGACGAACCCGCCGCCCTTGTTGATCGCCTCCACGTTCGTCGCGGCGAACAGGAACGACAGCAGCAGGATCCAGCCGCCGATCGCCGAGTAGAAGATCGACTGCCACAGGCCGCGTGCCGCGCTCTTGGCGGCTCCCTGCGTTTCCTCCGACACGTGCGCGCAGGCGTCGTAGCCGGTGATCGTGTACTGGGTGAGCAGGAAGCCGAGCGGCAGCACGTACAGCCAGAACGGCAGCCCGTCGGAGCCGTCGCCGAAGCCGGAGTTGTTGTTCGTGCCGAAGAAGACGAAGTCGGCCGTCTGGTGCTGGCTGGGCGCGAAGATCAGGATGGCGACGATGATCGCGGCGCCGGCGACGTGCCACCAGACCGAGACGTTCTGCAGCACCGAGATCAGCTTGTGGCTGTAGATGTTGATCAGGGCGTGCAGCGCCAGAATGATCACGAACAGCAGGAACGCCTGGGGGAGCGTGGCTTCCCAAGCGCCGCCGGTCAGCCGGTTGAGGGTGATGTTGAGGAACGTTGCGCAGCCGTAGTCGACCGACGCGGTGACGGCGATGAGGCCGATCAGGTTGAGCCAGCCGGTGAACCAGCCGTGGATCGGCTTGCCCATCTTGGCGGCCCACCAGTAGATGCCGCCCGCCGTCGGATAGGCCGACACCAACTCCGACATGCAGAAGCCGATGATGAGGATGAACAACGAGATCAACGGCCAGCCCCATGAGATGGCGATGGGGCCGCCGTTGTTCCAGGCCTGTCCGAAGGTCGTGAAGCAGCCGGCGAGGATCGAGATGATGGAGAAGGAGATGGCGAAGTTAGAGAATCCGCTCCAGGTACGGGCCAGCTCCTGCTTATAGCCGAGCTCGGCGAGTCGCCTGGAATCCTCGTCAATGGTCATGAGGTCTCCCTGGGGGCGCGGAGGACGCTCCAATTGGACTACATCTAGACCATTTCCTTTCAGGTGACAAGGCGTTACAGGCGAGTTTCGATGCGGTCAGGGCAGAAAGAAGCCCGCGGCCCGGTGGACCGCGGGCGGTAGGTTACTGGCCGAATGCGTCGTTCGCGGCCTGGCAGAAGGCCTTGAGGTCGTCCGGCTTGCGACTGGTAACGAGCGTGTTCGGGCCGGCCGTGCACACCATGACCTCCTGGTCCACCCAGGTCGCGCCGGCGTTGCGCAGGTCGGTCTGGAGGCTGGGCCAGGACGTGAGCGTACGTCCGCGCACCACGTCGGCCTCGATCAGAGTCCAGGGCGCGTGGCAGATGGCCGCCACCGGCTTGCCCGCGTCGAAGAAGGCGCGGACGAACTGCACGGCCTGCGGCACCGTACGCAGGTAGTCGGGGTTGGCGACACCCCCCGGGAGTACGAGGCCGTCAAAGGCGGTCGCGTGGGCGCCGTCCGTCGTGTCGTCCACGGCGAACATATCGCCCTGGCGCAGGTGGTGGAACGCCTGGATGTGGCCGGGTTCGGTGGAGATGAGCCGGGCCGCGCCACCGGCCTGCTTGACCGCCTTCCAGGGCTCGGTGAGCTCCACCTGCTCCACTCCCTCGGGAGCGACCAGGAACGCGATGGTCTTGCCGTTCAGCATGTGAACTCCTCCCCACGGGCTTTCCCTCCACCTATCCGCCGAGGTGAGATGTATGCGCATTTACCCCCTAGGGGTATACTGTCGCCATGACTGTTACGACATACCAGGTTGAGGGCATGACCTGCGGCCACTGCGTCAGCTCGGTGACCGCCGAGGTCGGCAAGGTGGCCGGAGTGAGCGGGGTCCAGGTGGACCTGACGTCCGGGGCCGTGACCGTGACGAGCGCGGAGCCGCTCGACCGCGGGCTGGTCGAGGCGGCCGTGACCGAGGCCGGTTACGAGCTGGCCGGCAAGGTTGAGCTGCTGCCGCAGGTGGGCGGCTCCTGCTGCGGCTCCGGCGGTTGCCACTGACCTGTCCGGCAAACCTTCGCTGAGATGATCAGGGGCGCGCGGGCGTGCGGCGCCTGAGCCAGAGCGCGTGCGCGCCCCACGCGGCGCCCGCCCCCACCGCGTACCAGAGCAGGTCGGGCGGGTTGAACGTGCTGCCGAGCACCGGCTGCAGGGCCGGCGGAATCTCGCCGAGCTGGGCGAACTCTATGGCCCAGCTCAGCACGGCGGCAACCGCAGCCGCCGCCCACGGCCGCGTCCGGGGTCGGACGAGCAGGACGAGTGTGTAGATCAACACGGTGTAGAGAGCGTCGCCCGCGTATTTGGACACCGGGCCGTCCCACACCAGCCGCACCCCCAGCCCGGCCGCGATCGTCAGGGCGGCGGCGAGGGCGATGGGCAGGCGAGACACGCAGCTCACGGTAGTCCCAAGAGGACTGAAAATTTACACCGCCGAAGGAAACGAAGATGAAACAATTTTCCGTGATGCGTTGACACGTGGTCTTCGTATGGTGTGCCTTTCTCTACACAGGAATCCCCGCCTGAAGGTGAGGCACTTATGAGGAAATGGCTCGCGCGCCTGGCAGCGCTAGGCGTGGCGCTTTTAGTAGCAGGTCAGGGCACCACCGCCGCCCTTGCCCAGGACCCGTCGGCGGGGAAGAAGACCATGCGCGTCGGCGCGACGCAGGCCATGGACTCGATGAACCCGTTCCTGGCCGTCCGCCTGGTCTCGACGTCGATCCACCGCTGGATGTACGGCTTCCTCACGGTCCCCGACTCCAAGACCCTGCAGCCCAGCCCCGACCTGGCCGAGTCGTGGACCACGTCCGAGGATGGGCTCACGTGGACGTTCAAGATCCGCGCCGCCAAGTGGTCGGACGGCAAGCCGATCACGGCCGACGACGCGGCCTGGACGTTCAACAAGATGATGACGGACGAGGCCGCCAAGACCGCCAACGGCCCGGCGGTGGAGAACTTCGAGAGCGTCACGGCCAGCGGCCAAGACCTGACCATCAAGCTCAAGTCCCCGCAGGCGTCCATGCTGGAGAACCCGGTCCCGATCATGCCGAAGCATGTCTGGGAGTCGGTCACCGACATGGCCAACTACGACGCCGAGAAGTACCCGAGCGTGAGCAGCGGCCCGTACATCGCCGTCGAGCACAAGAAGGACCAGTACGTCAAGCTGCAGGCCAACCCGAACTACTGGCGCGGCGCACCGAAGATCAACGAGCTGCAGGTCATCTTCTACGACAACCCGCAGGCCGCCATCGCGGGACTGAAGAACGGTGACATCGACCTGATCGGCCGCCTGTCGCCGCCCGAGTTCCAGGCCATCCAGAACGACCCGAAGATCGAGGCGTGGAACACTCAGGGCCGGCGCGCGGCCTACCTGCAGATCAACCACGGCGCCACCACGACCGACGACAAGCCCGTCGGTGACGGTCACCCGGCGCTGAAGGACGTCAAGGTCCGCCAGGCGCTGCACTATGCCATCGACAAGCAGAAGCTGGTCGACGAGGTCCAGAACGGCCTGGCCAAGCCGGCCGACGGCTCGATCGTGCCGCCCATGTACACGGACTTCTTCTGGGAGGCCGCCGGCGACGCCAAGGTCGCCTACGACGCCGCCAAGGCCAACCAGCTCCTCGACGACGCCGGCTACAAGAAGGGCGCCGACGGCGTCCGCACGATGCCCGACGGGAAGCGCAAGCTGGAGTTCCGCTTCACCATCCACACCGACACCCCGATCGAGGACAAGCTCGCCGAATACCTGACGGGCTTCTTCAAGGACATCGGCATCACGCTGACCACGGTGAAGCTGGACTCCAGCAAGTTCAGCGAGGAGACCGGCGTCACCGGCAACTTCGACATCGCGATCAGCGGCTGGTCGGTCAACCCCGACCCCGAGGAGGTCATGGCCACGCATCTGTGCAGCCGCAGGCCGGCCCCGGGCGGTGAGGGCGGCGGCACCGAGTCGTTCTTCTGCGACGAGACCTTCGAGAAGCTCTACCAGGACCAGCTGAAGGAGCTCGACCGGCCCAAGCGCGCCGAGATCCTCAAGCAGATGCAGGAGCGGCTCTACACCCAGGCGCCGATCATCGCCATCTACTACCCGAACGACCTCGAGGGCTACCGCAAGGACCGGATCACCAGCATCACCCCGATCCCCGAGACCAAGGGCCTGCTCTACGGCGGCAGCGGCTACTGGCCGTTCTACACCGTGGACGTCAAGGCCACGGCGACGGGCGGCGGCGCGTCCGGCGGCGGCTCCAACACCGGCCTCATCGCCGGGATCGTCGGCGGCGTGGTGGCCGTGGGCCTCGTGGCCTTCCTCGCGACCAGGCGACGCAAGAGCACCGCAGACGAACGCGAATGACGACTCCTCTCGAAGCAGCAGAGCCCGCCGCCGTCCAGGCGGCGGGTCCTGGTGACGCGCGCCCCACCCACCGCGGCACGGTGCAGTACGCGCTGTCCAAGGCCGGTGGGGCGTTGTTCAGCATCGCCATGGTGATCGTCGGCACGTTCTTCCTGTTCCGGCTGCTGCCCGGCGATCCGGTACGCAACCTGGC
Organism: Nonomuraea sp. 10N515B; assembly: GCF_052245915.1. Lineage (NCBI taxonomy): Bacteria > Bacillati > Actinomycetota > Actinomycetes > Streptosporangiales > Streptosporangiaceae > Nonomuraea > Nonomuraea sp. 10N515B. The sequence continues at coordinate 13,941 of NZ_JBQQBQ010000056.1, forward strand.
GCAGGGCCGCAACATGACCCCGGCCCAGCTGGATCTCGAACGCCGCCGGCTCGGCCTGGACAAGCCGCTCATCGAGCAGTTCGTCGACTTCGTGGGCGACACGCTCCGGCTCGACCTGGGCACGTCGTACGAGTACAAGCGGCCCGTGCTCGACCTGATCGGCGAACGGCTCGGCCCGACGCTGCTGCTGGCCGGGACGGGCCTGGTCATCGCGGTCAGCCTCGGCATCTGGCAGGGGACGCGGGCCGGGTGGCGGCACGGCAGCAGATTCGACCGGTTCTCCACCGGTGCGTCCCTGGTGTTGTGGTCCGTGCCGACGTTCTGGCTCGGGCTGCTGCTGATGATGGTGTTCGGCGTCGGCATCGGGCCGATCCCGGGCCTGTTCCCGTTCCGCGGCATCGAGAGCGTGGACGCGCCCGACGGGTTCGCCTACATCCTGGACGTGGCGTCCCACATGGTGCTGCCGTGCCTGACCCTCGTGGCCGTGGTCTACGCGCAGTACCTCCTCGTCATGCGCTCGTCGCTGCTGGAGGAGGTCAGCCAGGACTACGTCACCGTGGCGCGCGCCAAGGGCCTGAAGGACGACGACGTACGCCGCCGGCACGCGGTGCCCAACGCCCTGCTGCCCACGGTGACGCTGGTGTTCATGCGCGTCGGCTTCGTGGTCGGCGGCGCGGTCACCGTGGAGACGATCTACACCTGGCCCGGTCTGGGGCAACTGTTCTACGAGGCGGTCCGAGTGCCTGACTTCACGCTCATGCAGGGCACGTTCATGCTGATCACGGTGGCCGTGATCCTCATGAACACGCTGGCCGACGTGGTCTACCACATGCTCGACCCGCGGGTGAGGGCAGCATGACCAGCGTCGCCGCAGCCCGCAGACGGCTCGCGTTGAGCCGTTTCTGGGCCGATTTCCGCCATCACCGCGCCGGAATGATCGGCCTGGGCGTCCTCGTCGCCGCCGTGGCGCTCGCGCTGGTCGCGCCGCTGTTCATCAGCGAGGACGTGACCAGCGTCGTCAGGGGCACCGGTGAGAAGTGGGCGGCACCCAGCCTGGGCGAGCCGTTCGGCACCGACGAGTCCGGGCGCTCGATCCTGCTGATGGTCTGGTGGGGCTCGCGCACGTCGCTGCTGATCGGCTTCCTGGCCGCGCTGCTCAGCATCGTGATCGGCCTCGTCGTCGGCGTCGCGGCCGGTCACTTCCGCGGCTGGCTCGGCGGCACGCTCATGCGCGTCACCGACTGGTTCCTGGTGTTGCCGTCGCTGGTCACGGCCCTGGTGCTGGCGGCCATCCTGGGCGGCAGCACGTTCACGATCATCATGGCGATCGGGATCACGACCTGGCCCTCGACCGCCCGCCTGATCCGGGCGCAGACGCTGGCCGTCGAGGCTCGCCCGTACATCGAGCGGTCCAAGGCACTCGGCGCCGGGCACTGGCACATCACCACCCGGCACGTGCTGCCGAACGTGGCGCCGCTGCTGCTGGCCAGCACGACGCTGGAGGTGGCCAGCGCCATCGTCACCGAGTCCACGCTGGCCTTCCTCGGCGCCAGCGCGAACAAGACCTCCTGGGGGACCATGCTGCGCGGCTCGTACGACTACGGCGCGGCCACCCAGGGCGCCTGGTGGTACATCCTCATCCCCGGCCTGGCCATCCTCGGCGTCGTCATGGCGTTCACCCTGGTCGGCCGGGCCCTGGAGGCCGTGTTGAACCCTCGCCTCAGGAGGGCCGCATGAGTTTGCTCGAACTCGACGACCTGTCGGTGACCTACCGCATCGCCTCGGGCGAGGTGCCCGCGGTGCGGGGTGTGTCGCTGACGCTCGACTCCGGAGCGGCACTCGGAGTCGCCGGCGAGTCGGGATCCGGCAAGTCGACGCTGGCCATGGCGCTGCTCCGGCTCCTGCCCCGGGACGCGCGCGTCGGCGGCCGGATCCTGCTCGACGGTGATGACGTCCTCGCCATGAAGTGGGGCCGCATGCGGGCAGTGCGCTGGGCGGAGGCCTCGATCGTGTTCCAGGGAGCCCAGCACGGGCTCAACCCGGTGCGCAGGATCGGCGACCAGATCGCCGAGCCGCTGCTCGTGCACAACCTGGCCAAGCCGGACGCCGCTCGCAAGCGCGTCACCGAGCTGCTCGAACAGGTCGGCCTGCCGGCCTGGCGGGCCCGCAGCTACCCGCACGAGTTGTCGGGCGGCCAGCGGCAGCGCGTGATGATCGCGATGGCGCTGGCCTGCTCGCCCCGGCTGATCATCGCCGACGAGCCGACCACCGCGCTCGACGTGATGGTCCAGGCCCAGGTCCTCACGCTGATCAAGGACCTGGTCGCCCAGCACGACATCTCGCTGATCATGATCTCGCACGACCTGTCGGTGCTCGCCGACGTGTGCGACCAGCTCGCGGTCATGTACGCGGGCCGCGTCGTCGAACACGGCCCCTCGCACGAGGTCTTCCACGACGCCAAGCACCCCTACAGCCGGGCCCTCGCCGCGGCGTTCCCGACGGTCGGCGACCCGGCCTCGCGGCTGGCGCCCAAGGGGCTCGGCGGCGACCCGCCCGACCCGATGCAGCTGCCGACCGGCTGCTCGTTCCACCCGCGCTGCCCGGTCGCGCTGGAGGAGTGCGCGACCATGGACGTGGAGCTCTGGGCTGCCGGCAAGGGCCGTACCGCGGCCTGCGTGCACGTACAGGAGGCCTCATGACAGAGACGCAGACCGCCGCCGGGGCGGTCTCGACGACGCGGCCGACCCTGCTGGAAGCCCGTGACCTGCACGTCGATTTCGCCTCCCGCGGCCGCCGCGCCCGTGCCGTGGACGGCGTGAACCTCGCGATCGGCGAGGGTGAGATCGTGGCGCTGGTCGGCGAGTCCGGCTGCGGCAAGACCACGCTGGCGCGCACCTTGCTCGGCCTCGAACGCCCCACCTCCGGCGAGGTCCGCTACGGCGGCGCCGCGCTGGGTTACTCCTCCAAGGCGCTCAAGGCCTACCGCCGGCAGGTGCAACTCGTCCTGCAGGACCCGACGGGGTCGCTCAACCCCCGTCACACGGTGTACGAGGCCGTCGCCGAGGGCCCGCGCATCCACGGCCTGCCGGACGAGCGGGAGGTCGTGGCCACGGCCCTGTCCAGGGCGGGGCTGCGGCCGCCCGACCGGTTCTTCCTGCGCTACCCGCACGAGCTGTCCGGCGGGCAGCGGCAACGCGTGGTGATCGCGGGCGCGCTGGCGCTGAACCCGAAGGTGCTGGTGGCCGACGAGCCGGTGGCCTCGCTCGACGCCTCCGTGCGCGGCGAGATCCTGGCCCTGCTGCTCAAGCTGAGGGAGGAGCTGGGGTTGTCGGCGCTGGTCGTCACCCACGACCTGGGGCTGGCCTGGAACATCGCGGACCGGGTGGCCGTGATGTACCTGGGCAGGATCGTCGAATCCGGGCCTGTCGAGCAGGTGCTCACCGCGCCGCGGCATCCGTACACGCAGGCGCTGATGTCGGTGTTGCCCGAGTCTCCCGAGCGGGTGGTTCTGACCGGCGAGCCGCCGGACCCGACGCGGATCCCCGGCGGGTGCCGCTTCCACGCCCGCTGCCAGGTGCTCGCCTCCGGGCGGGCCACCGAGGCCGGGGTGGACGCCAAGTGCCGGGCTGAGCCACTGGCCATCCTGCCCGCGGTCCCCGAGGCGCAGGCGGCCTGCTATTACGCGGACGCTGTCGTTCAGTAGGGGTGATGGTCGGGCTTGTTCGCCCAGGTCGCGTACGCTTGGGCGCCGAGCTCGGGATGTATTTGATCCAGCTCGATCTTGCGCTGATCGTAGGGTTTCGTGAAGTCTTCGTATTGGAAGGCGTCATCGAAACCGATCTTCCGGGTCGCCTCCAGGTCCGCGCTGAAGTGCACGGCGTCGATCCTTGACCAGTAAATGGCGCTCATGCACATGGGGCAGGGATAGCCGCTCGTGTAGAGGGAGCAGCCCATGAGCATCCTGGCCCGCTCGGGCAGCGGGTCAGGTGACCCCGCGGGGCGTGGCACGAGCTCGAGTGTCGACTCGTTCTGGTGTTCCTCCGGGACGGAGGGCGCCTGCGGATTGAGGACCTGAATGGCCTTGCGGATCGCCTCGACTTCGCCGTGCGCGGTCGGATCGCCGGTGAGGAGGACACGATTCTGGCCGCGGGCCACAATTTCTCCGTCCTTGACGATGACCGCGCCGAACGGACCGCCCCAGCCATGAGTCACTGACTCGGTGGCGAGCCGTACGGCTTCGGCCATGAAATCCTTGGGTGTCATTTGATGACCTCCGGCAGGTAAAATACGACTGAAATCTCGACCCTGATCAACCGTTATGGTGGATTCGTTGGCGCATTTCTTCCCTGGGTGCCCTGGACTACACTTGCCCAGGTGAAGCCTTATGCGCACCGCGGACCCGGAGGCGGCGTCGCCACCGTGGTGATCTCCTCGAAAGTCCGCGAAGGCCGCGAGGTGGACTATCGGCGCTGGCAGCAGAAGATAAATGACACCATGCGCTCCTTTCCTGGTTGTCAGGGCTCGGATGTTTATCCGCCAATTCCTGGCGAGCAGGATGTCTGGGTGGTCGTGTTCCGCTTCTCGAGCACCGCCGAATTGACCGGGTGGCTGGATTCGGAAACGCGAAGAAGACTGCTCGAGGAGGTTCGCCCGCTGCTGGAGACGCCCTCGGAACTGGAGATCCTGGCAGGGGAGCCGCCGACGAGGGAGGCGGTCACGGCAGTGATCTCCCACAACGTGCGGCCGGGCCGTGAGCGTGATTTTCAGCGCTGGCAGGACAAGGTGCGCAAGGCGCAGGAGAAGTTCCCCGGATTCCTGGGGTTCGAAGCGTTCGAACCCGTGCCGGGTGTCCAGGAGCACTGGGTCGTCATGTTCCGCTACGACACCCGAGAGCGCCTCGACGACTGGCTCGAGTCAGACACCCGCAGGAAACTCCTGGACGAGGGGCGCCACTACTTCGCCGACTTCGACGTGCGTACGGTCAAGTCGGCGTTCAGCGGCTGGTTCGGGTTCAACGGCGAGACGGCGCAAGAACCCCCGCCCAACTGGAAGCAGGCCATGTCCGTGCTGCTGGGCCTCTATCCCACGGTGATGATCCTGAATTTGACGGTGGGCCGCGCGTTCGAGGCGGTGCGCCTACCGGGATACCTCGCCATGTTCATCAGCAACGGCTTGAGCGTCTCCATCCTCACGTGGCTGATGATGCCGCTCGTCAACAGAACCTTCACGTCCTGGCTGTCGCCCAGCGGAGGCGGCTCGGTCTACACGAACATCGCAGGCGCGTTGGTGATGGTGGCGTGCATGGCGCTGTGCATCGCCGTCTTCGGCCTGATCACGAGTTAGACGGTCAGCCCAGGTCGGCGTCATGGACCAGGATGGCCGCCTGGACGCGGTTGGCCAGGCCCAGCTTGGCCAGCACGCGGCTGACGTGCGCCTTCACGGTGGCCTCCGTCAGGTGCAGCTCGCGGCCGATCTCGGCGTTGGACAGGCCTCGGGCCAGCGCTCTGATCACGTCCTCCTCGCGGCCGGTGAGCGTGGTCAGGTGTTTGCGAGCGGTCTCGGCGCGGGAAGGCGGGCGGTCCGCGTACGAGGCGATCAGGCGTTTGGTGACCGAGGGGGAGAGCATGGCCTGGCCGCCGGCGACCGTGCGGACGGCGGCGGCCAGTTCCCTGGGCGGGGTGTCCTTGAGCAGGAACCCGACAGCGCCCAGGCGCAGCGCCTCGTGCACGTGCTCGTCCAGGTCGAACGTCGTCAGCATCACCAGCTTGGGCGCGCCGGGGCGGGACAGCAGGCGCGCGGCGGCGGTCAGGCCATCCATGCCCGGCATGCGCACGTCCATCAGCACGACCTCGGGCCGCAGCCGGTCCGCCGCCGACACCGCTTCCGCCCCGTCGCGGGCCTCGCCGACGACCGCGATATCGCCGGCCGCCTCCAGGATCAGCCGCAGCCCCGACCGTACGAGCTCCTCGTCGTCGACCACGAGCACCCTGATCATGCCGGCCGCCGGTCGCCGGTCACGGGGAGCGCCGCCCCGCTCGCCGGGATCCTCGCGCTGACCAGGAAGCCGCCGCCGTCCTGAGCGCTGGTGCGCAACGTGCCGCCGAGCAGCTCGACCCGCTCGCGCAGCCCCACGAGCCCCCAGCCCGCGCCTGGAAGCTCCTGGCGCTGCGACTGCGACGCCCGGTTGCGCACCTCCACCTCCAGCTCGCCGGCGCCGTAGCGGATGCGCACGTCCGTGCGAGCGTCCCCGGCGTGCTTGTGCACGTTGGTGAGCGCCTCCTGGACCACCCGGTACGCGGTCCGCTCCACCGTCGGCTCCATGGCCCGCTCCTCGCCCTCGTCGTGCCTGGTCACCGCGATGCCGAGCGCTCTGGACTGGTCGAGCAGCCGGTCGAGGTCCGCGAGCGTGGGCGGCGGCTCGGTGTCCGTCGCGGACGAGCGCAGCACGCCGAGCACGTCACGCAGGTTGGCCAGCGCCTCCCGCCCGATCCCACCGATCATGGCGGCCGTCCGCACGGTCTCCTCGTCGGCCGCCCGCACCTCCAGGGCGCCGGCGTGCAGCACGATCAACGAGACCCGGTGCGCGACGACGTCGTGCATCTCCCTGGCGATCCTGGCCCGCTCCTGTGCCCTGGCCTGTTCGGCCCGCATGACCTGCTCGCGCTCCGCGCGCCGCTGGACCTCGACGCGGGCGCGTACCCAGAGGCCGAGCGCGAACGGCAGCCCGATCACGGCCAGCGCCATGAACAGCGCGTTGCCCAAGCCCGCGGTCAGGACCTCCTGCAGACCGTCCTGCCACTCGCCGACCAGCGCGGAGATCCCGCACACCCCGAGGCAGCCGCCGAGGTAGGCGGCGACGTGGCGCCTCCCGCTCAACGAGCGGCCGGCGTAGTAGGAGGCGACCAGCAGCGGCGGCCACATCACCAGCCACGCGTACGTGACGGCGCCCACGGCGGCCAGCGGCCACCAGGACCGCCGCGCCCACCAGGCGGCCAGCCCCGCCGCGGTGGCGACGGCCACCAGCACCGGGAGGGGGAGACTCGACGGCACCCCGGCCTGCCCGTGCAGGACGGGCAGCGAGAGAGCGAACACACCCGCGCCGAGAAGAACGAACCGCATGGGCCCAGCGTATGGGTCCGACCGGAAAGGGCTTTACGACGAAAGTAGTAAGAGCCGACCGACGATCGGGGCGGACGGCCGGCGCCTTCCCGCCGCGATCGTAGAACCCATGATCGCTCTGTCTCTGATCGCTCTTGCCGCGCATACGACCCTGCCGGCCGACCTCGCCCTGCCGGAGCCGACCGGCCCGAAGCCCGTCGGCACGACGAGCCTGCACCTGATCGACTCCAGCCGCCCCGACCCATGGAACCCGAACGCCGGCGAGCGCGAGCTCCTGGTCACGCTCTGGTACCCCGCCCGCAAGGCCACCGGGGAACGGGCGCCCTACGTCACCCCGCAGGAGTCGGCCGCCATACTCAAGCCCTACGAGAACGTGCCCCCGGACGCCCTCACCCGGGTCGAGACGCACGCCAGACGCGAGGCCCCCGTACGCGGAGGCCGCCTGCCGCTCGTCGTCATGTCGCCCGGGTTCAGCTTCCCGCGGGGGAGCCTCACCTCGCTGGGCGAGGACCTCGCCAGCAAGGGATACCTGGTCGCGGCAGTGGAGCACACGTACGAGTCGGCGGCCACCACGTTCCCCGACGGGCGGACCACCACCTGCCTGGCGTGCGTGAAGGGCCAGGACGGCGCGAAGGTCGCCGCGAGCCGGGTGGTGGACGTGCGCTTCGTGCTGGACGAGCTGGCCAAGGGCCGCTGGGGCAAGGCGATCGACCGGTCGAGGATCGCCATGGTGGGCCACTCGATGGGTGGCAACAGCGCCGCCCACGCCATGGCGGCCGACCCGCGGATCAAGGCAGGCGCCAACCTGGACGGCTCCTTCCAGCCGATCGTCGAACGACTGGACCGCCCGTTCCTGCTCATCGGGGCCCCGCCGCAGCGCACGCCGGACGGGAGCGATCAGTCGTGGAAGAAGTCCTGGGCCGGCATGACCGGGCCGAAGCGCTGGATCACGGTGGCGGGGACCGACCACGCCGCCTTCGTCGACTACGCCGTGCTCAGACCGCCGCTCGGCATCCCCGCCCAAGAGCTCGACGGCACGCGGGCGTTGCGCATCACCCGCGCCCATCTCGCCGCCTTCCTCGACCGGCACCTACGCGGTAAGAACACGCCGGTCGAGGCCTATCCCGAGGTCACCGATCACACGCGGAACGCGTCGGCGTTCTCCGCGGCCCACTGAGCGAAGCCGCGCGCGTCCCGGCCGGTGACCTCTCGCACGGTCGGGACGACGGTGTAGCCGACCTCCGGCGTGTTGCCGAGCGCGTTGACGAGGAACTCGATGGTCTCCTCGCCCATGCCGTCACCGCGCCACTTGGCCCGCGCCTCGTCCACGGTCAGCTCCACGAACCGCACGTCTCTGCCGATCGCCGCGCCCAGGATCACGACCTTCTCCCTGAGCGTGATCGCCTCGGGGCCGGTCAGCGTGTACGTCTTGCCGTCGTGTCCCCCCTGGACCAGCACCGTCGCGGCCACGGCGGCGATGTCGCGCTCGTGCACCAGCGCGCTCAGCCGGTCGCCGAACGGCTCCTTGATGACGCCTTCTGTCCTGATCGTGTGCGCCCACCAGCGCAGCGTGTTGGACATGAACTCGACGGGGTGCAGCAACGTCCACTCGATGTCGGTGCCGGCCAGCGCCTGCTCCAGCTCGCCGTCCACGCGCCCGCCGAGCACCGTGACCCGCCGCACGCCTGCCGCGGCGACCAGCTTCACCAAACCGGCGCCGTCCGGCAGCGGCTGGTAGTCGTCACCCGCGAAGTTGATGAAGTGCACGCCCTCGATCCCGTCGAAGACGCCGGCCAGCGTGTCGAGCCTGGCCAGGTCGCCCGCGACCACCTCGACGCCCTCGGGCAGGTCTGCCTTGGCGGGATTCCTGGTCAGGGCCCGCACCTGCTGCCCGGCCGCGAGGAGCTCCTCGACGACGAGACGGCCGACGGTCCCGGTGGCTCCGGTGACGAGGAAAGTCATGGCGAACCTCTTTCTGTTCGGAACGGAACGTTCTGCTCTGACTATAGCAGAACGGAACGCTTCATTCCTTATAATTCTTGAGTGAGATGGCGTTCGCGGCTCGGTGAATCGGCCCGGCGATCCGCTCGACCATGCGGTCGCGTCCCGGCAGGTGGGGCAGCAACTTGATCATCTTGATCTGGATCCAGAGGGCCAGGCGTGACGGGATCACCATGCCCTTGAGGTTGGCCTCGGCGAGCGCCTGGTTGGCTGCGACGAAGCCGCGCAGCTCCCGCTCGTAGCCGTCCGCGCCGCCGCCGGTGGCCAGCTCGCCGGCCAGCACGTACGCCCCCACGAGCGCCAGACTCGTGCCCTGCCCCGAGGCCGGCGAGGCGCAGTACGCCGCGTCGCCCACCAGCATGGCCCGGCCCTTCGACCAGCGGTCCATCTGGATCTGGCCGACCGAGTCGAAGTAGAAGTCCTTGGCGTCCCGCACGGCCTCGAGCAGCCCGGGTACCTCCCAGCCGGTCCCATCCATGGCTCGCGCCAGCAGCTCCTTCTGCTCGGTCACGCTTCTGTGGTCATAGGCCAGCGGCGGCGACGACCACATGAATAACGCTTTGGCGCCCGTGTCCTGGCGGGTGCTGTAGACGTTCGCGGTCCGGCCCGGCGCCGCGTGCACGGCCTCCTCGCGGTCCAGGCCCAGTGTGTTGGGCACCGTGCAGATCGAGATGTAGTGGCCGAGGTGGCGGGCGAAGCGCTCCTCCTCGCCGAAGGCCAGCCTCCTGACGTTGGAGTGGGCGCCGTCCGCCCCGATGATCAGGTCGAACGCGCGCGGCTGCGAGTGTTCGAAGGTCACCGTGCCGTCGTCGGCGATGGCGATGATCGAGTCGTCGAAGATGTACTCGACCTCGTCGCACGTCAGCTCGTACAGCAGTTCGTTGAGGTCGCCGCGCATGATCTCGACGTCGTCGCCCGTGCGGCCGCCGAACAGGGCGGCGTCCATGGTCGCGACCGGCCTGCCTTTGGCGTCGTAGTGGGTGGCGACGCGCATGTCCGTGCTCCTGGCGCGGACCGCGTCCATGAGCCCCATGCGCTCGATCACCTGGAGCGCCGCGCCCCGGATATCGATCTTGTAGCCGCCCTCGCGAAGGGCGGGGGCGCGCTCCACCACGGTGACGGCGAAGCCGTGCCTGCGCAGCCAGTAGGCCGTCGTCGTGCCGGCGATGCTGGCGCCGGAGATCAGAATATTCGTCATGCCGATGACGCTACATCCGTCTCAGACGCTTGTCTAGTACGACTGTGCTATTCTCTGGATATGGGAAACAGGGAAGATCTGCTGGCCGGGGCGAAGCGGTGCCTGATCGAGAAGGGCTACTCACGCACGACGGCGCGGGACATCGCCAACGCTTCCGGCGTGAGCCTGGCGGGCATCGGCTACCACTTCAGGTCGAAGGACGCGCTGATGAACGAGGCGCTGTTCGAGGTGATGCGGGAGTGGGGCGACGACCTGGCCGCGACCCTGGCGGCCGACGTCAAACGGGACGCCACGCCGCTTGAGCGGTTCGAGGCGGCGTGGGATCGGGTGGTCGAGTCGTTCTCGCGGTTGCGGCCACTGTGGGTCACCCAGTTCGAGCTGCTCGGGCAGATCGACCACATTCCGGAGGTGCGCGAGCAGCTCGTGCACGGCATCAAGGAGGCGCGGCTGGGGCTCGCGGAGCTGTTCGAAGGCATCCAGCCAGAGAGCGATCCCGAGCGTGCGCGGCTGACCGGGACCTTCTATCAGGCCATGCTGACGGGGTTTCTGTCCCAGTGGCTGTTCGACCCGGACAGTGCGCTGTCGGGCCGCGAGGTGGTCGCGGCCCTGCGCATGATCGCCTCCTAGAAGGCGCTTATCGTGGCCGGGGCGCGCTCGGCGCGGCTCAGCGTGCGGATGACCGCGGTCGCCCCGTGGCGGTGCACGGCCAGCCGGGCCAGCAGGTCGACCACCGGCTCGATGACCGACTCCGGCAGGGCGGGCGTCTCGATGCCCACGCTGGCGGCCAGGTCGTCGGAGTGCACGACCAGCTCGACCAGCCTGGTGAGCAGGAAGTCGTCCAGCATGAGCGACCAGTCGGCCCACGGCAGGTGCACGACCCGGTCGGCGGGTTCGGCGGGCAGTGCGGCGGTCAGCAGGTCGAGCAGCGCCTGCGTGCGCTCCACCAACGCGGCCGACCCGTCGGCGGCGGCCGCCTCGCCGCCGCGCCGGACGAACACATTGCTCTCGTGGTCGAGGCCTGCCTGCACCCACGGCGACTTCGAGAAGTGCTCGATGAGCCCGATCGGCTCCTGGGTGGCTCCGTTTTCGGCCGCCAGCGCGTCGCGGACCCTGACGATCTGGTGGGCCAGGTGCCCGGCCAGGCCGCCGACGCTGAACTCTGTGAGCGCGCTCGGCTTGTCCCACGCCGCCGCCACGGCCGGGTCGCGCAGGAGCGACACCGCCGACGTCGCGGCCACCAGATAGGACTGCCTGCTCTCCCCCATATGTCGCCCTTCCTCTGGTTTAGGTGGTAACTCGGGCCAACACTATCCCCCCGCCGATGAGTGCGAGTGCCGTCATCCTGCCCATTGAGACGGCCAGCATCAGGATCAGCCAGTTCATCGGGCCGCCTCCTTCAGCGCCGCCGCCAGGGACTCCTCGTGCCGGGCGCGCAGGTGGGCCAGCGCCGGGTCGAGGCGGGCTCGCGGGGCGTGCCCGGGCCGTACGCGCCGCCGCGCGCGCCGCACCACCTCGGCCAGCGGTGGCTCCACGACGGTCCACGCCCGCCGGTGGGCGCCAGGTCGCGGTAGACGTACCCGGCCTGCGGATTGGCGGCTCGCTAACCGGACGACGTGTCCACCTACAATGGCCGACATGGAAAGAGCCGACGCCGCGCGCAACCGCGCCCGGATCCTCGAAGCGGCAGCCCAGCTCTTCGCCGAGAAGGCGCCGCAGGACGTGACGATGGACGACATCGCCAGGAGGGCGGGCGTGGGCCGGGGCACGCTTTACCGCCGCTACCCGGACCGGGCCTCGATCGCCGTCGCGCTGCTCGACGAGCACGAACGGGAGCTGCAGGAACGGCTGCTGCGCGGCGAGCCGCCGCTGGGCCCTGGCGCGCCGGCCGCCGAGCGGCTGGCCGCCTTCTACACCGCCATGGTGCGACTGCTGGAGGACCACGCGCACCTGGTGCTCGGCTCGGAAGTGGGCCGCACGCGTTTCGAGACCGGCGCGTACGGCTTCTGGCGGGCACACGTGCGGGTGCTCCTGGTCGCCGCCGGCACGCCCGGCCCCGACGCGCTGGTCGACGTCCTGCTCGCGCCTGTGGCCCCCGAGGTGTACGGCTATCAGCGCTCGGTGCTCGGCCTGACCCCTGCCCAGATCAGCGAGGCGCTGACCAGGCTCACGGCGATCCTAGAACCCTCGTGATCGTGGACCTGATGAACGCGCGGGCCAGCTTGGCCCTCCTGAACCGGCTCAGCGGCGGTGCCGTCGTGCCGTACCTGCGGGCGCGCACATCGGCCACCACGATCGCGGGCGCGCCCAGCTCGTGCAGCACCTCCAGGGCCTCCCGCTTGCTGATCAGCCGCCCGTCCCGCAGCGTGACCACGGCCCTGGCGACCGTGACCATGCCCAGGTCCACCCAGATGTCGTGCAGCCACCGGCGCCGTCCCCCCGTCCTGTCCAGCCAGAAGTTCCGCAGGTCCGCCCGGACGTACTCGGCCAGCTCCGCGTCCGAGACCGGCGGCAGCAGGCCGGTGGGCGGCGGCCCGTGCAGCTCCAGGGGCGTGGTGTGCAGTTCGCGCCGGGTGACGGCGGTGACCGGACGCCGGAAGATCTGCGCGTGCGCCCATGTCACGTGCTCGGTCGACAGGTCCGCCAGCTCCTGTCTGGCCATGTACGAGCAGTGCAGCTTGTCCGCGAGCGGCAGGTCGATGGCCCGGTGCAGGGCCTTGAGCCGCCGCCACTGCGCCATCGTGATGGGCTCGGCGACGACGGCGATGAGGTCCAGGTCGCTGCGGCCCGGCTGGTAGTCGTCGGTCGCCAGTGAGCCGTGCGCCCATAACGCGACAAGGGGAACGGCCGGCTCCACTGCCTCGAGGAAATGCCTTAGCAGGCGGTCGGTCGCTGCGTGCATGATGGCAACTATGATCGATACACGCCGACGTGAAAAGGTCGCGTTGATCACTGGTGTGGGACGCACCATTGGCATCGGCGCGGGAATCGCCCGCCAACTGGCGGCTTCAGGCTGGGACATCGCCTTCACTTACTGGCATGCCTACGACGAACGCATGACCTGGGGGCCCGAGCCGGCGGCGACGGAGACGATCACCAAGGATCTCGCCGAGCGCGGCGCGGCCACCGCCGCCATCGAGGCGGATCTCATCGACGTCGAGACCCCCGCACGCGTCTTCGACGCGGCGGAGCGGCAATTGGGCCAGGTCACCGCCCTGGTGATGTGCCATTGTGAGTCGGTCGACTCCGGCCTGCTCGACACCACCGTGGAGAGCTTCGACCGGCACTTCGCCGTGAACGCGCGCGCCACGTGGCTGCTGATCCGGGAGTTCGGCAGGCGTTTCCAGGGCGCCAAGGGGTCCGGCCGGATCATCGCCCTCACCAGCGACCACACGGTCGGCAACCTGCCGTACGGGGCGAGCAAAGGCGCGCTGGACCGCATCACCCTGGCGGCCGCCTCTGAGCTCGCTCACCTCGGCATCAACGCGAACGTCATCAATCCCGGCCCGGTGGACACCGGTTGGATATCGGACGAGCTACGCGAGACCCTCGTCGGACGCATAGCGCGCGGCCGCCTCGGCACCCCGGAAGACACCGCGCACCTCGTCGACTTCCTCTGCTCGCCGCAGGGGGAGTGGATCAACGGCCAATTGCTGATGAGCAACGGCGGCTGGGCCTGAACGGAGAGCAGATGCCTATGCCCGTCACCCCCTCCGCGACGGTCGCCGATTGGGCCAACACGATCACCGGCGTGTTCGCCGGCTGACCGCCCAGATCGTCAAGGTGTGCTGAACAGGGCGCTCACCGACTCGCCGTCGTGGATGCGGCGCATGGCCTCGGCCAGGGCGGGCGCGATCGACAGGACCGTGAGCTTGTCGCTGGGCTTGGGCGGCGGCACGGTGTTCGTGCAGACGATCTCCTCGATCTCCGGCAGCGCGCTCAGCCGCTCCACCGCCCCGCTGGAGAACAACCCGTGCGTGCAGGCCACGCGCACCGAGCGCACGCCGCGCTCGCGCAGCCGGTCGAGCAGCTCGATGACCGTGCTGCCCTTGGCGATCTCGTCGTCCAGGACGATGACGTCCTTGCCCTCCACGTCGCCGATGACCGAGCTGATCACCACGCGGTCGTCGCTGAAGCGTTGTTTGGCGCCCATCGCGACGCCGGTGCCGAGCAGGCGGGCGAAGTGGGCGGCCTCCTTGGCGTTGCCGAGGTCGGGGGAGACGACGACCGTGTTCGACAGGTCGTACTGACGGAAGTGCGCGGCCAGCTCCCGCAGTGCGTGCAGGTGGTCGACCGGGACGCTGAAGAAGCCGTGCACCTGCGGCGAGTGCAGCGTCATCGCCAGCACCCGGTTGGCGCCCGCGGCCACCATCAGGTCGGCGACCAGCCGCGCGCCGATGGAGATGCGTGGCGCGTCCTTCTTGTCCGATCTGGCATAGGCGTAGTGCGGGAGCACGACGGTGGTCCTGGCCGCGGACGCGCCGCGGGCGGCGTCCAGCATGAGCAGCAGTTCGACCAGGTGCTCCTGGACGGGCGGGACCAGTGGCTGGATGAGGAAGACGTCACGCTCGCGGCAGTTGGCCTGCAACTGCACTTCCAGCACGTCGTTGGCGAAGCGACTGACCTGGACGGGGTGCAGGGGAGTGCCCAGGTGGGCACAGATCTCTTCGGCCAGTTCGGGATGGGCGGTGCCGCTGAAAACGGTGATGTCTCGCACGGTTCCCAGAGCATAGCGACCAGGTGCACACGTTCACGAGAGCAGGTCGGGGGTGAGCGCGTCGAGTCCAGGCAACACCCGCCAGGCCAGCGCGAGCGCGTCCGGCGCGGGCGGGTATGTCGGGTGCGGCACGGCGATCACCCGCATCCCGGCGGCGTGCGCCGACCGCAGGCCGTTGCTCGAATCCTCGACCGCCACGCACCCGCGCGGGTCGACCTTCATCCGCCGGGCCGCCTCCAGATATCCGTCCGGCGCCGGCTTGCCGCGCGCGACCTCCTCGGTGGACACCGTGGCCGCGAAACACTCCTTCAGCTCGGCCGCGTCCAGCACCACGTCGATCAGCCGGCGCGGCGACGAGCTGGCCAGCCCCAGCGTGACGTGCCCGGAGGTGCGCCGCACCGCCTCCACCGCACCGGGCAGCAGCGGCACCTCGTCGCGGTAGCGCGCGGCCATCTGGTCCACCACGCCGCGCGCGATCTCGTCCGGCGTCATCCGCACCCCCAGCTCGGCCAGGTACGCGGCCCACTCGCCCGTGCTCATGCCCATGAGCCTGGACTGGGTGTCCGGCTGCCATGTGCCGCCGTGCTCGGCGACGAACGCCCGTCGCACCTCCTCCCATACCGGCTCTGAATCGACCAGCACGCCGTCGAGGTCGAACACGCACGCTTCCATGGCATCTCCCGTGGGGATCGACAGGTCCAACATCATCGCATGTCCTTATTGCCCGAGATTCATCCTCTTAGGGGCGTTCATTGAGCTACCCCGGGCTGAATACCGGGCATGCGGCTAGGCATGGCAGATCTTCCATTTCACGACAAGGGCGACTTTGCGGACGCGGATCGGGGATTCATCGCCAAGCTCAGCCCCGCCGTGATCAAGACTGTGGACGGCAGGGTCATCTGGGACGGCGACTCCTACGACTTCCTCCAGGGGGAGTGCCCGGCGACGGCCCATCCCAGCCTGTGGCGGCAGGCCCAGTTGTGTGCCAGACAAGGTCTGTACGAGGTCACCGACGGCATCTACCAGGTACGCGGCCTGGACCTGTCCAACATGACGCTGGTCGAGGGCGAGAGCGGCGTCATCGTCGTCGACCCGTTGATCTCCACCGAGTGCGCCGCCGCCGCGCTGAAGCTGTACCGGGCCCACCGCGGCCCCCGGCCCGTCACCGCCGTGATCTACACGCATCCCCACGCCGACCACTTCGGCGGCGTCCGCGGCGTCACCCGCGGCGGGGTGCCCATCCTGGCCGCTGCCGGGTTCCTCGAACAGGCGGTGTCGGACACCGTGTACGCGGGCCCGGCGCTCACCCGCCGCGCCGTCTACATGTACGGCCCCGCCCTGCCCCGCTCGCCCGAAGGCCAGATCGGCTGCGGCCTCGGCATGACCGTCTCGACGGGCAGCCTGTCCTTCATCCCGCCCACGGTCGGCATCACCCGCACTGGACAGGAAGAGACGGTCGACGGCGTACGGATGGTCTTCCAGCTCGGCTCGGGCGCTGAGATGACGATCCTCCTGCCCGACCGCCACGCGTTGTGCCTGGCCGAGAACGCCACCCACAACCAGCACAACCTGCTGTCCCTGCGCGGCGGCCCGTACCACGATGCCCGGGCCTGGGCGCGGGGCCTCAACGAGACGCTGTCCCTGTTCGCCGGCCAGGCCGACGTCGCCTTCGCCGCACACCACTGGCCGACGTGGGGCCGCGACGACATCGCCCGTTTCCTGTCCCGGCAGCGCGACATGTACGCCTACCTGCACGACCAGACCCTGCGCCTGCTCAACAAGGGCCTGACGGCGGCCGAGATCGCCGAGGCCGTGCAGCTGCCGCCCGAGCTCGAGCGCTCCTGGCACACCCACGGCTACCACGGCTCGGCCAGCCACAACGTCAAGGCCGTCTACCAGCGGTACGTGGGCTGGTTCGACGGCAACCCCGCGCACCTGTGGGAGCACCCGCCGCGCGAGAGCGCGATCCGCTACGTCGAGTGCCTGGGCGGCGGCGCGGCCGTGGTCGCGTTCGCCCGGCGTTACCTGGCCGAGAACGACCTGCGCTTCGCCGCCCAGCTGCTCAACCACGCCGTCTTCGCCGACGAGGGCAACAAGGAGGCCCGCGACCTGCTCGCCGAGGTCTACACCAGGCTCGGCCGCGGCGCGGAGAACGCCACGTGGCGCAACTTCTACCTCATGGGCGCGCTGGAGCTGGCGGACGGAATCGTGCCCGCCACCGCCGACACCGTCCCGGCCGATCTGTGCGCCGCGCTGAGCGTGGAGCAGATCTTCGACTCGCTGGCCATCCGCGTGGACGGCCCGCGGGCCTGGCACGAGCGCCTGGCCATCGACTGGCACCTGACCGACCTGGGGGAGCGGCACCGTACGACGTTGTCCAACGGGGCGCTGATCCACCAGGCGGAGCCGCGTGACGAGGCCGCGGACCTGACGTTGCGGCTGACGAAGGCGCAGCTGCTCGGCCTGCTGTCGGGCAAGGGCGTCGAAGGCGTGGAACGGGAGGGCGACACCTCGGCGCTGCGGCGGCTGGTAGCGGTGCTGGACCGGCCGGTGCCCGACTTCGCCATCGTCACGGCGTGAGGGCCCGTCGGCGCTGCTAGAGGGCTATCGGGCGGCGCTTGCGGCGGCCTCAGTCGGAGCGCCGTCCGGCCGCCGCACCCAGCGCCCGGCAGGCCAGGGCCAACAGGGTGACCACCATGGCCGCGACGCCGGGGCCCAGCACCAGCGGCACCGTCAGCCCGCCCGCGTGCCAGGCCGCCGCCAGGACCGCCGCCGACGTCAGCGCGCCCACCCCGAACATCGCCCCCCACAGGGGGAGCACGTGCAGGTAGGAGAAGAGCAACGGGAACACGAGCCACACGAACGGCGGCGCCGCCACGGCCAGCACCGCCCAGCCCGCGGTCACCGAGCCCAGCCACACCCGCTTGCCCTCGATCGCGATACCGGCGGCGTAGACCAGACCGAGCAGCATGCCGCCGACGGCCACGGCCACGCGGTCCTCGCGCAGCAGGCCGAGCACGGCGACCACCAGCAGCCCGTAGGCGGTGGCGTGCACCGTCCACAGCAGCATTCGCAACGGTATGTCCATCATCAATCACTAACAGTAACTGGAAGGTGACTGCCGCCGCCAGGTGCGTCAGGTGGTGCGGCGAGGTCGCTGGACAGCGGTGATCAGGTAGTACAGGACCCCGGCCAGCACGAGCGCGATGACCACGCCGATGTTCGCCGCCCCGAACGTGCTCTTCTCCAGATCCTCACTCATGAGGAAGCCCACGACGTTCGCGATGTTCTGGTCGGCGGACGTGATGAGGCCTAGCCCCACCGCCGACGCCACCACCAGCGACAACACGCCGGGCCAGTTGACGGCCGGCGCCCCGGCCCGCAACAGGCGCTCGTCGTAGGCCCGGCCGCCGGCCCGCAGCCGCCACATGTCCACCAGGAAGATCGCGACCCAGGCCGCCATCACCACGCCGACGATCGCCAGGAACGCCTGGAAGGTGGCGAGGAAGCTGCTGGAGACGAACAGCAGGTAGTAGCCGCCGAGCACCATGAGCAGCCCGTCGATCAGCACCGCGTAGTGCCGCCTGATCGGCACCCCGAGCGCCAGCATCGACAGCCCGGACGAATAAATGTCCATGATCGCCCCGGCCAGGAAGCCGCCGATGGCGGTCAGCAGGTACGGCAGCAGGAACCACGTCGGCAGCACCCCCGCCAGCGCCCCCACCGGGTCGCCGCCCGCCGCCCCGGCCAGCTCCGGATCGCCGCCCGCGAGCAGCACCCCGAACACGAGCAGCACCATCGGCGGCAGCGCGCCCCCGAGCGCCGTCCACAGCGCCACCGATCTCGGAGGGGAGCTCGTGGGCAGGTAACGCGAATAGTCGGCGCCGCAGTTGACCCAGCCCAGGCCCAGCAGGGTCATCGCGAAGATGATCCCGCCCACCCAGCCGCCGGGCCCGGCCGTGGTCTCCAGCGACGCACCGAGCCGGGGCGCCATGAGGATCATGTAGATGACGGTCAGCACAATGAACGCGTACGTCAGATACCGCTGCACCACCATGATCATGGCGTGGCCGTACACGCCGACGGCGATCACCACCACGGCGGCGACGGCGAAGCAGATCGCGGTGGCCGTCGTGCCGGGCAGGCCGGGCACGAGCCGCGCCAGGATGGCCGCGCCGCTCTGGGCCGCCAGCGTGACCAGGACGATTTCCCAGCCGACGTTCGAGATGTAGGAGAAGACCGTGGGCAGCTTGTTGCCCTGGTAGCCGAACGGGGCCCGCCCCAGCGTCATCGTCGGCACGCCCGACCGCGCGCCGCCGACCGCGACCAGGCCGACCAGCAGGAACGACAGCGCGTACCCGATGGCGCCGGTGATGACGGCGGGCACGACGCCGAGGCCGAGGCCCACGATGTACACGCCGAACGCGACGCCGAACAGGGACAGGTTGGAGCCGGCCCACGGCCAGAACAGGTCACTGGGGCGGCCGCGCCGCTCCGCCTCGGGAACGGCGTTGATGCCGTTTTGCTCGACGGTCATCGTGTCCATGATCGGACGTTACCTGCCTTCCACGGAGAAGCCCATCCCTGGGGTATTCATGGGTAGCCAGGGCTGATATTTCATAGCTTGCGGGGAATCATCGTCGGGCCGCGGCGGCCGTACCGACTCCTGCCGCGCGGAGAGGTAGCCGTCATGGGGGCGTCCGGATTCGACTCGCGCCGGCACGCTCTGGCCGTGTGCCTGGTGGCGGCGTTCATGAGCGGTCTCGACGTGAGCATCGTGAACGTGGCGCTGCCGTCCATCAGGGAAGGGCTGGGGGCGACGGAGGACGGGCTGCAGTGGACGCTGTCGGGGTACGCGCTCACGTTCGGGCTGCTGCTGATTCCGGCCGGCAGGTTGGGGGACGCCAGGAGCCGGCGGGCGATCTTCATGTTCGGGGTGGCGTTGTTCACGCTCGCCAGCGCGGCGTGCGGGTTCGCCGGCAACATGCCGCTGCTGATCACGGCCAGGCTGGTGCAGGGCATGGCGGCCGGCATGCTGAACCCGCAGGTCTCGGGGCTGATCCAGCAGATGTTCCAGGGGTATGAGCGGGCGCGGGCGTTCGGCGTGCTCGGCGCCACCATCGGCCTGTCCACGACCGCAGGACCGCTGATCGGCGGCGCCCTGGTCAGCGCCTTCGGGCCCGATTACGGATGGCGGTGGGTGTTCCTGGTGAACCTGCCGATCGGCATCGCCCTCCTGCCTCTGGCCTACCGCGTGCTCCCGGCCCCGCGCCCCACGGCGGTGTCCCGGGATGGCCGGGGGCGGCGCGAGAGCATGGACCCGGTGGGCGTGCTGCTGCTCGGCGTCGGCATCGCGGGCCTGTTGCTGCCGTTCATCCAGCGGCATCAATGGGAGGGCGGGACCAAGTGGCTGCTCATCCCCGCCGCGTTCACCGTGCTGGCCGGGTTCGTGGCATGGGAGCGGATCTATCCCCGCGAGCCGCTGGTGAACCTGTCCCTCTTCCGCAAGCGCTCCTACAGCCTGGGCTCGGCCATAGCCCTGTTCTACTTCGCCGGCTTCACCGGCATCTTCTTCACCTTCACGCTGTACCTGCAGAGCGGCCTCCACTACAGCCCGCTGATGGCCGGGTTGTCGATCACGCCGTTCGCCCTCGGCTCGGCCTCGGCGTCCGTGGTCGGCGGGCGGCTCGTGTCGCGGGCCGGACGGCGAGTGGTGGCCGTCGGCCTCACCACGGTGATCGTCGGGCTCTGCGCCACGATGGCCGCGACCGCGCTGGTGCCCGGCCAGGGGGTCGGGCTGGCGACCGCGTTGCCGCTCCTGGTCGCGGGGGTGGGCAGCGGTCTGGTGATCTCGCCCAACCAGGCGATCGCCCTGTCCGAGGTGCCACCCGAAGGCGGTGGAAGCGCGGCCGGGGTGCTGCAGACGGGTCAGCGGCTGGGGTCGGCCATCGGGATCGCGGCGGCGGGCTCGACGTTCTTCGGCTCACTGGCCGACGGCTGGCCGACGGCCTTCCGTCACGGCCTGCTGGTGGTGCTGCTCTTCGTCGCCGTCGCCCTCGCCGCCGCCGTCTACGACCTCATCCGCACCTACCGCTCCGCTCCACGGGACCAGCGCTGACCGCCCCGCCCGGCTTGTTCAGCAGCACAGGAGCCTCGCCTCCACCGCCCGGCCCGGATCGATCCCCTTCAGCGGCCGATCCGGCCGCATCGGAGCCACACCGCCGAGGCTCAGCAACCACGCCCACGTATCGGCCACCGTCTCCGCCACGGGCCGCAGGCGCAGCCCCGCCGCCACGGCCTTGGACACGTCACCTCCGTGCATGTAGTCGTAGTCCTCGCCCACCAGCCAGATCGGCAGCTGGATCCACGGCGTCACCCCAGCCGCCAGGATCACCTCAGCCTCGACCCACCGCAGCTCGGCTTCGGCCCCGGTCACCTTCACGCAGGTCTCGAGCAGCTCCCGCATCGTCACGAACCCCGGAGGGCTCACCACGTTGAACGCCCCGCCGATCCCGCGCTCGGCCGCCCGCAGGCACCACACGGCCAGGTCACGCGCGTCGACGTATTGCAAACCGAGGTCGGCGGGACCGGGCGCGAGCACCGGCCCGCCACGGGCGATCCTGCTCAGCCACCACGGCAGCCGCCCGACGTTCTCGTAAGGCCCGATGATCAGCCCCGCCCTGGCCAGCAGTGCCCGCTCCCCGAACGCCGCGACCGCCGCCAGCTCCGCCCCCGCCTTGTTCCTGGCGTAGTCGGAGGCGTCGTCATCGTCGGCGGAGGCCGCCACGACCGGCGCGCTCTCGTCCGCGCCGAAAGGCAAGGGCTCGGCGTAGACCGACCTGCTGGACACGTAGACGTAGTGACCCGCGCGCTCGGCCAGCAGCGACGCGGAGTCCCTGACCGCGGAGGCCGCCCACGACCAGGTATCGACCACGACGTCCCATTCGCCGTGCTCCAGCGCCGCCAGCCCGCCGGCCGCCGTCCGGTCACCGCGTAACGCCGTCACCCCCGCGGGCGGCTCGTGGCTGCCCCGGTTGAACACCGTCACATCCCATCCCAGGCCCAGCGCCTCTTCGACGACCGCGCGCCCGACGAACTCCGTGCCACCCAGCACCAGAACCTTCATGGCACCTCACTCTGGCCCAGGCGCCTCCGCGCGAACAGACGTCCACGCCATCAGCGGAATCGCCACAAGCGAAAACCCGAGGTGCTCAGACCGATCCCGGGCCGACCGCATGCACAGAGCGTGGCGAATCGCCCCTCTTGGCCCCCTGTTTACCCAATCTCGATCTATATAGCACCAGATCAAGCGGCTTGATGTTGTGTGGGCCACACCTGGGTAAGTGTCACAGACAGTGAGTACGGGGGATGGATGGCGACGAGGCTCTTTCCGCGTTCGATCCGGGCGCGCCTGACCATGATCGCGACTTTGGTCGCGGCGCTGGTCTTCACCGCCACGTCCACCATCACCCTCGCCACCGTGCCGAGCAGCCTGCACGGCCTGGTCTATGCCCGGGAGGAGCTGGCCGTGCGCAGGGTCGCCAACGACGCTCGCGACGGTCAGCTCCCGGCCGAGCTCGAGCCGGCGTCGAAGGTGCACCTCTTGCAGGTGGTCTCCCAGCGGGGCAAGGTGCTGGCCGCCACTCCTGACCTCCGTAGCGACCCGCCGATCCTGGGGGCCATGCGGGCCGTCCAGCCCGGAAAGATCTACGTGACCGAGCAGATGTTGCCGCCGGCCCTGGGCGAGGAGGAGGGTGAATACCTCGTCATGGCCATGCCCGTGCGCACACCCCAGGGCCTCCTCACCGTTTACGGCGCCGTCTCGCTCAACGAGGTCAACCGCTCCCTGACCTGGCTCTACCTTCTGGTCTTCCTCGGCACCCCGCTGGTCCTGCTGATGGTCGCGGGCACCACGTGGGCGGTGGTCGGATTCGCCCTGCGCCCGGTCGAGCGTATCCGCGCCGAGATGGCGGAGATCACTGGTCAGGACCTCAGCAGGCGCGTCCCCGTACCCGACACCGGTGACGAGATCACCAACCTCGCCGCCACGACGAACCACACGCTCGACCGCCTCGAACGCTCCGCGGAAACCCAGCGCCGCTTTGTCGCCGACGCCTCGCACGAGCTCCGCAGCCCCATCTCGGCCTTGCGCACCCAGCTCGAGTTCGCCAACGCCTATCCGGAGGAAACGGACTGGGCGGCCACCGGCGCCCGCGCCCTGGCCGCCGCCGAGCGCCTCACCTCCATCATCGACGAGCTGCTGATGCTGGCCAAGCTGGACGCGGGCGCGGTCATGCACCGCCGCGTGGTGGACATGTGCCACGTGGCAGCCGAGCAAGTGCGCCGCCGCGAACCGCCCAGAGTCCCCATCGTCCTGGCCCCCTGCCACCCGGCACCCGTCCACGGCTCACCCGTGCAGCTCGACCGCCTCCTGACGAACCTCCTCGACAACGCCACCCGGCACGCCGCCACCAGAATCGACCTCACGGTCACGGTCGAGGACGACAAGGTGATCGTCACGGTGGCGGACGACGGCGAGGGCATCCCGCCGGAGGACAGGGAGCGGGTCTTCGAACGATTCACCCGCCTGGAGAGCGCCCGGGTCAAGGACAAGGGCGGCAGCGGCCTCGGACTCCCCCTGTCCCGCGAAATCGCCACCGCCCACGGCGGCACGCTGACCATCGCCGAGCACGAGCCCGGGGCCCGCTTCGTGGTCGTGCTCCCGCTGTACGAGGGCGGGCCGTAGCTTCCGGAGGCGATGGCTCAGTAGGAGACCGTGATCGCGCGGGCGGGGCCGTCGAGGCGGATCCGGCCACCGTACGGGATCACCAGTTTCGGATCGGTGTGCCCGAAGTCGACGTCGAAGACGATCAGCGCGTCGTCGTTGTACTCGGCGAACGCACGCAGCACCGCCTCCCGCTGGTCCCGCGCGTACACGATCCGCTCCTCAGGAGTGGTGCGGCGCTCGAGCGACCAGCCCCGGGCACGCCCGACCATGACGCCGCCGAAGCGGCGCAGCAACCCACGCTCGCCCATGCAGCGCAGGATCCGGTAGACCTCCGTGGCGCTCGGCATCTCCTCCGAGGTCTCGAAGAACAGCACCCCGCCCTCATGCTCGGCGGCCGGCCGGATCGCACGGCCGGCCATCAGCAGCCACGACACGATCTCCAGGCATCCGCCCCAGCTCACGCCCTCGACGACCCGGTCCGCGTTGTGCCAGGTCCAGCCGTCCGGGCACGGCGTCATCGGCGGCTCGCTCGCGAACGTCTCGGGCTCGTCCCACGGCCGGTCCACGTCGGTGTAGGCGGCGGCCGCCCGCAACTCGTACGGACCGCTGGTGAACAGCGCGGCGCGCAGCGACTCCGCGGTGAGCGGATGCATCGCCCCAGCCCGGCCGAACTCCGTCATGACCGCGCCGCCGTGGTATCCGACGATCCCGAGGTCCCAGAGGAAGGCCAGCATGTTGGTGGCGTCGCTGTAGCCGAAGAACGGCTTCGGATGGGCCTTCAGCAGGTCGCGGTCGAGGTGGGCCAGCACGGTGATCTGGTCGTCGCCGCCGATGCTGCTGATCACGGCGGCGATGTCCGGGTCGGCGAAGGCGGCATGGAGGTCCCTGGCGCGGTCGGCCGGCGACGACCCCATCCTGCGGGTCGTCGGATACTCCACGGGGACCAGGCCGAAGTCGTCGCGCAGCCGCCGCAACCCCAGCTCGTACGGCATCGGGAAGATCTCCGGCAGCCCGGCGGACGGCGACACGACGGCCACCCGGTCACCAGGCTTCGGCTTGCCGGGGTAGGAGGGGTTATGCATGAAAGTATCTTTACTGATTCCCTGCGCCCACGCGGACACAAGCGTCACACTGTTCCGTGCGGCCACGCACGTGCTCTCTTCCGTCTTCGGACGATGCCCCTCCAGGGAACACGTGCTGGCCGTCGCCGGACGCACGGCACGGGCTGACGACTATTGGCCGAGATAGTCGTAGCGCGGCGGAGCTTGGCTGACGATGAGCTCACCATCGCGGACTTGCCATTCGGTTTGGCCATGTATTTCGTGATAGGCGAAGAACAGGCAGCAGACGCGGTCGCTATCTTCATCGACTGCGGGAAGCGCGGCGATCTGCCGGATCAGGTCGAGCACCTCGTGGACTTCCTGCTCGCGGACGGCTCGGGCGTAGCAGGCGGCGTCCAGCCAGCCTCCCGCAGGGAAATGGTGGTAGAGGAGGCCGGCTTACTCCCGGGAGGGTCAGTTCCGGTCCCAGATCCGCCCGGTGGCCCAGGCGTACTCCCATGCCTGGAGGTCCGGCGGCTCGATGCCGAGACCGGTCAGGATGGCGCAGACCTGTTCGCGGTGATGGTTGGCATGGTTGACGGCCTGAGCCACGAAGATGCCGGCGCGCACCTCACGAGTTCCGTTGTCCACGACGATCACGCGTTCCACGTCGATCGGCTTGGCCAGCACCTGCTCCCAGAGCTGCTCAGCCTCTGACGCCCAGACGAAGAGCTTGTGAAGGCCGGCGTCCTCATCGCCGTCAACCCAGTCGAGGTCGATCTCAGCCAGGCGCCGCACGTAGCTCCCGTCCGACACGATGATGTGGCGCAGCGTGGAAAGGATGCCGCCAAAAGTGCCGACGCCGCGAACGTCGAGCTGTCGCGCAGACAGATCCTGATCCCGGCAGAAGCTCACCAGCTGTTTTGTCGCCCAGTTGTTGTGGCGGATTGCATCGAGCACGACCTCATTCACGATCCGCTCCTCTTTGCGGCACCACGTAGCCAAGATGCTGCCGAGACATCCCTTGCGGCCGCAACGCAATATAACGCCAATGCGCCGACCAGGCCGATACCCGTCACATCACGGCCTCCTGCTCACCACGAGCTGTACAGGTGATCCGTCGAGCCGGTCAGCCTGGGCCGGGTGTAATGGGCCTGGGATAGGTGCACGCCAGTGGCCAGTGGCCCATCCGCTCTCGGCCAGGACCGTACCTCCTGCCGCCTTGTACGCTGCGATGGTGTGCTCGCCGGAGGTGTTCGGGGTCACGCCGAAGCGTCGCAATACTTCGCTGGGAAGCAGGTCCTGGACGAAATTGATGCACAAGAGGGTAGTGCCGACATCGTCGGTCCATCGGTCACACAACCAGGTGTAATCCGCCGCGGTCGCCTTGATCATGGTTTCCCTTGAGTCGTCCCGAACAAGGCCATCAGCAACGGGCACGAGACGATTACGGTGGCAGGCCCGACCTCGCAGGCCGCCGCGACGGCGGGAATCGCACCGTCGCGGCGGGCCCATCGGAGATCGAGAAGGTCAGTCGATCACGGTGATGCGGTTGGTGGCGGGCGGCGCGGTGGGCTTGTTCGCGCCGAGGTAGTCGACGAAGGCGTCGATGTCCAGCGGCCCGCTCCACAGATCCGTCCCGTCCTGGAAGGCCAGGAAAGCGTCACCGCCGCCCACCAGGAAGCTGTTCGCCGCGACCCGGATGGTCTGCGTGTCCGTCACCGACACCTCGTCGATCTTCATGTCCGACACCTTGGAGCCCCATGCGGCGCTCCGGCTGTAGGTGTAGGTGAAGTTCGCCGAGGGCTGCAGGATCTTGGTGAACGCCTGCTTGTTGGGCCCGCCGGTGAACTGCTGCTCCAGCACCGTCTTCAGCTGGGCACCCGTCAGGGTCACGACCTGCATGAGGTTGTTGAACGGCTGCGTGGCGAACGCCTCACCGTACGTCACGACGCCGTCGCCCTCGTTCGCCGGCGAGGTCGCGTACGTCAGCGGCTCCCGTACACCGCCCGGGTTCATCAGGGCGATCTGCGCGTTGCCGCCGGTCTTGGTGGCGGCCAGCTGGGCGTCGGCGATGAGGTCGCCGAGCGGGGTCTCGCCGGAGGGGGCGGCCACGATGGCGAGGTCGGTGGTGATCATGCCGACCGGCTTGTTGGCGACCGGAGCGACGCGATTCTTCCACGTCTGCACGAAAGCAGAAATTTCAGGATCGGGGGCAACCGTCCGCGTGACCACGTGGTTGTCGGCCACGACCGAGGTCCGCACGATGTCACGGGTCCGGACATTGACGTTCATGTCCACCTGCGTGATGACGCGGCCGAACGAGCCGCCCTGCGAGTAGACGCGATCGTTGCCCGCCGGGTCCTTGACCTTGCACAGGTACGCCTGGTGCGAGTGCCCGCTGAGCACGAGGTCGACCTCGGCGTCCACCTGCGTGGCGATGCGGTTGCCGGCGCCCGGGATGGCGCTGCACGCGTCCGGCGACTGGCCGACGGTCACCTGGTCGCCCTCGTGGACGAGCACGACCTGCGCCTTGACGCCCACCAGCTTGAGCAGCTTGGAGGCGACGTTCGCGGCCTTGACCTCGTCCACGAACTTGAGGTCCTTGATGCCCTCGGTCGTGACGATGCTCGGCGTGGTCTGCGTGACGAGTCCGATGAAGCCGATCGGCACGCCGTTCATCCACTTGACGCTGACCGGCGGCAGCGCGGGCACGCCCCAGTCGGCCAGCAGCTGCTTGACCTCCGGCTGCTTGGCACCGAGCGCGGTGAGCGTGGCGAGCGCGTCGGTCTTCTCGCTGGGGTTCTTGAACAGGACGTTCGCGCCGACGTAATCGAACTGAGCGCCCTTCCACTCGCCGACCGGCGAGCAGCCGTCGACCGGGTGGCAGCCGCCGTCCATGATGCGGCGCAGCTCGGCGTACCCCTCGTCGAACTCGTGGTTGCCCACCGCGGCCACCTTGAGTCCCAGCTTGTCCATGAACTCGATGGACGGCTCGTCGTGGTACGCCGCGGAGATCAGCGGCGTCGCGCCGATGAGGTCACCCTGGGCCACGGCGATGGTGTTCTGGTCGGCCAGGGCCTTCATGTGCGTGGCCACGTAGGCCGCGCCGCCGGCGTTGATGGTCTGCCCGTGCTCGTCCACCATGCGGCCGGAGGACCCGGTGGGAGGCTCGAGGTGACCGTGGAAGTCGTTGAGCGCGAGCAGTCGTACGGGAACCGTACGCGGCGGGGCCTTGCTCGCGTCCGCCGGGAGGGTGGCGAGCAGGATCGCTCCCGACGTGACGGCTCCGGCGAGCGCCAGCCGGAGTAAGGAACGAGACGTCATGGCCTTAGACGTTAGGGCCGGAAGCTATGCGGCCAATGTCGCAAAGATAACGATTTGTCGGGAGATCTCATGGCGTTATTTGCCAGTCGTACGCCTAGAGTTCTCGTGTGAGCGCGCATGTGAAGATCAGGGAACGGCTGGACGATTCGGAGATCACCGAGGTGCTCGGCCTCGTGGAGGCGGCGACGGAGGCCGACGGCGTCCGCCCGCTCAACGAGCACGTGATGCTCCACCTGAGGTACGGCGGCGACCCCCAGGCGCGCTCGCTCCTGCTATACGGGGACGCTTTGGCGGGCTATGCCCACGTCGATCCGACGGACGAGGTCGAGGGCCCGAGCGCCGAGCTGGTCATCCACCCGGCACACCGTCACCAGGGCCACGGCGCCCTCCTGCTGCGATCCGTGCTCGACCTGACCGGCGGTCGGGTGCGCCTGTGGGCACACGGCGACCACGCGGGTGCCGGCGCGCTGGCGGCGCAATTCGGCCTCGAACGCGCGCGCTCGCTCTGGCAGATGCGCCGCTCCCTGTTCGCCCCTTTGGAGGCGTTCGTGCTCCCGGAGGGGGTGCGGCTGCGGACGTTCGTCCCCGGACAGGACGAGGAGGCCTGGCTCAAGGTCAACGCCGCGGCCTTCGCCCATCACCCCGAGCAGGGCGCGTGGACGATGGACGACCTGCTGCGGCGCGAGCAGGAGCCGTGGTTCGACCCGGAGGGCTTCTTCCTGGCCTTCCGCGGCGACAAGCTGGCCGGCTTCCACTGGACGAAGATCCACGGCTCGTCCGAGCACGGCCACGAGCCGCTCGGCGAGGTCTATGTGGTCGGGGTCGACCCCTCGCAGCAGGGCACCGGCCTGGGCAAAGCGCTCACCCTGGCCGGCCTGAGCCACCTGCGCGCCCGCGGCCTCGCCCAGGCGATGCTGTACGTGGACGAGGCCAACACCTGGGCGATCAGGATGTACGAGTCCCTGGGCTTCGCCCGCTGGGACGTGGACGTGATGTACGCGGTCGCGTAGCGGTTATTCCACGATCGCGTGGAGGAGGAAATAGGAGACGGCGGCCACCGCGGCGGCGGCCGGAATGGTCAGGATCCAGGCGGTGATGATGTTGCCCGCCACGCCCCACCGCACGGCACTGAGCCGCTTGGTCGCGCCCACGCCCATGATCGCCGAAGTGATCGTGTGCGTGGTCGAGATCGGCGCGCCGAACCCGATGGCGGCCGCGTACAGGACAGTCGCCGCCGCCGACTCGGCCGCGAACCCCTGCGGCGGGTCGAGCGCGATGATGCGCCGCCCCAGGGTGCGCATGATGCGCCAGCCGCCCGCGTACGTGCCGAGGGAGATCGCACCCGCGGCGGCCAGGATGACCCACTGCGGGATGGGATCGTCCGGCGCGGCGAAGCCGCCGACGGTGAGGGACAGGAAGATCACGCCCATGGTCTTCTGCGCGTCCTGCAGGCCGTGCCCGAGCGCCATGGCGGCGGCCGAGACGGTCTGCGAGTAGCGGAAGCCGCGGTTGGTCTTGCCCGGCTGGCTGTTGCGGAAGATCCAGTAAATTGCGATCATGATCGCGGCGGCGAGGGTGAACCCGACCAGCGGCGAGAGGATCATCGGGATGACGACCTTCTCCAGGACGCCGTCCCAGTGCACCACGCTTGCCGAGGCCACGGCGGAGCCCACCAGGCCGCCGATGAGCGCGTGACTGGAGGAGGAGGGCAGGCCGAAATACCAGGTGATCAGGTTCCAGGTGATCGCCCCGATGAGCGCCGCGGCCACGATGACCAGGCCGTGTGAGCCCTTCGGCGCGTCGATGATGCCCTTGCCGACCGTCTGGGCGACCTGGGTGCCCAGGTGAGCGCCGATGAAGTTCATGGCCGCGGCCATGAACAACGCGGCCCTGGGGGTGAGTGCGCGGGTCGAGACGGAGGTCGCGATGGCGTTCGCCGCGTCGTGGAACCCGTTGGTGTAGTCGAAGATCAGAGCGACGACGACCACGCCGATGACGAGGGCGAGCGAGAGGTCCACTGGGCCTAGCTTTCTTTGACCGCGATGGACTCGACAGTGTTGGCCACGTGCTCGAAGGCGTCGGCCGCCTCCTCGAGGGCGTCGACGACCTCCTTCATCTTCATGACCGTGAGGGCGTCGTACTCGCCGCTGAACAGCTTGGCCAGCAGTCTCCTGTAGACCTGGTCGCCCTGGTTCTCCAGGCGGTTGACCTCGATCCAGTATTCGTTGAGGTTTTTCATCGACCGCAGCCGCGGCATGGCCTCGGCCGTCAGCTCCGCGGCCCGCTCCAGGACCTCGACCTGCCTGACCACGTCTTTGGGCAGGTGATCGAGCTGGTAGAGGACGATGAGGTCGGAGGCGGCCTCCATGGCGTCCATCACGTCGTCGAGGTTGGATGCGAGGCGGTAGATGTCCTCGCGGTCGAACGGAGTGATGAAACTCTCATTGAGCCGGTTCATGATCGCATGAGTGCGTTCGTCACCGGCGTGCTCGCAAGCGCGCATCTTCTCGGCCAGGGCTTCCCTGTCCGAGCCCTCGCTGATGATCTCCACCAGCAAGCGCGATGCGGTGACCAGGTTGTTCGCCGAGTCGGCGAACAGGTCGTAGTAGCTGTCCTCACGTGGCGTGAGACGCAGGCGCACGTCGTTCTCCAGCTGTGCGGGGATGGTCCGTGAAGAGGGTACGGCCTACCAGGCGAAATGCGAACTTCATCTCTCCTTCGCCTAATGGCTACCCGCCGTATGTTGCGCAACACCGGGATTGCGGGTACTTCTAGGGGATTTTGCTGCTCGCACGCCTTCCTACCAGTACGTACGACCCCGCCGAAGGCCTGAGACGAGCCCTCCGATCACCTCAATGTTCTCTTTTTATTCACCTTCCGTTCATCTTGTTCATATCTTCGTGCGGTGGAAGTTCCGGAACGACCGGGACGGCGTCGGCCCCCGCTGGCCCTGGTAGCGCGACCCGTACTTGGCGGACCCGTAAGGATGCTCGGCCGGCGAGCTGAGCTTGAACACACACAGCTGCCCGATCTTCATCCCCGGCCACAGCTTGATCGGCAACGTCGCCACGTTCGACAGCTCCAGCGTCACATGCCCGCTGAACCCCGGATCAATGAACCCGGCCGTCGAGTGCGTCAACAACCCGAGCCGTCCCAGCGAGCTCTTGCCTTCCAGTCGCGACGCCAGGTCATCGGGCAGCGTGATCACCTCGTACGTGGAGGCCAGCACGAACTCGCCCGGATGCAAGATGAACGGCTCGTCCCCGGGAGGCTCCACCATACGCGTGAGATCCGGCTGCTCGATCGATGGGTCGATGTGCGGGTACCGATGGTTCTCGAACACCCGAAAGAACCGGTCAAGCCGCACATCGATGCTGGAGGGTTGGATCATCTCCCGATCGAAGGGGTCGAGCATGAGGCGGCCGGTGTTGATCTCGGCAAGGATGTCGCGGTCAGATAGCAGCACGGAGAGCAACTTACCGTCCGGGTGGAAACTGCGCGGGCTCGGGATTGCTGTTGTGGGGCAAGTTTCCGCTACAGTGGAGGGCGCGACTTCGGGTCGTGCGCGGGTGTAGTTCAATGGCAGAACATCAGCTTCCCAAGCTGACAGCGCGGGTTCGATTCCCGTCACCCGCTCCACTGTTAAGGCCTAGGTCAGGAACATGTGATCCCAACCCGGGCCTTGATCTTTTGTGTGGGGCTATTCTCACTCGCGTGCCAGATCAGTTGATCTTGCGGGCCATTACGGGCCATTACGGGCCATTAGCCGGACGGCACCAGCGCTCCCGCCTCGCCCTCGTCATCCTTCCCTTCGGCTTGAGATCTTCCTTGACGATCTCTCCGAGAGCATCGGCGATCTTCCGGTCACGATCTTTCGCCGTGTGCAGATTGATCCTCCACGCCAACGGCTCATGCTGGAGCCCGCACTGGCCCGCATCGGAGTAGAACCGCATGGCGCTGACACTCAGACCGGTCCGGCATGCCACATCCCCGCTCGGGTACAGCTCGTTGTCGTCCGCCACTGTGGAGTCAGGCATCGAGGGCTAGAGCGTGTCCTGTGGATCTTCAGGGTGATTTGTTGTAGATCTTTCCTGTGGTTGATCGACTGAATCGTCATGACTTGTCCGATGAGGAGTGGGGCTGCTGGAGCCCCTGCTGCCTTCGACGTCGCCACAGCGCGGAGGCCGGTGGGCCGACCACCGGACTGTCATCAATGGCGTCTTCTTCCGGGTGCGGACCGGATGTCCGTGGCGCGATCTGCCGGAGTGCTACGGGAACTGGAAGACCGTTTACAACCGGCATCGCCGCTGGTCAATGGATGGCACCTGGGAGAAGATCCTCGATGGCCTGCGCGCGGGATGCGACGAGGCCGAGGGCGAGGATTGGACGGTGAGTGTCGATTCCACCGTGGTGCGCGCTCACCAGCACGCCGCCGGAGCCCGACACGCCCCGGCCGCCGACCTGCCCGTAAAGGGGACCGCGTAGATCGCGAAACGGGGAAGAACCAGGAGGGATTGGGTCGTTCCCGGGGCGGCTGGACGACCAAGGTGCACCTGGTGGCCGACCGGCGCTGCCGCCCTGATGCCGCTCTCTGAAGTTGGACCGCTCTGCTCTGTGAATTTCCCCAGGTAGCCGACCCGCCGGTGGTGGTTGTCCGCTGGTGGGCGGGCTCCCCGCAAGGCTGCGATTGACGAAGATCAGCAGCTTGTCGGGGAGCCCAAGGAAGATGCTCACACAGGGGGAAGACGTGGAGGCGCACGCATTGCGCAAAAGAGGCTGGTCGATCTCGGCGATCGCCCGGCATCTCAACCGTGACCGTAAGACGATCGCCGCGTATCTGAACGGCAACCGGGTGCCCGGCCAGCGACGATCGAGCAGGGGCGATCCGTTCGCCGAGTTCGAGCAGTACTGCCGGATCCGGCTGGCCCAAGACCCGCATCTGCTGGCGATGACGCTGTTCGACGAGATCGTCGAGCTGGGGTATGCCGGTGGGTATTCAACCTTCACCCGGGCGATCCGCAAGCGAGGGCTGCGGCCTCACTGTGAGCCGTGTCAGCAGGCCCGTGGCCGGGACGTGGCGATCATTTCCCATGAGCCCGGGGCCGAGGTGCAGTGGGACTGGCTGCATCTGCCGGACCCGCCTGCCGGGTGGGCCTGGCCGCGTCGGGAGGCCTATCTGCTGGTCGGCAGCTTGCCGTACTCGGGCCGGTGGCGGGGCTGGCTGTCGCCGTCGATGGATGCGGCCCATCTGATCCGTGGCCTGCACGAGGTGTCGGCCCGGCTGGGCGGGCTGCCGCTGGCGTGGCGGTTCGACCGGATGGCCACCGTGGTGGAGCGCACGAGCGGTGACGTGCTCGCCTCGTTCGCGCCGGTGCTGAAGTACTACGGTGTCGCGGCGGCGATCTGCCGGCCCCGGCGGGCGCAGCGCAAGGGCGCGGTGGAGAAGGCCAACGACAGCGCTGCGCAGCGGTGGTGGCGCACGCTGGCCGAGGAGGTGACGCCCGCGCAGGCCCAGGCATCGCTGGATGCGTGGTGCCGCACGCGGGGGGATGTGCGGGTGCGCTGGGCGGACAGGGCCAAGACCACCGTCGCCTCGGTCGCGGCGGCAGAGCCGCTGGCCTCGCTGCCCGAACGTCCGTATCCGGCGCTGCTGGAGGTCGAGCGGGTCGTCTCGGCCCAAGGGCTGGTCGGCTTCGATGGCAATCACTACTCCGTCCCGCCCGGGCATCGCGACCAGCACGTGCTCGTACGCTGGCGGCTGGACGAGACCGTCCTGGAGATCATCTCGGCGGCGGGCAACACGCTGGCCCGTCACCGGCTGGCGGTGCGCGGCGCGCACGAGATCGTCCGCGCCGAGGAGCACGTGCGGGCGCTGGAGAAGGCGGTGCTGGCCGCCACGGGCGTTGACCGCGCACCCTGCCGACGCAAGAAGCGCATCCCGCCCTCGCAGCAGGCGCTGGCCGAAGCTGAGCGGATCCGCACCGCCCGCCAGGGCCGCCCGGCGAGCCCGGCGCCTGCGTCGGCGGGCGGGAACGGGCTGGCCAGCGTCACCGATTTCGCCGCCTATGCCGCCGCGGCACGCGCCCTCGGCCCCGCCTCCAGCAGCCGCCAGGCGGGCCAGGACGAAAAGGCGGGCCGGCCATGACGAGGACGCCGATGTCCACCTTCACCAGCGCGTTCTTCGACCCGCAGATCGAGCAGGAGATCTGGCAGCAACGGGCCGCCGCCCAACTGCCCGCCATCCTGGCCGCCGGCCGGGGCCTGCCACCGGTGGCCTGGACGGTCGGCGCCGCCGGCGCCGTGATCGCCGGTCGCCTGCCCCGGTCAGGGCGGCCGATGAGCCAGCGGGCGGCGTTTGAGGCCTGGCGGCACGCCCTGGGATTGACGATGCACGTCGGCGTCGGCCCCGGCGATCCGATCGGCCGCCCGGCATCTGCCCACCTGAGCGCCACCGGAACGCGCGGCGGGGTGCGCGTGCACCTGTCGGCCACGATCCTCTGCGACGACCACGACGACCACGACGAGGGGAGGACGGGCTCGTGACCGCCACCAGCAGCGGCAGCGGCAGCGGCAGCCAGGCGCAGATCTATCAGCGGCTGCGTTCCCACCTGGCCTTCCTCAAACTGCGCGCCGCTGCCGAGGCCCTGCCCGCAGTGCTGGATGCCGCCCGTGACGGCGAGGTGTCCGTCTTGGAGGCCCTCGAACGCCTGCTGGGCATCGAAGCGGATGCGACCGGTGCTCGCCAGACCGCCTCCCGGTTGCACTTCGCCAACCTCCCGGCTCCCTGGCGCATCGAGGACTACGACTTCACGGCCCAGCCCGGCGCCGATGAGGCACTGATCCGGGAACTGGCCTCCTTGCGCTTCCTCGCCGACGCCAGCAACGTGCTGTTCATCGGCCCGCCCGGGGTGGGCAAGACCATGCTCGCCATCGGCCTTGCTCGCGCCGCCGCCCAGGCCGGGCACCGCGCCTACTTCACCACCTGTGAGGCCATCGTCCGCAAGCTCACCAAGGCCATCGCCGAGCACCGCTTCGACACCGGCCTGCGCTTCTTCAGCCAGCCGAAACTGCTCGTGCTGGACGAGTTCGGCTACCGGCGGCTGGATGAGGACGGCCGCAGCCTGCTGTTCGAGGTCGTCAACGCCCGCTATCTGAAGGGCTCGATCATCATCACCAGCCACGTGGGGATCGCAGAATGGGCCGAGAGGCTCGATGATCCGATGCTGGCCGCCGCCCTGGTCGACCGTCTGTTGCACCGCGGCGTCATCGTGGCCATCAACGGCCCCTCCTATCGGATGCGCACCCACCAAGCCCGCGCCGAGGAACTCCGCCTGGCCACCACCGGCACGACAGGAGATCAGGCGTGAGGCCCCGCACCGAAGCGCGCCCGTGTGAACACTGCGGCCAGACCTTCACCTGGAGCAGCCGCTACCCCTTGCGCCGCTTCTGCGACCCCCGGTGCAAGGCCGCGCACGCCCGCGAATACAAAAATGCCCGTCGACGCGAGCTACGCCGCCTGCGCAAGACCGCCCCGCAGCACGCCGCCACGCCCCGCCAGAACACCCCTGATCACCACGACAACCATGAGGAGAGCCACGAGGAGAGCCACGGGAACCGCGAGAGCCACGACAACCACGAGGACCGCGTACGCCTCACCCAAGCAAACGCCGTGCAGCCCTGCCCGCACTGCCACCGGCCTGTCGCAGTGTTCAACCTGCTCCTCAGCCCGCACGCGGCACACGTCGACACGCCCATCACGTTCCGTGACATAGCAGGATCAACTACGTAGTATGAAGTCCAACGACCTGGGGATTTTCACAGAGCAGCTCTGGGGAACGTCACAGAGCGCCAACAGCCCGATTGCCCGCATGACCAGCCCCGGCCAGCACGGCGACAGCCCGTACTTCCGGCGAGTTCTCAAGCGGGTTCGGATCCTCCGGCGTGGCCTGGGCCGTCCCCGGCAGCGGCCTGCGCGAGTGCTGGCAGACAAGGCCTACTCCTCCCGCGGAAACCGTGCCTACCTGCGCCGTCGAGGCATCAAGACCGTCATCCCGATCAAGAAAGACCAGGAGGTCAACCGCCTCAAGAAAGGCAGCAAGGGCGGACGACCTCCCGGCTTCGACGCCGAGCGCTACCGCGAGCGCAACAGCGCTGAGCGGTGCATAAACAAGCTCAAGGGCCACCGCGCGGTCGCCTTACGCACCGACAAACGCCAGCTCATCTACGAAGGCACCTTCGATGTCGCCTCCATCAGAATCTGGCTCCGTGACCCCGTCGAATGATCCACGGGACACCCCCTAGGCCCCGCTGGAGGACCTCGGAAGGTACCCGGGGTCCTCCAGCGGCTGTCGGTTGTTCGGTCAGCTGACGCTGGCGGGTTGGGCGGACAGGAGGGTTTGGGTCCAGCCTTCGGTGCCGACGGCGCCCTGGCTGCTGAGGTCGTCGCCCTGGCCGTCGTAGGGGTTCTGGTCGTCGTAGCGCAAGAGGGAGCCCTCGCTCCGGTGGCCGTAGTACACGCCCCCACCGGGCGACAGGAGATGGTCGAAGACCTGCCAGGTGGCGTCACGTAGCTGGTACCTCTGCCAGGAACCGGGGCCGTTGATCCGGTAAGAGATCAGCTTGCCGTCAGCCGTTGTGCCGAGAATCCAGCCAGGGCCGGTCGCGGTCAGGGTCTTGAGGGTGAAGCCGTCGCCGATGGTGTTGCCACTGATGTTGTCGATCGTGGGCTTGGTCGCGTTGACGGTGTAGCGGCGCAGGGTCCCGCCGGCGATGCCGAACAGCTGGCCGTTGCCGTCGTAGGCGAGGAGGTCGTGGGTGTAACCGCTGCCGAGGTAGACAGGCGGCTCGAAAATGAGGCTGTCACGATTGGTCTGGATATCGACCCGGTAGAGCCGGCCCTCCGGCCCCTTCTCGGTGACCAGGATTGTATTGAAGTCTAGCGTCGCCATCGCCTTGGGAGTGAAACCCAGAGTGGCCGTGGACACAAAGGCGCCACGCGTGCGCTGTCCGGTAGCGGCATCAATGGCGGTGTAGGTCAACTTCCCGTCCGGCAGCGCCCCGTAAACCGAGGCGGTCTCCACCGAGGAGGAGGCACGGTTCTGCGCGTGGGTGAGGGTTTCCCAGCCCAGGAAGTGCGACGTCCCCATGGGGCGCTTCTGCTCGACCCACTTGGCGGCGTAGGGGAAGTCGTTGTAGCCGAGGCGGTTGTGCAGCGCGTTGTAGCCGACCTCGTAGTGGTTGCCGAGGTCGGCCTTGACCTTGCCGCCGCACAGCCAACTTGGGACTGAGCCGCCGAGTTGTATCTTGGCGTGCAGGTCCATCGCGCGGCGCAGCCGGTGTTTGGCCGTTGAATACAGGTCCACGCCCTGGTGGTGGGCCGTCTCCGCGACGTGGGAGATGGCCGCCAGACCCCAGCCGGTGTGCCAGAAGTCACGGCAGGTCTCCTGGGTCAGGCCGTCCACGAACGTGGTCTGGTCGTACCAGTAGTCGATGATCTCGGCTTTGGTGTTGACCGTGCTGCCGGGCGGCGCCTTAGGGATCGAGCCGTCGGTGGCGAGGTAGATGTAGGCGGGCAGCCTGCCGCGCCAGGTCGCGACCGCCCGGTCGAAGGAGGCACGGTCGTCCAGGTGCACGGCGATGCCGATGGCGGCATCGGTCATGATCAATTCCCAGTTGCCGTTGTTGTCGGGCCGTCCGGCGATCAGGGTCGGGAGGTACACGGTGCGGAGCTTGCTCGCGAACCGGCCGGCCTGGCTCCAGCCGCCGCCGTAGGTGTGCTTGATGAGCTCGGCCGCCCGGGAGAAGTTGGCGCCCGCCCAGCCGGTCTGCAGCGGCGCGTTGCTGCCGGTGTGCTTGGTGATCACGGCCGACCAGGCGTCCATGATCTGGATCGCCTTCTTGGCGTAGCGGGAGTCCTTGCTGAGGTACCACCGCAGGGCGTGCGTGTAGGCCGCCATCGCGTCCTTACGCTCGTCCGAGCAGCCGTTGTCGGGAATGGAATTCCCGCCGCAGTTCACGTCGGCGCGAGGCTTGGCCGTGTAGGACAGCGAGGCGAAGGAGCTGTTCTGCAGGGCGTCCCAGGCTGACTTCCAAGGCTCCTTGTCGAGGTTGGCCTTGACGAAGTCAAGCTGGGCACGGCTGACCAGGACACCGGGGTGCTTGAACCCGGCAGCCTGTGCGGGCTGCGGAACAGACAAAGCGGCGGCCACGAGCATGGCGGCAGCAACCGGACGAGCGAGACGCACGGGATTCCTTCCCAAAGGGGGGCTGGCTGGACGGAGAACGGCGTAGCTGGGGCTTATGGATGGTCGGAGCCAGACGGCCTTGGAGGTGACGAAGGCGCGCGGGGCGGGGCCTTCCAGCGGGTGGCCGACGTTCGCGGCCCCTGACTCCTAGGCCAAGCTCATGAGCGCCTTGGCCATGGCATCCCGGTGCTGCCGGCGGCGGGCCGGACTGACGCATGGAGCAGGTGCACCACGCGGATCCGTACCCACGGCTTGCCGCCAGAACGGCTCGATGCCCTGGGGCAGAGCCCCTTCGGGCCATCGCAGACCACCGATCGCCCAGGACGCGGCGCGATCTCACGCATGCTTGTGATCACTTTCTCCCTGTGACGGCGGTACCTGACCAACGGCGGAAGCGGCGGCAGTCTTTGGCGGAGCGCTGAGGCCGACTGCGCCGATTACAGGGCGCCGACCCGGTTCGTTCCTCACCTTGCTCGTGCGCCTCTGCGGACGTGGAGCGATGGTAGTTCAGCCTGGTATGTCGGCGGTATGTCGGCGCTTTCGCGCAGCGCGTGGAGTTCGCCGCGCTGCAAGCGGCTGCGGCCGCCGTCGCGGCGCAGGTTCGATGAACTCCATGTCCTTCCCTGCCAGCGTGAAGAACGGAAGCACCACCAGTAAGAATCGTCGCGGCAAAGATCGCAAACTGTCCCGAGTGCCAACATAACCGCAGCTCAGCGTTGCAGGCGGCCGCACGGGCTGCGTTCCGAGATCGGGGAGACTCGCGCGGGTTCGATTCCCGTCACCCGCTCCACACCTTGCTGTCGTTTCCGATGTTCATGAGCGTTGTCCTCCTCCCTCTGTACTCTCCAGAGGCAGAGAGAGGAGCCGACCATGACCGCCCAGCCGCAGGACTTCACGTCCACCGAGGCGCCCATGCCGGAGAAGAACTTGCGTGCCAATGCGCTGCGCTGGTTCTCCCACAGGATCGTGAGGCGTTCGACGCTGGGCTCAAGGCCGTCCTCGATGATGTCCGAGTCAGCCTTGACCTTGGAGTATTGAGCGCGTTCGTGCACCGCTGGTGGATCTCCGCGTGCGACTCGGTGAAGGATCCGGAAGGGCGACGCCAGATGCACTCCCGGGCCGAGCGCGCCCTAGCCGGCCAAGAGGGTTCCCCGAGGGGGCCATGGCGTGAGGTCCTGGCCGCACGCGGGATCGACGTATAGGTGTACAAGCTCGTCCTCGATCCAATCGCCGACGAGCAGATCGCGGCCCTCCCTGAGGAAACCCTGCGACCTCTCGCGGAGCACACTCCTGGAGACCGCTCCATGGAGCGGGGATCCGTACAACTCGGCCAACCCCAGGGCGAACATGCTCACCCACCCCTTCGGTGAACGTGGCCTCGCAACCTATGTCGTCCTGGAACGGCAGCGCGAGACCTACCTTGTCCGCGTCGAATGGCCAAAGCTCAGGCACCTGTCGATGTGAGGCCTCAGGACATGCTTAACCATTCGTTCTCGGGACAGTCTTGACCGATCGTGGCATGATGCTCGCCCAGAGTGACTCTGATGTCGGGTGGCGAGCGTGGATCAGCAGGCTCTGGTGGAGT
Source organism: Nonomuraea sp. 10N515B (assembly GCF_052245915.1). Lineage (NCBI taxonomy): Bacteria > Bacillati > Actinomycetota > Actinomycetes > Streptosporangiales > Streptosporangiaceae > Nonomuraea > Nonomuraea sp. 10N515B. Next base: position 53,897 of record NZ_JBQQBQ010000056.1, read on the forward strand.
ACCGGTACCGGGCTGTACGGGAGGTTCTGGGCGGGTCACCGATCGGGGAGGTCGCGGCCCGGTACGGAGTCTCGCGGCAGTCGCTGCACAGCTGGCGGAAACGGTTTGAGCAGGAAGGCATGCCGGGACTGGCCGACAGGTCGCGGCGGCCCAAGTCCAGCCCGCACCGGCTGCCGGCCGAGGTCGAGGCGCTGGTGTGTGAGCTGCGGCGGCAGCACCCACGATGGGGCGCCCGGCGGATCGTGCATGAGCTGCGCCTGCGGGGAGTAGATCCAGTTCCCGGCCGGGCGACGGTGCATCGGATGCTCGTCCGCAACGGGCTGGTGCGACACCAGGAACAGGAGCATCAGCGCAAGTACCGGCGCTGGCAGCGCGAGGCGCCGATGCATCTGTGGCAGCTCGACCTGGTCGGCGGCGTACCGCTGGCCGATGGCCGCGAGTGCAAGATGGTCACCGGGATCGACGATCATTCGCGGTTCGTGGTGATCGCAGCGGTGGTCGCCGTGCCATCGGGACGAGCGGTGTGCTCGGCGTTCACCAAGGCGATGCGCCGCTACGGGGTGCCGTTCGAGGTGCTCAGCGATAACGGCAAGCAGTTCACCGGCCGGCACAATCGGCCGCAGCCGGTGGAGGTGCTATTCGAGCGGATCTGCCGGGAGAACGGCATCAACCAGCGGCTCACCAAGCCCCGCTCGCCCACCACGACCGGGAAGATCGAGCGCTTCCACAAAACGCTCCGCCACGAACTGCTGGATCATGTGGCGCCGTTCGAGTCGCTGGCCGCCGCCCAGGACGCCATCGACGCCTGGGTGCACGCCTACAACCATCAACGGCCCCACCAGGCGTTGAACATGGCAACCCCGGCCAGCGTCTTCCGCCCGCACGCCCCCACCTACTCCGACGGGCAGCCCCCCGCCGACGAGGCCGGCCAGACAGCAGCACCGCTGCGCATCGATGTGATCGAACCACCGGCGAACCGCCCGGATGAGTCGGCGGTGGAGTTCGAGATCCGCGTCCCGCCCAGCGGAGAGGTCACGCTCGTTCCCAGTCGGCAGCGGTTCTCCGTCCCCAGGGGACTGGCCGGACGGACGTTGACCGTCTGGGCCGATCTGCGCAGCCTGCACGTCCTGCTCGACGGCCACCTGGTCCGCACCATCGTCTCCCGGCTCCTGCCCCACGACCTGGCCTACCTGGTGATGCGCTACGGAGCCCGCTCCGCTGGACCGGCACCGGCAGCGGCGGCGCTGCGCCGCATCAACGGCAACACCGAGCTGGCCGCAGGCCAGGCAGTCGAGATCGATCGCATGGTCCAACGCGACGGCCACGTCACCATCGCCGGGATCAAGTGCCAGATCGCTTTCGCGCCGGCCCGGCGCACCGTCACCATCCGGCTGGACGGCCACCTCATGCACGCCATCGCCGACAACGCCCTGGTCGGCACCTGGCCCTGCCCCATCACCGCCGACCGCGCCGCCCGGCTACCAGGCGCGCGCACCGCGGCGACCCCGTTGCCACCACCGCCGCTGCCGGCGGGATCGATCCGGGTGCAACGGCGCGTCCATGCCAGTGGCCGGTTCATGGTGAACAAGCAGTTCATCAAGCTCGGCCCCCGGCATGCAGGCAAGCTCGTCACCGTCGTCATCGAGGACACCCACTATCGGGTCCTGCATGGCGAGGAAGAACTGGCGATCAGGCCCCGCCGCGACACCACACCCGTCACCCGTCTCTACGTCCGAGGCAAGGGCACCCAGCCCGACGGACGTTAAGCATCTCCCGATGACAAACGGTTAAGCATGTCCTGGGACCTCACATTGACAGCACCGGGAGTGCCCGTTGCGTGCCCGTCCGTAGAGGTGCCACCGGTGAATCACGGGGACTCACGGTCACTCGACCGCCATATGGCCAGGTCAGTGTTTTCCCTGCTCAGAGGGCAAGATCTTGAAAGAGTTCCCAAGCTGACAGCGCGGGTTCGATTCCCGTCACTCGCTCTCAGCGTGATAGTCCAGGTCGGATTCGAAACCCGAGACCTGGGCTTTCTTGATCGCCTTAGCCCAGATCGTGGTGAAAGCGCTCCTCCTGAACTGGCCCCGTGCTCGCTTACCAAGCCAACCCGTCAGTCATCGGACATGTGACGGCGCTCCCAGATGCCGGCCTTCCTGCCCTTCACCCATGCAGGCGGCGCCCACATGCACGGTTCCTCCTCTTCTCCGATGGTGCTCACCGCGATCTCTGCTTCATCTTGCGGCGAGACCTCGAAGTAACCGTCATAGAACGGTTCGGCGAAGTCGCGGGCAATCGACTCCGCGAGCCACGACGCGAAGGTGATGTCCTGAGGGAAGAGCGCGTGATCCAAGCAGCACAGATTGGGGTCCCATCCCCACATCGCGCCCTCGGGATCGCGGCAATCCAGCAGTGACGCGATTGCACACCCCCAGTCCAATAACTGGATCATGCCCGCGCATCGTCCGTAGGACTCGGTTCGAAACGCCAAAGCCGATTCAGTGATGTCCGCGAAGATGTCGCTTTTCCAGAAGTCGTAGCCCCGTACACCGATGATGCCACCGCGAGGACCGAAACCTCCGTTCCCCACCTCCAGATACAACCGCCGTAGCAGCGAAGGAAGCGGATAACCGATGGCCTCTTCAGCCTCAGCGACCGCCTCGGACGAGGCCACCGGTAGTACATCGGGCCCAGGGGCTGACAGTATCGCTTCGAAGATCTCATCCTCGGTCATGATCTGCACTCCGCGTACGGGGACCGCTGGAGGAAGAGCCAGAAGTCGTCTACGTCCATAAAGGCTGCATGCTGTCAGCTTCGACCGACAAATGCCACAACACAGAGGCATCGACCGCGTGCCAGATCCGCGCCAGAACGAGCGGCGATCAGCGGTGAATCACGGGGGACTCAGGGTCACTCGCCCAGCCTCGACCTGCACCCCCGTTTTCCCAGCTCAACACGGCATGATCAGTAGATGGTTCCCAAGCTGACAGCGCGGGTTCGATTCCCGTCACCCGCTCCACAACGAAGGCCCCAGTCAGGGCTGAAATGGTCGAAGCTCTGAACTACTTGGCCGCGGATCGGCGCGCCTTTCTCAGGCGACTTTCCAGGTTCGGTCGCCGAGCGTAGCTACGAGATCCAAATGGCCCCCGAGCGCAGCGATGTACTCTCGTACGACGTCGATGCCGGATACCTCGCCATGTTCGATCTTGGAGATGCGAGCCTGGCTGACTCCCAAGGTGTCGGCGAGTTCAGCCTGAGTGACACCGGCAGCCTGACGGATCTCGGCGAGCTGAAATCCCCGGACGTACGCTTCGCGGCGTTCACGCGCGACGGCTTCCCCAGCAGCGCGTTCCGTCGCGTCTCGCGAGTCGAGCGCTGCCGCCTTGGCCTTGACATCCGACCACTTGCTGTACCGAGTGCTCATCGCTCCTCCTGCTCTTCTTGGTTGAGCGTGATCAAGTGTTGGGCAAATCGTTCATCAGCCAGTGGTATCGCTTCCCGATACCAGCGGTTCCAGTTGCCGGCCTTATCGCCGGCTACCAGAAAGATCGCTTCCCTTGCCGGATCGAAGCAGAACAGCATCCGGATCTCACTCGTCCCCGATGAGGGCGGACGTAGTTCCTTCATGTTGTGGTACCGGCTGCCCTGTACCCGGTCGACCAGAGGACGGCGCGCCGTCGGGCCTTCCTCCGCGAGCTGATCGATCGCGTCCTTGATCAGATCTGCAGTCTCCGGATCGGTTGCGCATATGGTCAGATACCACGCCTCGACCTCCGGATGAAGGCTGACCTCCCAGCTCATACAGCTATTATAACCGTCTAGTCATATTCTCTATATCCGCATCCCCGCTTCCCCTTCGGGTCGACGGCGGGCGGGGTGATCAGGCGGCCGATGTGCGCGCGTCGCACGGAAAACACCAGGTAGGGGGCTGATCGTCGTGCCATTAGCGTGCCATTAAGGGCGGTGGCGAGGGGGCAACCACGGTCACTCACGACCGGCCTCAGCCGCAGGTCGGCGCCCCTTCGAGCCAAGATCTCTGCAATTCCCAAGCTGACAGCGCGGGTTCGATTCCCGTCACCCGCTCTCATAGCGAAAGCCCAGGTAGACCGATGGATTCGGCGCCTGGGCCTTGTCACGTCAAGGCAAGCTCATCTCGCCGTGCCCAGTATGTCTGGAACCAGGGCCAAGGAAACCGGAAGGCTGGTCCAGAACTGCAACGGCACGAGCCCTGTGGTGTTGCGGCGACGGAAGGCGTAGCCGCACTTCACGAGATTGAGGGCGGGCAAGCGGCTAAGCTCGATGGCGTACGCATGCGTCCAGTTGATCAGTGCACGGACGCTTTCAGCCGGAGGTGGCAACGTGACAGCTGAGCTGTACGAGCCGGTCATCGCGAGGACTCCTGATCAGATCGTCGAGTCGCTGAACGGTGATCGGAGTCCTCGTAACATCCGCGCGTGCCTGCCTCCTGCCGACCGCGGTCACTTCGACAAGGACTACCGGCAGGCTATGGCCAAGGCCACCGAGGAGCTGGACCTCTCACCGGTAAATGATCTGCTGGCTCACTGGTGGCATATGGCCAGGATGAGGGCAACTGGCGAGTACGAACAGGTCTTGGAGCAAGCTGCTCGAGTGCAAGAGCAGATAGAGAGTGGCGAGTACGTCCAAGGCCGGCCGCTACGTGAGGCCTTGGCCGAGCGGGCTGCTGAGCTCGGCGTGAAGCTGGACCTATAGATGTACACAGTCGGTCAGAGCAAGCAGGTAGATGAGCAGATCGCAGCCTTGCCGGCCGAGGCGCTCGCACCCTTCCTGGAGGCAACTGTCTTTCTGCAAGTCGCCCCCTGGAACGGCGAGATCATCCAGGTAGTCTGGCACGGCTGACCGAGCTCAGAAGCAACCGGTCGTCTGTCCGTACTCCGGCGTGCATCCCCATGCATGCGCCGACGCGATCATCGCCTGACCGCTCTGGCTCGCACCCTCGGCTCCGGTTTGCACCGTGACAGGTCCGGCTTCCGCTTCCTCCGTCTTCCGACACCGGGAAGTCGGGCATTACAGGCAAGGTGCTCATCTGCCCCACAGGGTTAGGCTCGCGTCCAGGCCGAGATAGCGGGCAAGCGCGTACTCGACCTGTCCCATGGCTACGGAGTCGAGGTGGTCGTACAGCCCGCCGAGGGCATACTGGGCGTCGATGGTGCGGATTTGATCGGTCAGGGCGTACGTCTCGCGCCCCTGAATGGTCAGCCTGGGCCGGAAGCTGGCCGGTTGGGCACTGGTCGACGTGGGCACGATCGTCACGGTGGACCAGTGGTCCTGCGAGATGCTGACGACGATGCCGAGGCGTCTGCCGCGCTGCTCGTGGCCGCGCTTGGCGTCGCCGAGATCAACTGGATAGACGCCGCCGCGGATCACCGTCCGGCCTCACGGCGAGCGGGAACCACGATGCCGGTGTCGACGATCCGGATGTCGCCGTCCTCGGTGTATTCCCACTCGTCGGGGAGCTGCGACAGATCCTCGCCCTCATCGGCCAGGCGTGCCATGTCGGCGCGGGCCTGCCGCTCCCACTCCACGTGCTCCAGGGCGCGCAGCCCCCGGCGCAGCACGTCGGAGTTGGACTCGCCTTCGCGGCGAAGTGAGTCGATGATCCGGCTGTCGTCCTCGGTGGGTCGGAAGCCCACCGTGCTTGGAGTGCCCATGACAGCAGGGTACAACAAATGTTGAACAAGGTGGAAGGGTGGTGACTCGCCCTTCAGCAATCGGTACAGGCCCCGATCAACCGGATCGACTATCAACACCACCCGATCAGCCTCTACATCGAACCCAAGGTCCTGATGATCAGAGGATCCCTCCGGAGTCATCAGCACGGACTGTCCTCAGCGCCGGCTCACCGGATAGCGGTGTCCTCAGATCGCGTAGCCAGGCATGTGGGGGACAGCTGCCCGTACTCTGTCCCACAAGAACGATCACGCATTGAATGCGAGGCCATCAGTGCTGCATACCTGGGTCAGCACCGCAGGAGGACCACTAATCGCCGTCCCCAAGTCCGAGCTGAACACCTGGGCAGGTGTGGACGACAACGACGGTCCCGTAGAGACCTGGGGAGACTACGGCCGCGCCTGCGCCGTTGAGGGCTACATCGGTACTGTCACCGTTGGTGCGCAGCAGGCCCTTGTTCTCGGCGACGAACCTGCCATGACGACCTATCTGGCGACCGAACGTCTCTTCCTGCGCTGGGCCGCCGCATACTCCGAAGCCGAGCTTGTCACGGCAGCCAAGCGAGCCCTGGCGGCAGAGCCGGATTGGGACGATGACGAAGACGTGAACTGGGAGGTACGGGAGGCAGTCGTGCTCTTCGACTCCGCCATTCCCGGTGCTGAGCTGGAGCCTGACGACCGACTCATTATTGATCTCGAGCCCGGCCAGTACAGGGTCCGCGCCACCTACACGAAGGACGAGGACAACTGGATGATCCTCGTCCAACTCCAGCCAGCGACCTGAGCCCTGGGCCTACTTCGCGCCTGTGCCACCCTTCCATAAATCGTGCGGTCGGGTGTTGTAGAAGCCTCAGCGTGGCATTGCCCGAGCCTGCTGCGCCGAAAGAGCCGCCCATCGCTCAACATCGCCTACCTGGCCACCTGGCGGCCATGCGGAATGCTCGCTCACCTGGACATCCCTCCAGCCGCCGTCGTTCGCAACAGGCACAGGAAATTCTGCTAGACCACGCTCGACGAGCACCAGGGCCGTCGCTATGAAGCCCTCCATGAGTGAGTGCAGGATTGGATGGTTCGAACGCTCGTAGCGCCCGATAAGTGCGCTCACGAAGGCCGCGAAGGTGGCCAGGTCGACCTCAGAGGGCGTTACGCGAGTTGATGTCCGCTTCGTCGCTTGCGCTGGATAGTGCAGGCTGGTCAGGGCAGGGTTCGCCGGGCTACGGGAGCGGTTGAGCGAACAAACCCGGCTCGTTCTCCACGAGGAC
>NZ_JBQQBQ010000057.1:0-59798 GCF_052245915.1 Nonomuraea sp. 10N515B
GTGCAGGTTCTGCCCGGTGGTGTGTTCGCCTGTGCGACGCATGTCGGGCCTTATGAGCAGATTTCGTTGACGGCGCATGCCGTGCTGGCGTGGTGTGCCGAGCGGCGGCATGCGGTGGCTGGTCCGATCCGCGAGGTGTACGTGTCGGATCCGGCGCTCACCTCGCCGGAGGAGCTGACGACGGACGTGATGGTCGCGATGGAGGAGGAGCAATGATCCCTGAGCTGGTGACGCATGGTGCGGTGACGCGGTTGTGCGTGTCGGGTGTGGGGGAGCCGGGCGGTGCCGAGCACGGTGCGGCGATCCGGGCGCTGTATGCGGTGGCCGGGCCGATGGGCGGGCCGGGTGGGCCGCTGGAGGGCCTGTGGTGGGTGGAGGACGAGCGGCCGGGGCTGGAGGTGGAGCGGGAGTCGTGGCGCTGGCACCTGCTGCTGCCGCCGGCGGGGCCGGTGGAGGCGGGGGCGCTGGAGCGGGCGCGGGAGGCGGCGCGGGGCTCGGGGGCGGCGGTGGATCGGGTGCAGGTGGTGACGTTCACGGAGGGGTTGTGTGTGGAGGTGGTTCACGAGGGGCCGTTCAGTGAGGAGCATGTGTCGCTGGCGGTGATGGAGGAGTTCATGGCCGGGAAGGGCCTGGTGCCTCACGGGATGCATCACGAGGTGTATCTGACGGCGTTCGACGCTTCGCTTCCGCGGACGGTGTTGCGTCAGCCGGTGCGCGCGGCCGGCTGACGCTGGCGGGTGGAGGGTCGTCTCGGGTGGGGGCGGCCCTCCGCTTACGTACGTGACATAGGTACCTATATGGGGATTTATCACCTCTTTCTGGGGGTGGGTGCGGAGGCATTCTGATGGTGTGACCCGCGAGAAGGCGGGGAGCGAGGGAATCGGAAAGTTCGAGGATTCGCGTCATGTGCCAGCATCTGCCTCCATGCCCGCCCGCCGACGCCGCCGGCCGCGAGGCCGCGCGTCTGGTCGCCTACCACCCCGAGCAGGGATGGGGTCTGCTGTGCAACGGGGTGGTGTTCTTCGACGACACCGGCGAGCTGCTGCCCGATGGGCGCAGCGTCGTGCCCGTACCGGTGCTGACCGCGGCATGAGGCCGCCCACCTCGTCCGGGGCGCCGCCGGCGTCCCGGACGTTCTCCTCCACGGCGCTCTTGGCGCCCGCGGCTCTGGACGCGTGAGGTCCCCCTGCTCACGCGCACAGGGCGGCCCGATGCGCCGCGGGCCGGCCGCACGCGCGCGGCACGGATCCTCCCTCGCGATCCGTGCCGCGCGCCCTGCGGAGGCTGGTCAAGGCGGGGTCGCGGCATGCCCATGGGAGGCAAAAACTTCCTGTGGGTTTTTAGCGTGAACTGCCCCGGAAAACGGCCGGGACATAACCTGGGGGCGACGACGGGGTCACGGCGCCATGGTGACCCGCCAGGCCGCGTCGTGAAAGGCGCCATGACAACGGTGACGAACAGCGCCTCCCGGGGGCAGCACAGCGGCAGCCTCCCGGCCGAGGTGACGAGTTTCGTGGGACGTCGGCAGGAGGTGGCCGAGGTCCGGCAGCTGCTGTCCGTCTCGCGGGCGGTCACGCTGACCGGCGTCGGCGGAGTCGGCAAGACACGCCTGGCGCTGCGCGTCGCCCACGAGGTGCGGCGCGCCTTCCGCGACGGCGTGTGGCTGGTGGAACTGGCCGCGGTGGAGAAGCCGGACATGCTGACCCGGGCCGTGGCCGAGGCGCTGGAGATCCGCGACCACAGCACCACGCCGCCGATGCGGGTCCTGACCGACCACCTGCGCGACAAGCAGGCCCTGATGATCCTGGACAACTGCGAGCACGTCGTGGGCGAGTGCGCCGTGCTGGCCGACACCCTGCTGCGCGCCGCACCCGAGCTGCGCATCCTGGCCACCAGCCGGCACGTGCTGGGCATCGCCAGCGAGCACGCGGTGCCGGTGGCGCCGCTGCCGCTGCCCAACGGCAACGGCAACACGCCGCTGGAGACGCTGGCGCAGACGGACGCGGTGCAGCTGTTCACCGAGCGGGCCCGTGCCGTGGTGCCCTCGTTCGCCGTCACCGACGACAACCGCGACATCGTCTCCGGCATCATCCGCCGCCTGGACGGCCTGCCCCTGGGGATCGAGCTGGCCGCCGTGCGGCTGCGCGCCCTGTCGGCCAAGCAGCTGCTGGAGCGGCTGGACGACCGGTTCCGGCTGCTGACCGGCGGGTCGCGGGCGGTGCTGCCGCGCCACCAGACGCTGCGCGCCCTGATCGACTGGAGTCACGCCCTATGTTCGGAGGAGGAACGGCTGCTATGGCATCGAGCCTCGGTGTTCGCCGGGAGCCTGGACCTGGAGGGGGCCGAGACGGTCTGCTGCGGGAGCGGCATCGACCGCGAGGACGTCCTCGACCTGGTGATCGGCCTGGTGGACAAGTCCGTGCTGATTCGAGAAGACCATCCGGGCGGCGTCCGCTACCGGATGCTGGAGACACTGCGCCAGTACGGCCGCGAGCGGTTGCGCGAGCGCGGCGAGGAGACGCGGCTGCGGCGGCGGCATCGCGCTTATTATCGCGACCTGGCCGGCCGTGCCCGTGCGGAGGTGTTCGGGCCGGAGCAGGTGGCCTGGTTCACCCGGCTGCAGCTGGAGCACGCCAACCTGCGCAGCGCCCTGGACGGCTGGCTGACGACGCCGGCCGATGCCACGGCCGGGCTGAGCATGGCCGCCGATCTGCTGTATCACTGGATCACCAGTTATTACCTAGGTGAGGGACGGGCCTGGCTGGAGCGGGGACTGGCCACCGTTTCCTCACCTGACGACGTACGCGGCCGCGCGTTGTGGGCCGGCGGCTGGCTGGCCGTCATCCAGGCCGACCTGCCGGCCGCGCAGGCCATGCTGGAGGAGTGCCGGCGCATCGGCGAGCGCCTGGATGACGAGGCGCTGCTGGGGTACGCCGAGCTGTTCTCCGGCATGGTCGCCATGTACCAGGAGCGCCCCCAGGACGCGATCGGCTGCTACGAGCGGGCCCTGCAATGCCATCGCGCCACCGGCGACCCGGTCGGGCTGGCCCTGTCGCTCATCCGGCTGTCGCTGGCCCGCTCGTTCCTGGGCCAGTCGCAGGCGGCCATCGCCACGGCCGAGCAGGCCCTGGCGGTGTGCGAGGCCCACGGGGAGGGCTGGCACAAGGCGTACACGATGATGGCGCTGGGGGTGGAGGTGTGGCGTCAGGGGGACCTGCCGCGAGCCACCGAACTGGAGCGTCAGAGCCTGGCGTTCAACCGGTCGCTCGGCGACCAGCTGGGCGTGGGGATCACGATCGAGGTGCTGGCCTGGATCGCCGCCACGCAGGGCCTGTTCGAGCGGGCCGCGCGGCTGCTGGGCGTGCTGGAGAGCGTGTGGAGCCTGGTCGGGGCGCCGCTGTCGGGGTACGGGCATCTGGCCCGCTATCACGACGAGTGCCGGGCGCGTACACGTCAGGCGCTGGGGGAGGGGGCCTTCGCGGCGGCGGTGCGGCGGGGCGCCCGGCTGCCGTATGAGGAGGCGGTGGCGTACGCGCTGGCCGAGGACAATCCCGGCGGCGCGGAGACCAGGGAGGCGCCGGAGGCCAAGGGGGAACAGGCGCCGCTGACGCGCCGCGAGCGGGAGATCGCTCAGCTGGTGGCGCAGGGGATGACGAACAAGGAGATCGCGGCCTCCCTGGTGATCGCCCAGCGGACCGCGGAGGGCCACATCGAGCACATCCTGACCAAGCTCGGGTTCAGCTCCCGCGCTCAGATCGCGGTGTGGGTGGGCGAGCAGGCCCGCGCCGACGACGACGCGGCGTCGTGATCAGGCACCGGTTCCGGTGGCAGCATAGGGGGCCGGAACCGGCCATCGGGCGTGCTCGTGGCCCGGGCCGGCTGCCGATCAGTACGGCAGTGCCCGCCCTGACGGGGTCCGCAGGTCCAGGCCGAGCCGGATGCGGGGTTTCTTGGTGGTGCGGATCTGAATTCTGCGCACGGTACGGGTGACTCCCTTTCCACGGTCAGTGCTGCGGCGTCAGACGCAGCTCGAACCAGACGACGGTGCCGGCGGCGCCCCAGCAGCACGCCAGCCGGTCCAGGTCGGCGCAGGCGGCGCGGGAGGGCCGGACGACCGCGTGGGAGGCGCGCTGCTCGTCGACCTCGCAGCGCAGCAGGCCGTCCTCGGCCGACAGCGTCAGCTTGATCTTCTCGGCGCCGCGGGCGAGGGCGTCGGCGACGAGCCGCTCGACCAGCTGCACCGCGGTCCCCGTGGCGGTCTCAGCGGCGGTCTCGGCCAGCTGCCAGGCCGACAGCCGGGCGGCGCTCAGGCGGCGCGCGGTGCGCACGGCCGAAGGCCGGGCCGACAGCGTCCAGGTGACGGTGCGCTCCTGTCCGGCCCATCCGGCGCGCAGCGCCAGGTCATGTCCTACGGCCAGCAGGCCGTTCCAGGAGGGCAGACGCCAGGCGGGTTTTTCCCGCGACGGGTCGTCTTGAGTGAAATGCGGCTGGCACATGGTCTCCACGCTGATCCTTTCCCCCGATTGCGTGAGCATGTGTCCAGCATGCGCACCGCCCCGAAGCAGCCAATACGGGACAAATCCCCATATAGGTACCTAGATGCGGTACGTACGTAGCCCGACCGCGGAAAAACCCCGGCGGGAGCGAAGAATCCGCCACCGGCGCCGTCTCTCCCACGCCGAAGGGAAGACCCGGACCTGCGCCAGCTCATCGTGCGCACCATCGTCTCGCTCGAACGGCCACGGCGAAGGACCCGGCGGCGAGGTCAGGGCGCTGCCGTTCGAGGAGGCGTTCGACGACGACACCGCCGCGCGACCGCGTGCTGCATCGACAAGGTCGTCGTGTCCGGCACCCTCACCCCCGAGCAGACCGCGCCGTCGCACAACACCCGCATCGTCCGACGAACCGCACCTCATGCTCGGCGCCGGCGTGCTCGGCGGCGGCACACCGCCCTTCACCGGCCGCCCGCCCGCACGGCCTGCGCCTGCTCGGCGCCGCCCCGCTGCCCGGCTCCGGCCTCATCATCGCCCACCACGCCTCTACACGATAACAATACCGGTATTGATATCCCGGGGGTGTAGACTGAAGGCATGGTCCGACCTCCACTCACCCCCGAGGAGCGCCTGCGCGGCGAGCACCTCGGCCACCTGCTGCGCCAAGCCCGGGGCGAGCGCAGCATCGTCGAGGTCGCCGCCGCCGCCAGCATGTCCGCCGAGACGCTCCGCAAGATCGAAACCGGCCGGATCGCCACCCCCGCGTTCTTCACCATCGCGGCGCTGGCCGACGTGCTCGGCATCTCCCTCGACCAGCTCGCCACCCGCTCCACCCCCGCACCCACCTGACAACCCGGGGGAGCGGCGGGCAGACGGGTGATCCGCCCTCCCGCAACGTCCGGGCTCGAGGGATCTACACCAGCGCCAGCTGCGCCACCAGCGGCTCACGCCGCTGCGCCACCACCGGACCGCACCCCATCCCGTACACCCGGCACAACTGGGCGATCTGCCCCGTGATGCGCTGCTCGTAATCGGCCGACGGCAACCCCGACCGGTCGTACAACTCCTCATAACGGGCCACCAGCTGCGGATGCGCCTGCCCCAGCCACTCCAGATACCACCCACGCGTGCCCGGCGGCAGCCTGAGCACCACCGGCTCCACCGCCCGCGCCCCCGTCCCCGCGATCCGCCGCACCGTCGCCGCCAGCTGATCGGCCGCGTCACTCAGCAGCGGCAACACCGGCGCCATCAGCACCCGGCACGCCACCCCGGCCTCCACCAGCGCCGACACCAGCTCCAGCCGGGCCTGCGCCGTCGGCGCGCCCGGCTCCACCGCCCGCCGGATCCGCTCGTCCACGAACGCGATCGACACCGCCACCTGCGCCCCCGCCTGCGCCAGCAGGTCGGCGTCACGCAACACCAGGGGCCCCTTGGTGTAGACGGTGAACGGCACCCCCGCCTCGGCCAGCGCCCCGATCACCCCCGGCATCAACCGGTAGGTCTCCTCCGCCGCCTGATAACAGTCACCGCTGACCCCGACCGCCAGCTCCTCACCGCCCCAGCGCGCCAGATCCGCCCGCAACCGCGTCACCGCGTTCGGCTTCACCACGATCCGCGTCTCGAAATCCCGCCCCGCGTCCAAACCCAGCCGGCGATGCCCCGCGCGGGCGCCACAGCCGCGGCAGGCATGGGCGCATCCACGGTAGGGGGAGACCGCCCACCGCTGCGCGATGCCCGCGACGTGCGGCACCCGCTCGATCATCGTGCGGGCCTGCATCTCCAGGAAATCACCGCGCACCACCGCGCGCCGCTCGATCAGCGGACGATCGTCGGCGGCGTCAACAAGCGGAAGCGCGTCCCAAGCCACACCCTCCAGTGGAACACGTATTCGACTGCGTTTTCAAGCAGTTCGGCTCACCACGCGCCCCAAGGGTGCTGATGCACCGGCGCCGGCCCACCCGGTGCCCAAGGCCGCGATAAACTGGCACACTCGTACCAATTTCAGTCTGGGGGACACCCATGGCCTGGCTCCTGCTCGCCCTCGCCATCGCCACCGAAGTCCTGGCCACCTCCGCACTCAAACTCAGCAACGGCTTCACCCACCTCGGCTGGACCCTCCTCGTCGCCGCCGGCTACATCACCTCCTTCACCCTTCTGGCCCACGTACTCAAACTCCACCTCGACATGGGCACCGCCTACGCCGTCTGGTCAGGCGCGGGCACCGCCGCCATCGCCCTCATCGGCGCCGCCTTCATGGGCGAGGCCCTCACCCCCCTCAAGATCGGCGGTATCCTGCTCATCATCGGTGGCGTCGTCGTCCTCAACCTCGCAGGTGGCCATTGAACCCGCAGCCCGACCACCCCGGCCCCGCATCCCACCACACCACCGGCCAGGCCCGCGGCCGCCGCCGCCGCGCCGCCCTCCTGGCCGCCGCCGTCGACCTGCTCACCGACGGCGGATTCGCCGCCGTCACCCACCGCGCCGTCGCCGAGCGCGCCCACCTGCCGCTGGCCGCCACCACCTACTACTTCGCCTCACGCGACCAGCTCCTGGCCGAAGCCTTCGCCCAGCTCGTCACCACCGAACTGGACACCACCCGCGCCTGGATCGCCGAGCACGGCCTCCTCGGCCTGCCCGCCCAGGTCGCCGCCGCCGACCGCACCCGCCAGCTCGGCCTGTGGGAGCTGTACGTCCACGCCGGCCGCGACCCCGTCCTCCAGCAGATCGCCCGCCGCTGGAGCGACGGCTGCATCCACCTCATCGCCGACGCCCTCCACCTGCCCGGCACCGACCCCCGCGTGCGCCTCGTCTACACCACCCTCTCGACCCTCTGGCTCGAACACGTCGTCGAACAACGCCCCCTGGAAGACGCCGGCACCCTGCTCACCCTCACCATCGAAAACGCCTTGCACCCCCGATGACGCCTCCCTACACTGCCTGCGTGTTCCAGCCCCGCTACCCGATCACCACCGAACGCCTCCTCCTGCGGCCCTTCACCCCAGCCGACCTGGACGCCGTCCACGCCTACGAATCCCGTCCCGACGTCGCCCGCTACCTCTACTGGGAGCCCCGCGACCGCGACAGCTCCCGCACCTTCCTCGACAAGAAGATCACCCGCACCGCTGTGCGCGAGGAAGGAGACGCCCTCGACCTGGCCGTCACCCTGCCCCGCACCGGCGACGTCATCGGCTCGGTCCTGCTCATCTGGACCAGCAAGCAGCACCGCCAAGGCGAGATCGGCTACATCCTCCACCCCGACCACCACGGCCACGGCTACGCCGCAGAAGCCGCCCGCGCCATGCTCCACCTCGGCTTCACCGGCCTCGGCCTGCACCGCATCACCGGCCGCCTCGACGCGCGCAACACCGCCTCCGCCCGCGTCCTGGAAAAACTCCGCATGCGCCGCGAAGCCACCCTCATCGACAACGAATACGTCAAAGGCGAATGGGCCAGCGAAGCCATCTACGCCATCCTCGACACCGAATGGACCGCACAGGCCCCATGACCCTCCACCACCTCGCCCTGGCCGCCGACTGGCACGCCGCCCGGCAAGCGGGGGAATACCGCATCTCCACCCTCGGCCGCACCCTCGAGCAAGAAGGCTTCATCCACTGCAGCCGCGACCTGGCCCAGCTGCGCGACGTCCACACCGCCCACTACCGCCACGTCACCGCACCGCTGCTCATCCTCGACATCGACCCCGCCGGCCTCGATGTCCGCACCGAAAACGGCTACCCCCACCTGTACGGGCCCCTGCCCGTCACGGCCGTCACCGCCGTCCGCCCCTACACCGGCTGAAAACGGGGCACCGCATCACGCGCATCGGCCACAATGACCGGTATGGACACCCGCGCGGCCGCCCAGCGTTTCGCCGACACCTGGCAGCACGCCTGGACCCACCACGACGTCGCCGCCATCACCGCCCTCTACCACGACGACGCCGTGCACACCAGCATGCCGTTCCGCCCCCCGCACCACGGCAAACAGGCCATCGCCGACTACATCGCCTGGTCCTTCACCGGCGAAAGTGAACCCACCGTCACTTTCGCCATCCCCCTCGTCGACGGAGACCGGGCCGCGATCGAATTCCGCGTCCACGCCCGCGACAACGGCCGCCCCACCACCCTGGCCGGCTGCGTCTTCGCCCGCTTCGACCCCGACGGGCTCGCGGTGGAAACCCGCGACTACTGGCACACCACCGACGGCCACGCCTGACCAGGCCCGGCAACGGGGGAGCGGCTCAGCACATCAGCGGTCTTACACACCAGCGGTTTCAGCACAGCAATGACTCAGCGCACCACCCGCAACGGCGCACCACCAGGCCGCCCACCGGCCACGGCCGGCCGCATCGGCGCAGCCTCCGCACCGGCCACCGGCTCCGGACGCGCCACCTGCCGCGTCTGCTCAGCCGTCTCCGCACGCCGCTCGGCACACCCGCCGGCGCAGTACCCATTGGTCACGATCAGACGGCCCCTCAGTGCCGTATACGACTCCTTACCCGAAGCGGGCACAACCCCTTGACACACCGGGCACAATACCGACTGGCTCCCCACGTGCTGCTCCTCTCGCGGCGCGGATAGCAGAAGCTCCACCTTAAGTCCACAACCGGTGCGAAGGACAGCGAATCAACATAACGTCAAACCCGCCGTCAGGCCAGCCGACCGGCCACGGCAGTGGCGCCGCGGTGGCGGCGCATGCGGCTAAAGCGCCGCTCAGGACGCCGATCCCGCCCCGCGCAGCCCTCCGTCGAGCCTCGGATCCCGGCGTCGGGGTGTGACGGAAACAACTGTCCCATCAGACGCTGCGTCCTCAGCCGCCGAGGGAGCCCCGCCTGGAGCCACCCGCTTCTACTTGACATAATGTTCATTATCAAGCAACGAATGAACCGCCGCATAAACCCTCGAACCGCGGGAAGTCGCAGCCCATGTCACCCCTGGAGATCGCGACCCCGAGCATCATCGCGCTCACGGCCGTCATCACCGCAACCGCGATCTGGCTCATCATCGTCGCCGCACGCCTGACCCAGCGGCCTCGCAACCGCCCCAATCCGAGCGACGATCTGGTCGATCAGGCCCGCGAACTCAAAGCCCTCGGCCAGATCCAGGAAGCCGTCTTCCTGGTGCGCGGCGAAACCGGCATGAGCCAGAGCGCCGCCGCGCGCTTCGTCAACCGCCTGTGACGGTCGCGGGACGCCCCGTCGCAGGCCTGCTTCCCCGCGACCCGGGCCGCCGATGTGCGGCGCCCTCGCGCCGTGAATTCGCTCAATGATGGACATTTAGTGCGATACCAGACAGAACGCGGATTCTGTTCGGTATCACGCATATGTACCTTGCTGCCCCTCTTGTGAGAGGTCCGTCCGGCAAGGTCAAGGTCAGTGATGAACGGCATCGCCGTGCGGGATCCGGAAACGTACGAGGGGCGTCGTGAACGGTCTCGCTCGTCATCGGGTCTCCTGCCGCGACAGGTGTGCTGCGGCAAGGGCTCACCCCTCCCCCACGAACAGTGTCAGGCGAGGATCCTGACGATGCCGGTGAACAGGCCGGGCAGGCGGCGGGCGGCGGGCACCACCAGCCGGGCCGTGCCGGGGCGGCGCGTGGCCTGCACCAGCGCGCCCGTCAGCAGCCGGTGCGTGCGAGACAGCCGCAGCCACGCGCCGTCGTAGTCCTCGGGCCGGTCCTCGGCCAGGCACCTGACCAGCAGTTCGGCCGATCGTACGGCCAGGGAGAGGCCCTCGCCGGTGAGCGCGTCCACGTAGCCGGCGGCGTCCCCGACCAGCAGGACGCGTCGGGCGCGGCGGGTGCGCACGGCCTGGCGCAGCGGGCCCGCGCCGCGCACCGGGGTGACGGCCGGGCCGCGCAGGCGGCGGTTCAGGGCGGGGAAGGCGCGCAGGTGCTCGTCGTAGCCGCGCCGTATCGAGCTGAGGATGGCGATGCCGATCAGGTCCTCGGCGACGGGGGTGACGTAGGCCTCGCCGGCGCTCGACCAGTGGACCTCGACGAAGTCGGTCCAGGGTTCGATCCTGTAGTGCCGGCGCTGGCCGTATCTGCGGGGTCCGCGTGCGGGGAGGTCGAGGCCGAGGGAGCGGCGCAGCGGGGAGTGCAGTCCGTCGGCGGCCACCAGCCAGCGGGCTCGCAGCCCGGCGGCCTGTATGCCGTCTCGGTTCTGCTCGACGTGGGTGATCTTGCCGGTGATGGTCGTGACGCCCAGTTCGGCGGCTCGGCGGGCGAGTGCGGCATGCAGGTGCGTGCGGCGTACGCCCAGTCCGGGAGCGGTGGAGAAGGCGGCTCGCACGTCTCGGCGGCCGTCGAGGTAGTGGATGCCGCGGAACGCGCGTCCCTCGATCTGCACTCCCATCGCCTCGAGTGCCGTCACCCCGCCGGGCATGATGCCCTCGCCGCATGCTTTGTCCACGGGGCAGGCGCGGGGTTCGACGATGACCGCCTCCATTCCGGCCAGTGCCGCGTGTACGGCTGTCGCCAGTCCGGCCGGGCCGCCGCCGGCGACGAGCACGTCGATCACGCCGTCACCGCTCCGGGGCGAGGGTGAGGGCCGCGTTCTCACATCGGATCCGCACCACCATCAGTGCGGCGTTGAGCACGGTGAACGCCAGCGCGGTCGCCCAGGCCGTGTGGACCAGCGGCAGCGCGAGCCCCTCTGCCGCCACCGCCACGTAATTGGGATGCCGCAGCCACCGGAGCCGGTAGGGGCCGCGGGTCACCAGCGGCAGGCCGGGCACCACGATCACCTGCGTGTTCCAGCGCGGCCCGAGCGTGGTGATGCACCACCACCGCAAGGCCTGGGCCGCCATGACGAGGGCGAGCATGGGCCAGCCGAGCGGGGGAAGGAAGGGCCGCTCCCCCAGCGCCACCTCCAGGGGCGCGCAGACGAGCAGCCCGGTGTGCAGGGCCACCATCCACGGATAGTGGCCCTGGCCGGTCACGACGCCGCCGCGGGCCATGCTCCATGCGGCGTTGCGGCGGGCGACGACCAGTTCGGCCACACGTTCCAGGCCGACGAGCACGATGAGCAGCAGATACCAGGTCATGGGGCGGTCACCAGGAGTGGGGTCATGGGTGCGGTCACCAGCGGATCAGGACGAGTTCCGAGCAGAAGCCGGGCCCCATGGCGATGATCAGTCCCCAGGTTCCCGGTTCGGGCGGGCGGGTGGCGAGGGTGTCGGCGAGCACGTGCAGGACTGAGGAGGAGGACAGGTTGCCGTGGGCCGCCAGCGAGCGCCAGGTGACGTCGAGTGCGTGTGCGGGCAGGCTGAGCTCGTCGGACACGGCTTGGAGCACTTTCGGCCCGCCGGGATGGCATACCCAGGCCGTCACGTCGCTGGCTGTCACGCCGTGGTCGGCCAGGAAGGCGTGCACGTCGTGGGCCAGGTGCCGCCGTACGAGTGCCGGGACGCTTGCGTCCAGCATCACCCGGAATCCGGTGTCGCCCACCTGCCATCCCATGACGTGCTCGGAGCCTGGATACAGGTGGCTGCGGGTGGCCACGACGGTGGGGCCGGCCGCCCGGCGTCGGCTGCCGCAGGCCACTATGGCGGCGGCGCCGTCGCCGAACAATGCGCTGGCGACGAGGTTCGCGGGTGAGGAGTCGCCCCGCTGGAGGGTGAGTGAGCATAACTCCACCGACAGCAGCACGGCCACGTGGTCGGGCCAGCCGTGCAGGTAGTCGTGGATTCTGGCGATGCCCGCCGCTCCGGCGACGCAGCCCAGGCCGAAGATGGGGACGCGTTTGACGTCGGGCCGCAGGCCGAGTGCCGCCGCCAGGCGGGCGTCGATGGAGGGTGCGGCGATGCCGGTCACCGACGTGAACATGATCATGTCTACGTCGGTCGGTTTCAGTGCGGCGGCGTCCAGGGCGGCCTTCACACTCTCGAGTCCCAGCTCTTCGGCGACGGAGATGAAGGCGTCGTTGGCGGCGCCGAAGCCGTTGAGCTTGTCGTACTGGTCGATGGGCAGGGCGAGGTTGCGGTGGTCCACCTGGGCGTTGCGGTGCAGGCGGTCGAGGAGGCGCCGGTCGGCGTTGCCGGGCAGGCAGAGGCGGGCGGCCATGTCGGTGAGCTCGGCTTGTGGGTATCGGTGGGGAGGGAAGGCGCAACGGACTGCGGCGATACGGGTCATGCAGTTCTCCCTCGGCTGCCGACAACTCTCGCTCCCCGCACTTTCCCGTCCACATGGTCATTTAAGCCACGCATGGGGCGTGGGAATTCTCGGCGGCGATCGCCCGGTCTACGATCACTGTGTGACCGACCCCGGCCCCGGCCCCGGCCCTGCGGCCGCCGCCGTCGTCGTTGGGCTGGGGCGGCTGGCCGCCGGGCTGGCGCGCGCGTGCCATCCCGGCCCGACCGCGGCCGTGACCGCTCTGGTCACCGCGCTGGCCGTGGCCACGGGGCGCGACGCGGCCGGGTGCGTGCTGGCGGGTGCGGCCGTGCTGGCGGGCCAGCTGTCGATCGGCTGGTGCAACGACGCGATCGACGCCGGGCGGGACGCGGCGGCCGGGCGCGTGGGCAAGCCCGTCGCGAGCGGCGCGGTGAGCGTGCGTGCCGTCTGGATCGCCGCTGCCCTGGCCCTGGCCTGCTGCGTGCCGTTGTCGCTGGCCTCCGGCTGGTGGGCGGGCGGGCTGCACCTCGTGGGGGTGCTGGCGGCCTGGGGGTACGACGTCGGGCTGAAGGCGACCCTCCTGTCGTGGGCACCGTACGCCGTGGGATTCGGCGTGCTGCCGGCCTTCGTGACGCTGGGCCTGCCGGGTGAGCCGTGGCCGGCATGGTGGGCGGTCGCGGCCGCCGCGCTGCTCGGTGTGGGCGCGCACCTGGCCAACGTGCTGCCGGACATCGCGGGCGACCTGGACAGCGGTGTGCGCGGCTGGCCGCAGCGCATGGGCGCCACCCGCGTGCGGCTCCTGGTGCCGGTGCCGCTGCTGGCCGCCACCTGCCTGCTCGTCTTCGGCCCCGCAGGCGCCGCCGCCGCCGGCGTGGCGGGCTGGCTGGCCGTGGCCGCCGCCTCGGCTCTGGCGGCCACGGGATTGCTGCTGGCCGCCAGGTCCGCACGGGTGCCGTTCGTCACCGCCGTCGCCGTGGCGGCCGTGGATGTGGTCCTCCTGGTCGCCGGTGGCGCCTCGCTCACCGCGTGACCCGCCTGGCCTCACGCCCCGTTCACCGCCCGGCGCGCAGGGATCGGCCCAGGGATCTGTACAGCCACCGCATCCCTACGGCCAGCGCGAGCGGCGCGGGCACGGTCCCGGCCCCGAGCCCCACGTCCACCAGCAGGTCGAACACCTCCTTGCGGCGCGCGGCGGTCTCGATCGCCGCGTCGATGAAACCGGGGTACTGGGCCAGCCGGGCCAGCGCGTCGGTGGTGCGCAGGTGCCGTCCGAGCGCCCCGCGCAGCTTGTCCCGGTACCGGGTCAGTGGATCGCCCGGCGACTCCACGGCCGCCTCGGCCGCCAGCCGCCCGGACAGCAGCGCGTAGTAGATGCCCTCGCCGGTGAGCGGGTTGATCAGCCCCGCGGCGTCGCCGGCGAGCAGGACCCGGCCGGCGCCGGGCGCCGGCCGGCCGGTCGAGAGTGGCAGGTGGTGGGCGCGCAGGTCGCGGGCGGGCCGGTCGGGCAGCAGTTCGGCGAGCCTGCCGTGCAGCACCTGACGTCCGGGCGCCCCTGCCGCGCGCAGCCGGGGCAGCAGCATGCCGAAGCCGACGTTCGCGGTGCCGTCGCCGATGGGGAACGACCACGCGTACGCCGGCCAGCCCGCCTTTTGCATGGCGATGAGCTGGACATCGTCGTCCTCGGGCACGTCGGCGTAGCCGCGGACGGCGATGGCGGTGTGCTGGTCGGCGGGGGCGGCCAGGCCGATCAGGCGGCGCACGACCGAGCCGGCTCCGTCGGCGGCCACCACCGTACGGGCGCGCAGCCGCCCGTCGATGACCACGCCGGTCCCGTCGAGGGCGAGATCCTTGACGCGGTGGCGGCGTACCTCGACTCCCCTGGCCCGTGCGGCGGCCACCAGGCGGGCGTCGAACACCCGGCGCGGCACCACGTGATTGGGCCGTGCGGCCTCGGCGGAGACCCGCACCCCGCCCGGCGAGACCACGGTCAGGCGGGGGGTGGGCCGGTAGTCGTCGATGAGCGCGGGCAGCCCGAGCAGGGCCAGTTCGTCGCGTCCGTGGGCGGCGATGCCGTCGCCGCACGGCTTGTCGCGGGGGAAGCCGGCTCTGTCCAGCAGGAGCACGCGCAGTTCCGGGCGTAGTTGCGCGGCCCGCAGCGCCGCCGCCGAGCCCGCCGGTCCCGCTCCCACGATCGCCACATCCCACATGTCGTCCATGCGAGGTCTGTCCCCACCGCACGTACCGTCGGAAACGGTGGCGAGGGCGGCCGTGGCGGCCAAGGCGACGGTGAGGGCGCCTGGAACAGCTGGGGTGACCATGCCGGCCTTGTGTCGTGTACGGACTCGTGCAGGTGGCGGGATCAGGCGGACCTGGCGGCCCAGGCCAGGGCCAGGCCGCCGAGGAGGGCGGCGGGCTGGTGCGGCGGGAGCAGTATGGCGGCCAGCGCGGCGAGGATGAGCAGGACGCACGCCCCTCGCGAGATGCCGCGGCCTTTCCAGCCGGCGACGGCGAGCGCGGCGAAGCCGAGCCCGCAGAGCACCATCTTGGGGATCAGGCCCGCGAGGGCCAGCAGGCCGGGGCTGTCCCACTGGGCGTCGGTGACGGTGCCGGCGACGTCGGCGCCGAACGTCGCCATCGCCCACGCGGCCGCGGCGAGAAACGCGCAGCCCAGACCTGCGGTGACCGTGACCCAGCGGGGCATCTTGGCGGGGCCGGTGAGCGCGGGCAGGGCCAGGGCCAGCGTGATGAAGCCGATCGTGATCAGCACGTTGGCGGTCACGCACAGCGGGCTGCGGACGGCTTCGCGGCCGCTGAGGTCGGACAGCAGGAAGAGGCTGGAGATGTAGGCGGCCGCGCCGGTCGCGCCGATGAGGCCGCCGGCGATGACGGCGAAGTGAGGGGTGAGGACGCGGCTTGATGGGGCTTGCGCGTCGTACGAGGTCGTGGGCATCGGTTTCCTCCGGGGGTTGGTGGCGTCGTCAGCCAGAGTGCGCTGCGGCGGCGTGCCGGTCAGCGGCCTGCCGGCTGATCGGCGGGTTCCCCCAGGCGGCGGATCTGCGGGGCGCCTACCGTCGTGCGGGGGAAGGAGGCGTCCCCCGCTCGGCGGTATCGTGGCCGGCCGCCGGGCCGTACCCTGCGATCATGGGTGCGGCGGCGGGCGGGCGGCAGGCGGAGGCGCTGCCGCTGCGGGAGCGGTTGCTGGACCTGCTGCTCGCGCTGGCCCTGGCCGCCCTGACCGTCAGCGATGTCTTCACCTTCGATCCGGCGTCGGCTTTCCCGCAGCCCGAGCCGGATGCCGCGATGGTGGTGACGGCACTGGCGGCGGGGCTGGTGCTCGCGGTGCGCAGGCGGTGGCCGGTGGCCGTGTACGCCGTCACGCTCGCGGCCAACACCTTCTTCGAGTGGCACGGGCTGGATCCGGGGCTGATCGGCGTGTGCGTGTTGTTCGCCCTGTACGCGGTGGCCGCCTGGCGTCCCGTGCCGGTGTCGCTTGCGTGCCTGGTGGCCGCATACGCGGCGGCGATCGGGGTCATGGTGGTGCGGTCGCCGGGCCTGTGGTCGGCGGCGACCGTGCCCGAGTCCGGGTTCTTCGTGGTGGCCTGGGCGCTGGGCTTTTGCGTGCGCCGCTGGCGGCTCGGCCGGCAGGAGGCGCTGGCGCAGGCGGTGGAGGCCGAGCGGAGCCGGGCGCTGGCGGTGGAGCAGGCGGTCTTCACCGAACGGCTGCGGATCGTCGGCGACCTGCACGACATCGTCTCCCACACGCTGTCGGTCATCACCGTGCAGTCCGCCGTCGCCCGGCACCTGGCCGGCGAGCGGCCGGATCAGGCGGGGCCGGCGTTGTCGGCGATCGAGGAGGCCGGCCGGGCCGCGCTGGAGGATCTGCGGCGCATGCTCGGCCTGCTGCGCGTGCCGTCCCCCGAGCTGGATGGGCCGGCCCGTCCCCGCCACGATGGCGCTGCCGTTCCCGGTCGGCGGGAGGGGCTGCTCGACCTGCTGCTCGGGCTGGCGGTGGCCGCGGTGGCGGTGGCGAGCGTGCTCACGAAGGATCCGACCGACACCTACACCTATCCCGAGCCCGGTGCGTGGCTGGTGCTGGGCGCGCTGGGTGCGGGGCTGCCGCTGACGCTGCGGCGCCGCTTCCCGATGGGTGTGCTGGGCGTGGTGGTGGTGTCGGCTTTCACGATCGCGGCGCTCGGCTGGAACGGCGGGCTGACGTCGTTGTGCATGCTGATCGCGCTGTACACGGTCGCGGCCGGACGGCGAGGTCCGGTCGCGGTGGCGGGCCTGGCCCTGGTCTATGCCGGGATGGGCGTGCTGGCCCTGCTGCGTGCCCCGTACTTCGACCATCCGCTCGCCCTGGTCACCGTGGCCGCCGTCACCGTCGTGTGGGCGCTCGGCCGGTATGCCAGGCACCGGCGGCTGGCCAGGGACGACGCGGTCGAGCTGGCGCTGGAGGCCGAGTGGCGGCGGGCCAGGGAGGCCGAACGGGCCGTCGTGGAGGAGCGGCTGCGCATCGCGCGGGAGCTGCACGACGTGGTCTCGCACACGTTGTCGGTCATCGCCGTCCAGTCCGGTGTCGCCGGGCACCTCATCACGTCCCATCCGGAGCGGGTGGCGCCCGCGCTCACGGCCATCGAGGACGCGGCGCATACCGCCATGGACGATCTGCGCCGCATGCTGCACCTGCTGCAGCCGGACACGACGGCGGCGGCCAGCCTCGCGCCGGCGCCGGGGCTGGCGGAGCTGGAGTTGCTGGCCTCGGTGCACCGGGCCTCCCACGGCCCGATCACGCTGGAGATCGACCCGTCCGTCGCGGACGCGCCGCAGAGCCTGCGGCTGACCGTCTACCGGGTGGTGCAGGAAGCACTCACCAACGCCCGTAAGCACGCGCCGGGCAGCCCGGTGACGGTCGGCGTGCGGGCGGCTGAGGGAGTCATCGACATTCGGGTCGACGACGATGGACCGGGTTCACCGGTGGGCCGGGGCGGGTTCGGCCTGGTGGGGATGGGGGAACGCGTGGCACTGTTCGACGGGACGTTGCAGACGGGGCCGCGGCCGGGCGGCGGCTTCAGCGTCCGTGCCACGCTGTCCGCCGGCAGGGAACGGGTGAGCCCATGACGACGTCTTTGCGGGTCGTGGTGGTCGACGACCAGGAGCTGGTACGGGCCGGATTTGTCGCCCTTCTGGCGGCCACTCCCGATCTGGAGGTCGTCGGCGAGGCGGGGCAGGGTGAGGAGGCGGTTCGGCTGGTGCGGGCCACCCGGCCGGACGTGGTGCTGATGGACGTGCGGATGCCGGTGCTGGACGGTATCGAGGCGACCCGCCGGATCACTGGTGATCCGGCGTGCGCACTGACGAAGATCGTGGTGCTGACGACGTTCGGGCTGGATGAATACGTCTTCGGGGCGTTGCGGGCGGGGGCCGTGGGGTTCCTGTTGAAGGACACGCCGCCGGCCGAGCTGCTGCGGGCGGTGCGGGTGGCCGCTGAGGGGGACGCGCTGCTGTCGCCGTCGATCGCGCGCCGGCTCATCGAGGCGTTCGCGGTCACGCCGCCCGTCGTGGCCACCGGCCGGGAACTGCCGGAGCTGACCGGCAGGGAGGCCGACGTGTTGCGGCTCGTCGCTCAGGGGCTGTCCAATGGGGACATCGCCGAGCGGCTGTTCATCGGGGCGGCGACGGTCAAGACGTACGTCAGCAGGCTGCTCACCAAGCTCGACGCCACCACGCGGGTCCATCTGGTGATCCACGCGTACGAGTCCGGACTGGTGACGCCGGGAGGCGGACACCGGCCATGACCTAGAGGCGAACGCCCCGGCAACCCCGACGACGTGGGGAACGCTGAACGGCGGCCACGGGTCCCCGGTGGCGCCGCCTTGATCGTGGGAGCGTGCTCCATCGCCGTGGGGAGCTCTGGCGGCACCGTGACGCGGGTACTGATCTTCTGCGGGAAGATCGGCTCACCGCCGGCCTGGCGCAGCGCGTCGAGCCGGGCTCTGCGGCTCCTGCTGTGGGGTGCTGCACGGGCGTGCCCGGCCCGGGCCGGGCTGGCCGTACCCGTCGGCACCGCGTCTGATCACCATGACAGGGTGCCCTCACCACGGGGAGGGCGGCACCGCCGCTTGCCGGCCGGGCCGGCTGCCTCTCCGCGGGGATCTTTTGGGCAAAGCGGGTCAAGTGGGGCTGATCGGGCGAGCCTTTTGCGGCGAAGTGTCAGCAGCAGTGTGTTTTTCGTGTCAGCATCGATGCATGTATGGGCCTTATGGGACTGCCGTAAATGGCCGGGGCCGGTGGGACCGGCCTGCGGTGGCAGGTTAGACCCGTGTGCGTGCCCGTGATCATTGCCCCTCTCCCCCGCTCTCCTGGAAAGAAGTCTGGCGTTGCGTATCTTGCTGCTGTGCTCCTCCTTCAACGGCCTGACTCAGCGCGCGTGGCTGGAGCTGCGCCGGGCCGGTCATGACGTGAGCGTCGAACTGGCCCTCTCGCAGGAGGTGATGGCCGAGGCGGTGGAGCTGGCCAAGCCGGATCTGGTGATCTGCCCGTTCTTGAAGGAGCGGGTGCCGTCGCGGGTGTGGCGGAACGTCCGCACGGTGATCATTCATCCGGGGCCGCCCGGGGATCGGGGTCCGTCGTCGCTGGATTGGGCGATCGCCGAGGCCGAGCCGGAGTGGGGGGTGACGGCGTTGCAGGCGGTGGAGGAGATGGACGCGGGCCCGCTGTGGGGGTATCGGATGTTCGCGATGCCGGCCGGCGACTCCTCGGGGGCGCCGCGCAAGTCGGCGTTGTACAACGGGCCGGTGGCGGATGCGGCGGTGGAGCTGGTCGCGGAGGTGGCGATCAAGGCGGCTGATCCGTCGTTTCGGCCGGCGCCGCTGGATTACCGCTCCCCCGAGGTCCGGGGGCGGTTGCGGCGGGCGATGCGGCATGGCGACCGGGAGTTCGCGTGGGAGGAGCCGGGTGAGGACATCGTGCGGCGGGTGCGGGCGGCCGATGGGTCTCCGGGCGGCCGGGCGGTGTTGTGTGATCTGCCGGTGCGGGTGTTCGACGTGTATCGGGGTCCGGAGCTGGCCGGGGAGCCGGGGCGGGTGGCGGCGCGGCGTGAGGGCGCGGTGCTCGTGCACACCGGGGATGGGACGGTGTGGGTGGGGCATGTGCGGCTGGAGCGGGAGGGCGCGGTGAAGTTGCCGGCCGCGATGGCGCTGGGCGAGCTGGTGGCGGGGGTGCCGGAGCGGCCGGGGTACAGCGAGATCACCTATGACCGCAGTGACGGTGTGGGGGTGGTGAGTTTCGACTTCTACAACGGGGCGATGTCGACGGAGCAGTGCCGGCGGCTGGCGGCGGCGCTGCGGTATGCGGCGGCACAGGATACGCGGGTGCTGGTGGTGCGGGGTGGGGAGGTGTTCTCCAACGGCGTTCATCTGAACGTGATCGAGGCGGCGCGGCATCCGGAGCTGGAGGCGTGGATGAACATCAACGCGATCAACGCGGTGTGCCGGGAGATCGTGGGGTGTACGCGGCAGCTGGTGGTGACGTCGATCGGCGGTAACGCGGGTGCCGGCGGGGTGATGATGGGGCTGGGCGCCG
Source organism: Nonomuraea sp. 10N515B (assembly GCF_052245915.1). Lineage (NCBI taxonomy): Bacteria > Bacillati > Actinomycetota > Actinomycetes > Streptosporangiales > Streptosporangiaceae > Nonomuraea > Nonomuraea sp. 10N515B. Next base: position 20,186 of record NZ_JBQQBQ010000057.1, read on the forward strand.
ATCGGGTGGTGGTACGGGATGCGGTGGTGCTGAATCCGCATTACCGGACGATGGGGTTGTTCGGCAGTGAGTTGTGGACGTATGTGCTGCCGCGGCGGGTGGGGGCGGAGCAGGCGCTGCGGTTGACACAGGAGGCGTTGCCGATCGGGGCGGCGGAGGCGGTGGAGCTGGGGCTGGCCGATCGCATGCTGGGCGGGTCGCGGCTGGAGTTCGAGCGGCGGGTGCTGGAGTATGCCGAGCGGCTGGCGGTGGATCCGTCGTATGATCGGCTGCTGGCGGGGCGGCGGCAGGCGCGGGAGGCTGAGGAGCGGCGTAAGCCGCTGGATGCCTACCGGGCTGAGGAGCTGGCGGAGATGAGCCGGGACATGTTCGACGACCGCAGCGGGTTCCGGGCGGCGCGGCGGGCGTTCGTGCACAAGGAGCGGCCGGTGGCGACTCCGGCGTATCTGGCGCGTCATCGGGAGTTGTCCGGCGCGTCGGCCCCCGCGGTCGCGGGTGAATCTCATATGTGAGATATGGTCTGCTGTTGTGGCAGATGATTATCTTGTGCGGATCGGCCGGCTGATTCGGGATGCGCGGCAGCATCGGGGTTGGACACAGCTGCAGCTGGCGGATGCGCTGGCGACGTCGCAGAGTGCGGTGAACCGGATCGAGCGCGGTAACCAGAACATCAGTCTTGAGATGATCGCCCGGATCGGTGAGGCGCTCGACAGTGAGATCGTGTCGCTGGGTTATGCCGGTCCGATGCATCTGCGGGTGGTGGGCGGGCGCCGGCTGTCGGGCAGCATCGATGTGAAGACGTCGAAGAACGCGTGCGTGGCGTTGCTGTGCGCGTCGCTGCTGAACTCCGGGCGGACGATCTTGCGGAAGGTGGCGCGGATCGAGGAGGTGTACCGGATCCTGGAGGTGCTCGCGTCGATCGGGGTGCGGGCGCGGTGGATCAACGAGGGCAGCGATCTGGAGATCGTGCCTCCGGCGAGGCTGGAGCTGGAGGCGATGGACACCGAGGCGGCGCGCCGTACCCGGAGCGTGATCATGTTTCTGGGTCCGTTGATGCACCGCACGGAGCGGTTCCAGATCCCGTACGCGGGCGGGTGTGATCTGGGGACGCGGACGGTGCAGCCGCACATGTCGGCGCTGAAGCATTTCGGGCTGGACATCACGGCGACCGGGGGGTTCTACCACGCGCGGGTGGATCGGGAGGTGTCGCCGTCGCGGCCGATCGTGTTGACCGAGCGGGGTGACACGGTGACGGAGAACGCGTTGCTGGCGGCGGCGCGGCATGACGGGGTGACCGTGATCCGCAACGCCTCGTCCAATTACATGGTGCAGGATCTGTGTTTCTTCCTGGAGCAGCTCGGGGTGCGGGTGGAAGGGATCGGCACGACGACGCTGACGGTGTACGGGCAGCCGGTGATCGAGCGGGATGTGGACTACTCCCCCTCTGAAGATCCGGTGGAGGCGATGAGTCTGCTGGCGGCGGCGGTGGTGACGTCGTCGGAGCTGACGATCTGCCGGGTGCCGGTGGAGTTCCTGGAGATCGAGCTGGCGGTTTTGGAGGAGATGGGGCTCGATCACGACCGGGGGCGGGAGTACGCGGCGGCGAACGGGCGTACCCGGCTGGTGGATTTGACGGTGCGGCCATCGAAGCTGGTCTCCCCCATCGACAAGATTCATCCGATGCCGTTCCCGGGGCTGAACATCGACAATGTGCCGTTCTTCGCGGCGATCGCGGCGGCGGCACAGGGGTCGACGTTGATCCACGACTGGGTGTATGACAACCGGGCGATCTATCTGACGGAGCTGACGCGGCTGGGGGCGTCGGTGAAGTTGCTGGATCCGCATCGGGTGCTGGTGGAGGGGCCGACGCGGTGGCGCAGTGCGGAGATGATGTGCCCGCCGGCGCTGCGGCCGGCGGTGGTGGTGCTGCTGGCGATGATGGCGGGCGAGGGCACGTCGGTGCTGCGGAACGTGTACGTGATCAACCGGGGGTATGAGGATCTGGCGGAGCGGCTGAACGCGTTGGGGGCGCGGATCGAGACGTTCCGCGACATCTGACCCTGCTCCTCCGAGGACGCCGCCTACCCAAGGACGCCCGAGGACGCCGGCTACCCGAGGACGCCGGCTACCGGATGAGGTTGCTTGATTGCCGGGGTGGCTTTTTTGTCGGTGCAGGCCGCTACCGTCGTGGCCGGGTTGGTGGCGAGGCGGAGGGGGTGGCCGGGGGTGCGGCCTGCGGAGCTCGAGCGGTTGACGGTGGCCGAGGCGGCGGATCGTTATGTGGAGCTGGTGCGGGCCAGGACGTTGACGGGAGCGCTGTCGCCGTCGACGGCGGAGGTCTATGCGCGGGATGTGGCGACGCTGGTGGAGCTGGCCGGTGCCGGGGTCGTGCTGGACGATCTGACGGGCGAGGACGTCGACGCGGTGTTGCTGGCGTTCGCGCGCAAGCCGGACGGGCGCTCGGCGCGTGCGCGGTCGGCGGGCGGTCCGGCGGCGGGCGGGCGCGCCGGATCCCGGTCCGGGCCGGGATCCGCCGGAGACCCGCAGGCGGACGGGACCGCCAGGCAAGCGGCGGCAGGACCGCCGGCCTCGGGACAGACCACCTCGGGGCAATCGGCGTCGTCGCAGGCGCGGTTCCGGCGGTCGATCTCGGCGTTGTTCCAGCATGCGACGCTGGCCGGGTGGGTGCAGATCAACCCGATGACGGCCTCGACGGTGACGGCCAAGGAACGGGGCGGGTTGCGGCCGCATCGGCGGGCGTTGACGCGGGAGCAGGCGCAGGGGCTGATCGGGGCGGCGCGTGCGTTGCCGGCTGAGCCGCCGGCGGCGGGCAAACGGCGTGATCAGCGCACGGAGTTGCGTGACGGGCTGATCGTGTTGTTGTTGTCGACGGTGGGGCCGCGGGTGTCGGAGCTGGTGCGGGCCAACGTGGAGGACTTCTTCACCAACGACGGGGTGCGCTATTGGCGGATCTTCGGCAAGGGCGGGCGTACGCGGGATGTGCCGTTGCCGGATGACGTGGCGCGGGTCCTGCAGGTGTATCTGGAGCGGGGGCGGCCGCCGGTGCCGGACAAGGCGTTGCTGTTGTCGTGGCGGGGGCGGCGGCTGGCGCGGGGCGACGTGCAGGCGGTGATCGATCGGGTGCAGGCGCGGGTGGATGCGGATCGGCGGCGGTCGGTGACGCCGCATGGGTTGCGGCATACGACGGCGACGCATTTGCTGGCCGATGCGGTGGACATGGACGCGGTGCGGCGGGTGCTGGGGCACAGCGATCTGTCGACGCTGGGGCGTTACCGTGACGAGCTGCCAGGCGAGCTGGAGGTGGCGATGCGGTCGCATCCGCTGCTGCGCGGTAAGCCGCCGCGCTGACGGCTTCGGCCACGGCGATCATCGCTCTTTACCCGGAGCGAGGCCCTGGCCGGTCTGGACGCTGCCGGGACTGGATCACTCCCCCGCCCTGTCCGGTCCGGCGGTCTTCGCCGTGCCGGGATCCGGGGTGCCGGCTCAGCCCCTGCCGGCCGGCCCGGTCACGGCCAGGCCGGCGACATGGACCGGGTTCCTGTAGTCCTGGGAAATTTTGGTCGGATTTCGCTGACCTGCATTGATGCCGGTCCCCGCGACGCGAAGCCGCGGTTCGCTCACGGTGTGGACAATGAGCGATGAGAGGCCGGAGTTCGGGTACGGCCAGGGTCGGCGGCCGCTGTGGAGCGAGCGGGATCGCGATGCCGAGCGGGGTCCGTGACATCCAGAGCACGCAGCGCGCGTCTTGCCGGTCGAACACCCTGATGGTGTAGGCGTCGAGCGGGGGTTTCACCCGTCGGCGCCGCGCAGTCCAGTAGTCGTCCAGAGTGGGGTCGTCTGGGGACGCCCGCCCTCTGACCATGGTGTGTCGTTCGATCTTTGTCCAAGAGAATTTCAGCAGGTAGGCACCCGTTTCGGGGTTGCCGAAAACCCAGCGGTCGTTGCGGAACTTGGTGAATCTTCCGTAGTGCCGATCAACGATCCAGCGGGGTGGCCTGTTGCGGTGGGTTCGAAGCGCCCACCGGTAGGTGAGCATCCACAGGTAGTGGTCCAAGGATTTGAACACCTTGGCCGAGACCACCGTCCGGTAGTAGGCGGCCCAGCCCCTGATGATGGGGTTGAGCCGAGCGATCACCCTCGTCGAGTTGGCCCCGCGCAGAGAGCGCAGTTCCTTGGCGAGCCGTTCCCGGATCCTCTTGATGGCTGCCTTGCTCGGTTTGATCAGTAGCTTGCCGACCGCGTAGCGGCGGACGTTCATCCCCAGAAAATCGAACACCTTCCGAGGCATGGACGATGCGCGTCTTGTCCTTGTTGAAGGTCAGTCCCGGGGTTTCAGCCATGCGGCGAGCCGTGCCTTGACCTGTTCGGCCTGCTGCTTCGAGAAGCAGCAGGCGACCAGGTCGTCGGCATATCTGATCACTGCCGGGCTGGCCTGTCCGAGTCGCGTCGTCTCTTTCGAGTAGCGGACTCCTGCGGCTTCCTCTAGCCCGTGAAGTGCGACGTTCAGCAAGAGCGGCGAGATTACGCCGCCCTATGCGCAGTGCTGGATTATGCGCAGTGCTGGATTATGCGCAGTGCTGGATTATGCGCAGTGCTGGATTATGCGCAGTGCTGGATTATGCGCAGTGCTGGATTATGCGCAGTGCTGGATTATGCGCAGTGCCGGCTTGCCCGGCCTGGTAGGGGCCGGACAGGCTAGCGAACGCTAACCATAACGCCGAAGATCCGTTCATGAGGCCTGGCAGGGGCCGGGCCGTGCGTGATCGGAGGTCGGCCGATGGTCGCCTTGCCTGCTAAGGCCCGGGCCCGGCGGGGTGGCCAGCTGTCGGGTGACCGCCACCCGATGACGACCAACCGCCGGTGACCGCCACCCGATGACGGCCAGCGGGGCGGCGGCCAGCGGGTGACGGTCAGCGGGTGGCTGGTGTCGAGGTGGCGGCTAGCGGACTGCTGCGATGATCCGCCCCGCCTCCCGAGCCGTGATCAGCCCAGAAGCCGCCAGCTCCGCACTCTTCCTGGCCACATGGGTAACCAGCTGCCCACCGGAATACTTCTCGTCCTCGATGAGATCCTCGACCGTGCACCCATCGGCCCGGTACCGGTTGGCGACCCCGCTGTCCCGATCCTTGATCGTGACCGTCGGCGACAAGTCCGAACGCGGACAGGCATCGACAGGCGGCGTGTAACGCAGCAGCCGAGCACCACCCTGGATGGCACCGTCGGCGTCCTTCGTGCCACTGCGGAACCAGACGTTACCGGCCCCGTCCTGCGCACTCCGGTGAACGCCCGACTCCATCGCCACCGTGACCTCCTTCGACAGCGGGTCGATCCGCAGCAGCTTCCCGTCCAGCGCGGCGTAGACGTGCTCGTCCGCGTTGAGGTGCAGTTCGTCGGGCACGCTGCCCGAGCCGGTGCTCAGCTTCACCCGTCGTACCACCTCACCGGTGGCCGGGTCGGCGAGGAAGAGCGTGCCGTCGGCCAGGCCCCACAGCAGGCCGTCCGGCCCCTCGATCAGCGAGGTGATCGTCCGCGCGCCCGGGACGGGGGTGTACTCAGAGCGCTTGGCGCCGGTGGCCAGGTCGTAGGTGAACAGCTTTGCCTCGGTCGCCCTCGGTGTGGTGCCGCCGCCGCCGTTGATCGACGTGCCGCCCCACAGCGTGCCGCCCAGGACGACCAGGGACGTGACGCCCTGGTCGGTGACGGGCGCGCGCAGGACGGTGTGGGTGCGGGTGGTCTCGTCGTAGACGGTGAGCGCGCCGCCCCACAGGCCGTAGTCGGGGGTGCTGCCGATGTAGACCTTGCTGCCGGAGGAGGCGAACGCCACGGGGCGGTTCTGGCCGTCGCCGATCAGGCGGAACAGCTCGCGCGGGTTCGTGCCCGACACGAAGGGCTGCGCCGGGTCGTAGTGCATGATCGAGCCGTTGGGGTAGACGCCGAGGTAGAGCTTGCCGTCCTTCCAGAACCACCCGTCGGTCTGCCCGGTCCGGCCGAGCTGGGTGACCGTGCCGGTGGCCGGGTCCAGGACGGCGAGGTTGCCGTTGATGAACAGGTTGGTGTAGATCCTGCCGTCCGGCCCCGCCGTGATGTTGGCGATGTCGATGGGCTGGTGCGGGAAGGGCAGCTTGAAGCGCTCGGCGGCGCCGGTGGCCGGGTCGTAGGAGAAGGCGTCGCCGCCATAGTTGCCGATCGCGGCGTAGAGCTTGCCGTCGACGAAGCCCCAGCCGACCGCGGGGCCGCCCGCGTTCACCGGGCCGGGCACCGGCTCGGGCCGGTCGGCGGCCAGGTCGTAACGCCACAGCGCGCCGCTGGAGGTGAAGTAGACGTAGCCGCCGGCGGCGGTCTTGGTGGTGCCGCGCGAGTTCATGGTGAACCCGTCGGCCAGCACGGCCCCGGTGTCCGGGTCGAGCACGAGCGCCTGGTTCTTGCTGCGTTTGACGAAGAGCTTGCCGGCCACGAGGTTGATGTCGTAGGGGTAGCTGGCGTCGCCGCGCAGGGCCTCGGGCCAGATGTCGCGCTTCTCGCCGGTGGCCAGGTCCAGCCTGATCAGGTGGCCAGCCGAGCCGATGGCCGCCCACAGCAGCTGCCGGTCGGTGTCGACGGCGACGTCCACGGTGTACTGCTGGCCGGGGAACATCGCGCCCAGGTCGCGGAAGCCGGCCGACGGCGCGTAGGAGAAGGCGTGCGCCCCGGGGTAGGTGCCGCCGTAGACGGTGCCGTCCGCCCCGGCCTGCAGGCCGTAGGCGTACGTCTCGCCGGGCACCACCTGGCCGAGGTCGGTCGCGACGTCGGCGCCGGGCTTGAAAGAGTAGAGGTGGCCGTTGGGATAGGTGCCAGCGTAGACGGTGCCGTCGGCGGTCTGGGTGATGCCCCAGCCGCCCGACGAGCCGGGCAGGGGCACGGTGTCACGCAGCTCGCGGGTCACCGGGTCCACCTCGGCCACGACGCCGGGGGTGCCCATCTGGATGGCGAAGACCGCGGGCCGGCCGTCCTGGCCGGTGCCGAAGTGGCCCTCGTGGACGGTGAGCGCGGCGGACTGGACGCCGAAGTCGGTGACGGTCCCCTGGACCGGCGAGGCGGCTAAGAAGGTGGACAGCACGACGGAGAGGATGCGCATAGCAAGGGCATAACGGGCCGGACCGTAATTGTCAACGGCCCGGCCCGCCGTTCTACGAAATGCTCCTCCCCTCCACCGCGTCCAGCAGCAGCGGCGCGGGCCCGGCGTCGCCGCGTACGCCGAAGCCGTACCGGTAACCGGCGCGCACGTCTGGGTCGGTGAGGTCGGGCAGGTGCTGCCGCCCGGCACCTGCGGCCCGCGCACCTCGAACCCGGCGAACTTCTGGGCGTTGACGTAGAAGGCCACGACGTCGGTCGGCATCAAGCCCATCATCGCCCGGCGTGGCACCCCACACGGCTCCGGCCTGGGCGTTCATCGGTGGGTGGTCGAGAGGACGATCGCGCTCCTGCACTGGTTCCGCCGCCTGCGCATCCGCTGGGAGATCCGCGACGACATCCACGAAGCCTTCATGACTCTCACCGCAGCGATCATCTGCTGGCGACGCCTCGTCCACTGATCTTTCTGTTAGGACCTCTGAGAGGCATTGACGTACTTTCGGTCCATACCGATATTCTCATGGGTGCCACAGATCTCCTGCCAACGGGCCTTTCGGTCCCGGCCGAAGATGGAGGACCCCGCTATGCTCACCCGCCGCAGCCTGTTAGCCGCCGCGATCCTGGCGCCGGGCGCCGCCCTCATCCCGACCCCGGCACGCGCCGTGTCCGTCACGCCGCTCGGCTCCCCGCTCCGGGACGTCACGCTGGTCGGCGGCGCCATGGCGCCCGGCCCGCACGGCAAAAAGGTCCTGTGGTCGGTCGCCACCGGCGAACCGGCCAAGCTCAACGCCGTGGACCCCGCCACCGCCAAGACGGTGCTCACCCAGCCGCTGACCGGGTCGCCGGGCGCGTACGCGGTCGTCGCCACCCGCGACGGCACCCTCTACGTCGGCACCTACGACACCGGCTCCCTCTACCGCCGCAAGCCGGGCCCGGACAGCACGCCGGAGAACCTCGGCCGCCCGCTCCCCTCCGAGCACTACATCTGGCGCCTGGCCATCGACGATGAGGACCGCCTCTACGGCGGCACCTATCCCGGCGGCCGCGTCTTCCGCTACGACCACCGCACCGGCCGGGTCCGTGACTACGGCCAGCTCCTGCCCGGCCTCCAGTACGTCCGCAGCATCGCCGTCTGGGGGTCCTACATCTACGCCGGGACCCTGCCGGACGCCCACGTCATCGCCATCCACAAGGACACCGGCGCCAAGCGCGAGCTCCCCCTCCCCGAGGGGCTCGGCGACGGGACCGGGCAACTCGTCAACGACCTCAACGCCTACGCCGGAAAGCTCTACGCCCGCTTCGGCACCGCGATCAACGGCAAGCTCGGCGTCTACGACATCTCGGCCGGCAAGTGGATCGACCTCATCGACGGCGTCGCCGGCCTCGACGTCTCCTCGCCCGGCCGGCGCGGCGAGGTCTACTTCACCCGGAACAACCGCCTCACCCGCTACCAGCCGCGTACCGGGAAACTCACCGCGGTCGGCCCCGACATCATGGGCCGGGTCGCCAACAACCGCGGCATCGGATGGGCCGACCTCGGCACGCGCGACTGGCCCGGCGAGACGGTCACCGGGCTCCTGTGGCGCGGCGCGCTCTTCCGGCACAACCCGATCACCGGCCGCGGCGAGCTCGTCCAGACCGACGTGCCCGGCGACCCGGTCCTCATCCTCACGCTGCACGCCGGTCAGAGCGGGACCGTGTACGCCGGCGGGTTCCTCAGCGGCTTCGCCGAGATCGATCCCGGCACCGGACAGGCGGACTATCACAGCTTCGGGCAGATCGAGAGCATCCGCGAGATCGGCGGCGCCGTCTGGATCGGCGGGTACCCGGACTCCCGGCTGTACCGCTACGACCCGTCCCTGCCCTGGTCGAGCCCCGAGTACGCGCCCGGCCCGCCGGGGACGGCCGACAACCCGGTGAAGATCACCGATCTGAAGGCGCAGCACCAGGTACGCATCCGCGCGATGACCGACGCGGGCACCGACCTGGCCTACGGCACCATGCCGGACGGGACCACGCTGAACGGCGCCCTCGTCATCGTCGACAAGACCACCCTGGCGGCAGCCGTCCACCTGCCGGTAGTCACCGACCAGTCCATCGTCAGCCTGGCCTACCAGGACGGCACGATCGTCGGCGGGACGTCGATTCACGGCGGCTACTCGACGCCCACGCCGACCCAGCCCGAGGCCCGCCTGTTCGGCTGGACCGTCTCGGCCGGCAAGACCTTCGAGATGACGCCGGTCCCCGGAGCCCCGGCCATCCCGGCGCTCCTCCCGGACTCCACCGGCCTGTTGTGGGGACTCGCCGACGGGCAGCTCTTCGCCTTCGACGTGGCCTCCCGGCAGGTGGTGCACCGCCTGCGGCTGGCCCCGGACACGGGTTCGACCGCGGGCGAGCTCGCCCGTCCGGCCGCGGACGGCCGGATCTACGCCCTGGTCCAGCGGCACCTGCTGTTCGAGATCGACCTGGCCGGCCGTACCGGCAAGCTGCTGCTCGACCGGCCGGCGCAGAACCTGGCGGTCCACCCCGACGGGCGGATCTTCTTGGCCGAGGACACCGTCCTGACGCGTGTCGAGTGACCACCACGATGTCGATCATGGACAAGCTGGACCCCCGGCGTACCGCGCTCATCCTCATCGACCTGATGACGCGCATCGTCGAGCAGCCCACGGCGCCGCATGCCGGTCCCGCCGTGGTGGCCCGCTCCCTCGACCTGGCCGAGGCGGTGCGCCTTCCACGACACCGGGCTGGAGGAGGCGTTTCGCTCGCGCGGCATCGACACTCTGATCATCACCGGGATCGCCACGAACTTCGGCGTCGAGCAGACGGCGCGGTTCGCCGACGAGTTCGGCTTCCAGGTCATCGTCCCTGAAGACGCGGTGACCGCGCTGGACGCGCGGGCCTGTCATAGCTGCTCATCGAGTGCGGCCTCATGTCGCACCACGTCAGGCAAGTAGACGCCCGCATGCCGAGCATGGCCGGGACAGGCGCGACGGTCTTCTGGCGCGCTGACCAGCGCACGGCGTATCCGTCCCCCAGCTCAGCGTCGTTGGAATTACCCACTTTCGCGGGTAGTGCGCCCCGTCTCCCATCCTGGAGCCTTGCCTTGCCGAGTCGGCACCCCCCATAGCACCAGGGAGTCACCCATGGCTGTCGAGGAACAGCGGGCGCGCGAAATATCGTTGCGCCGAGTCGCGATCGCGAGCTGTGCAGGAACGACGATCGAATTCTACGATTTCTTCATCTACGGAACCGCAGCCGCGCTCGTCTTCCCGAAGGTGTTCTTCCCCGCACTCGGACCGGCCGCCGGCACCGTCGCATCGTTCGCCACGTTCGCCGTCGCCTTCTTCGCCCGCCCGGTCGGGGCCATACTGTTCGGCCACTACGGCGACCGGCTCGGGCGCAAGCGCACCCTGATCTCCACCCTGCTACTCATGGGCATCGCCACCGTACTCATCGGGCTGCTACCCAGCGCCGAGACCATCGGCGTCGCCGCCCCAATCATCCTGGTGCTGCTCCGCATCGCCCAGGGTTTCGCCGTCGGCGGCGAGTGGGCCGGCGCCACCCTCCTGGCCGCCGAGTACGCCCCCAAGGACAAGCGCGGTCTCTACGGCGTGTTCCCCCAGCTCGGCCCTGCCTTCGCCTTCGCCCTGTCCAGCGCCACCTTCCTGACCACCAGCCTCGTCATGGGTGACTCCGACGAGGCCTTCCTCGCCTACGGCTGGCGCATTCCGTTCCTGCTGTCGATTCTGCTCGTCGGCGTCGGCCTCTACGTCCGGCTCAGCATCGAGGAGACCCCCGCGTTCAAGGCCGCCCAAGCCGCCGTTCCGGCGCAGCAGCCGAGACGCCTGCCCTTCCTCGAGGCGCTGAGAAGCCAGCCACGCGAGGTGTTGCTGTCCGCCGGCTCACTCACCATGCTTTTCACGTTCTTCTACATGGGCACCGCCTACCTCACCAGCTACGGCACCAACCCCCAGGGCGCCGGGCTGTCCCGGCCGGTCGTGCTCAGTATCGGCATCGCCGCCGCGGTCGCGTTCGGCATCGCCACCGTGCTGGCCGGCGTGCTCTCCGACCGGTACGGGCGCCGCAAGGTGATCATGGCTGCGTGCGCTGTCGGGATCGTGTGGGGACTGGCCCTTTTCCCGCTGGTCGACACCGGTGCCTCGGTCGCCTTCGCCGCCGGCCTCGCGGTCACGCTGTTGATCGTCGGGATCGCGTACGGCCCGGCCGGTTCTTTCCTGCCCGAGCTGTTCGCGCCCCGGCACCGCTACACCGGTGCGGGGCTCGGATACAACATCGCCGGGGTCCTCGGAGGCGCCGTCCCACCGTTGCTCGCCCCCGGCCTGAGCGCATCGTTCGGCGGCATCGGCATCGGCGTGATGCTGTCCGCGCTCGCCGTGCTCTCCCTCGTCTGCACCTTCGCACTCACCGAGACCCGCGGCGTGGCCATGGCCCACGAGCAGGCCGGACAGCCGCCGCTGGCGGGCGCGCTCGACTGACCCCCATGACGCGCAAGTGATCCATGGTCTCGGCCTGCGAAACTCTGCCAAGACACGGCAGCGGCAGGCAGCCCCCAGTCCCGGGCGGCGATCGAGCTGCTGGGGAACAGCCCGCGGGCAAGGCCCTCGCGCCCCGCGCGGTGCGACGGAACGGGATCCGGTGTTGACCGCCTTCGGAAGAGGCGAGCGAGAGAACTCACTGACCAGCGGGAACCGCGTTGACGCCGGATTTCGTTCCGGTACCCCGGAACCGGCGAGGGCCACCAACCTCGCCTGATTACACAAAGGTCGGAAAACCGCAGGTCAGCGAGATCTACTACGACGCCGCACGCGACGACGTCGAGTACATCTTCGGCGACTCGATCACCGCTATCTCGCCCGACGGTGAGGTGCGGTTCGACAACGCCGCGCCGCTTCGACCTCGTCGTCGGCGCGGACGGGCTGCACTCCAACGTGCGCCGCCTTGCCGGCCGGAGCGCTCTTCCACCCCAGATGTTCTGCTGCCAGCCGCAGGTGATCCGAGCGGGTGTGCGCCCGCTCGCCGTACCCCTCCAGCGCCGCTGGATCCACCCTCAGCCGCTCGGCCAGCCGCGCCACCGCCACGGGCGGCGCCGAGGTCACCTCGTCCGACACGAACCCCAGCCAGGGCAAGGTCGCCAGTTGAACGGCAAGCCCTAATCGATCGGTCCGCGCCACGGCCCCGCCCCGGGTCGATGAAAGCCACGTCGGCAGGTGTCAGGGTGAAGTACCGGATCAAATCGTCGCGGCCGATATCGGGGTACGACTGTAACCGCTCCAGCTGGTCCTCGGAGAACATCCGGGTCGACATCGACCACCTCCACACCGCAACCACCGGTCAGGACCGTACGAACGGTAGCGGAAGTGATCAACGTACGGGACCTTTTACATCAGCGCAGGTCAGCGAAATCCGACCAAATTTCTCCGGGACTACAGCAACCCCTGGACCGGCGTTGTGGACCGGCGGCGGTGGTCATGGACGGCGGTGCAGGAGCATGCCGGGCCACTCCCCCACGGTGAAGGGTTCGGCGCGGGTGAAGCCGCAGCTTTCGTAGTAGGCGACGAGACGGCCGTCATCGCCGGCGTAGCAGTCGACGCGCAGCAGGCCGACGCCGAGGCCGCGGGCGTGCTGCGCGGCCCAGTCCAGCAGGGTGCGCCCGACCTCGCGGCCGGCGTGGCGGCGGTCGATGACCAGAGCCTGGACGTAGAGCTCGGGTTCGGCGGCAGGGGTGACGTAGTCGTGGGCGGAGCCGACGACGAGGCAGCCGGCGGGAGTGGCGCCGATGTCGGCGATGCGCATGCCGCCGCTTTCGGCCCAGGTGGTGACCTGCTGGGTGCGGCGCGGGTCGCCGGTGAAGGGCCGGCTGCCCCACTGACCGGTGCGTCCCCGGGCGGTCAGCCAGGCGACGGCGCTGTCGAACATGGCCAGGACGGCGGGGATGTCGTCGGGTGTGCCTTGACGGATCTTCACGCTGCCACCGTAGGGGGTGGTGCCCGGGGCGGGCGTGCCGGGGCTCAAGGCCGGCCTGCTCCGGGGAGGCGGACGGAGGGTGGGTGACGCCGCGCGTGGCGGTCAGAGACAACAGCGCCCTGACGGGCATGGTGGCGATCGCGATCAGGGCGACTCAGCGGTGCAGGGCAGTCTCATGCTCGACCCGCGACAGTTTCTCGGGATTGCGCACGGCGTAGAGCCCGGTGATGAGGCCGTCGTCGATGCGCACCGCCATGACGGTGTCGGTCTCGCCGCCCCGCCGGAGGAGCAGCGCCGGGTAGCCGTTGACCTGGGTCGGTTGCAGCGACGCCGTGCCGGCGATCCTGCCCAGCACGCGGGCCACCTGATCGGCCCCCACGATGGGCGACAGCGCGGCCTGCACGACTCCGCCGCCGTCGGTCAACAGGACGACGTCGGGGGCGAGGATGTCGAGCAGGCTCTGCAGGTCGCCGGTTTCGACCGCGCTCTGGAACGCCTGCAGCGCATCGCGGGTCTGGGCGGGGGTGACGCTCCCGCGGGGTCGGCGCGCGGCGACGTGGGTCCGTGCCCGGTGGGCGATCTGTCGGACCGCGGCCGGGCTCTTGCCGACGGCGTCGGCGATCTCGTCGTAGTCCAGGTCGAACACCTCGCGCAGCACGAACACCGCCCGCTCGGTGGGGGTGAGCGTCTCCAGCACCAGCAGCATCGCCATCGAGACGCTGTCGGCCAGCTCCACATCCTCGGCCACGTCCGGGGCGGTCAGCAGCGGCTCGGGCAGCCAGGGACCGACGTAGGACTCCTTGCGCCGGCCGAGCGTGCGCAGCCGTTTCAGCGCCTCCCGGGCGGTGATCTTGACCATGTAGGCGCGCCGGTCCAGCACAGTGGCGTGGTCGACGCCCGCCCACCGCAGCCAGGTCTCCTGCAGGACGTCCTCGGCGTCGGCGGCCGAGCCGAGCAGCTCGTAGGCGACCGTGAACAGCAGGTTGCGGTGGGCGAGGAACACCTCGGTGGCCGGGTCCACAGCGGAGTCGATGCGGATGCTGCCACGAGCGAGGGGCCCGGCTGTGTCCGTCGGTTGCTCGCTGCGTTCGCTCATTGCTGCTTCCTGCCTGTTCGTTCTCGACCGTGCACGCATACGATCCCGGTCGCCTCCGCTTTGTGACACCCGTGATCGGTGATGCACGTCACAGCATCGCGCTGTCACAGGGATCGGGTCGCCGGGATCTCTTGCTCGTCAGGACGCCGCGTGAACGACCGCGCGGCAGGCAACTCCACGAAAACAGGCTGTCCCCGACAGGAGTTTGGTCATGAACGAGCACACCACACATCAGGTGGCGATGGTCACCGGGGCGAACAAGGGAATCGGCCGCGCGATCGCCGCGCGGCTTGCGGCGATGGGCATGACGGTGGTGATCGGCTCGAGAGATCCGCGGCGCGGCCAGGAGGCCGCTGCGGCGGTGCGCGCGGCGGGCGGCGACGCGCACGCGGTCGCCCTGGACGTCACCGACCTGACCACCGTGCAGGAGGCCGCCAGGTGGGTCGAGGAGCGCTGGGGCCGCCTTGACGTGCTGGTCAACAACGCCGGCATCACCGGCTCCGGGAAGGTCTCGCCGGAAGACGCCCACGATCAGGTTCCCAGTTCGGTCGACCTGGACATGGTCCGGGCGGTGTTCGAGACCAACGTCTTCGGGGTGATCGCGGTGATCAACGCGATGCTGCCGCTGCTGCGGCGCTCGCCGGCGGCGCGCATCGTCAACGTCAGCAGTCACGCCGGGTCGCTGACCCTCACCAGCGACCCGGACGGCCCGTTCGCAGCCCTGCTGCCGTCGGCCGCGTACACGCCGTCGAAGTCCGCGCTGAACGCGCTGACCGTGCAGTACGCCAATGAGCTGTGCAAGGACGGCATCCTCGTCAACGCCGCCGCCCCGGGCTTCGTCGCCACCGACAGCAACAACCACAGCGGGTACCTCACCCCCGCGCAGGGCGCCGCGGTCGTGGTGCGCCTGGCCACGCTGGGCACCGACGGACCCACCGCAGGGTTCTTCAGCGAGGACGGCCTGCTGCCCTGGTAGCCTTGCGCAGTCGCACCGCTGCAGCGGCCCTGATCCACGCAGGCCGGCACCACGATTCGCGCCTGCGACCTCCACCAGAACCTCGCCCTCCCCCCACGAGCCCTACTAACGGGTCCAGCCGAGATATCGGGAAAACCGGCCATGAGTCGATCTTGAAGCCTTGAACCTGACGGACGTCGGCCTGCCGTTGTTGGAGAGCGCAATGGTGAGGGAGGTCATCCAGAGCGCTGCAGCGCAATCTCGGAGGTTGTCCCGCGCGAGTGAATCGAAGCCCGGGGCGGCGAAGATCTTCGCGTGTTCGGCCTCGCGGACGGTGATCGTGCGGCTGAGAGGGCAACGCGGTGGCCGCCGACGGCACCAAGTACGACATCTACGTGGACAACCTGATCGCGGAGTTCCACATCCGGTACGGCGGCTACGGTGGCGTCGCTTACCACCACATCGCCGACAATTACATCGCGCTGTTTTCGAGATTCGTGCCGTGCGGGGTGTGGGAAGCGGTCTACATCATCGAGGGCCCGCTGGAGCAGGAGAGCGAGGCGGCGCCCAAGGAGATTCACGCCGATACGCAAGGCCAGTCGTTCCCTGTCTTTGGTTTGGCGCATCTGTTCGGATTCGAGCTGCTGCCGCGCATCCGCAACTTCCGGGACCTGACCTTCCACCGGCCCGAGCCGGGCCTGCGCTATCGGCACATCGACGCGCTGTTCGGCGAGCCGATCAACTGGCAGCCGATCGAGGATCACTGGCAGGACCTGATGAAGGTGGCCATCTCCATCCGCGAAGGCGAGTTGTCGTCGATCACTCTGTTGCGGCGGCTGCGGCACGACTCCAAACGCAACAAGATCTACCGCGCCTTCCACGAACTGGGCCGCGTGATCCGCACCATGGTGCTTCTTCGATACGTCTCCGACACCACGCTGCGGGAGAACATCACCCGGGCCACCAACATGGTCGAGTCCTTCAAACAACTTCTCCAAGGATCGGATTCGGCAACAACGGAGTGATCGCTGAGAACGACCCGGAAGAACAGGAAAAGGCGATCAAGTTCAACACCCTGGTCGCCGACCTGGTCATGTACCAGACCACGCTGGACATGTCCCTGGTGCTCACCAGCTGCG
The DNA here is from genome assembly GCF_052245915.1 of Nonomuraea sp. 10N515B. Taxonomy (NCBI): domain Bacteria; kingdom Bacillati; phylum Actinomycetota; class Actinomycetes; order Streptosporangiales; family Streptosporangiaceae; genus Nonomuraea; species Nonomuraea sp. 10N515B. The sequence continues at coordinate 36,495 of NZ_JBQQBQ010000057.1, forward strand.
CAGCGAGGGCGAGACGATGCATCGCGCCGACGTGGCCATCATGTCCCCTACCAGGAAGACAACGTGCGCCGCTTCGGCGACTACGTCTACGACCTGAACGCACCGCTGGAGGACATGGATGTCAACCTCGAGCTTGGAGAGGAGACCGATGCCGCCTGAGAGGTGCCGTTGCCGGGGTAGCCGCCAAGTTGTCAGACAGTGGTTGACGGGGCTGGGCCGGCGCGCTTCTCGTTATCGGTCGTCATGGAGCGGGGATACCAGGCCGGCGTCGTAGGCGGCGATGACGAGCTGGACGCGGTCGCGGGCGCCGAGTTTGGTGAGCAGGCTGGCGACGTGGGCTTTGGCGGTGCCTGGGCTGATGTGCAGGTGGGCGGCGATCTCGGCGTTGGACAGGCCCCGCCCGACCAGGGTCAGCACCTCGCGTTCTCGCGCGGTGACGCCCGCCAACTCGCGCGGCCGCGGGCGGGGTTCGGGGCGGCCGGCGAACTCGGCGATGAGGCGGCGGGTGACGCTGGGCGCGATCAGGGCGTCGCCGGCTGCGACCACGTGGACGGCGGACAAGATGTCCTCCAGCGCCATGTCCTTGACCAGGAACCCGCTCGCCCCGGCCCGCAGCGCGGCGTAGACGTTGCCGTCGTCGTCGAACGTGGTGAGCAACGCGGGTGTCCGGGGCTTCGGCGGTGATGGTCTGGGTGGCCTCGATGCCGTCCATGCCGGGCATGCGGATGTCCATCACGACGACGTCGGGACGTAGCTGCCGGGTGAGCTGGACGGCTTGGGCTCCCGTCCCGGCTTCGCCGGCGATGATGACGTCGGGAGTGCCGTCGATGACCATGCGCAGACCGGCGCGGATGAGCGGCTGGTCGTCGGCGAGCACGACGCGGATGGTCAATGCGCCTCCACACGAGCGGTCCGCGCTGCGGTGTGCTGGGGCAGCGGGAGGGTGGCGGTGACGCGGAAACCGCCCTCGGGGCGTGGTCCGGCACTGAGGCGGCCGTCCAGCAGAGCGGCTCTCTCGCGCATGCCGGCGATCCCGTACCCGCTGCCGGGCGAGGCCGCAGTGGTGGCGGTGCCGCGTCCGTCGTCGGTGATGTCGACGCGTAGTTCGTCGGGCGCGTAGTCGAGGACGACCTGGCAGTGGCGGGCGTCGGCGTGGCGGACGACGTTGGTCACCGACTCCTGGACGATGCGGAAGGCGCACCGGTCCATGGCTGGGGGCAGCCCGCGTGGCTTGCCCTGGCGGCGCACGTCCACGCGGACGCCAGCGGCCGTGGTCGTCTCGGCGAGCCGGTCGAGGTCTGCCAGCCCCGACAAGGGCGCCGGTTCCGGCTCCGAGGCGGCGGGGGGCTCGCGGAGCACGCCGAGCATGTGCCGGAGTCCCTGCAGGGTCTGCCGGCTGGCGGCCTCGATCGCGGCGAGCGCGTCCCGCGCCTGCTCCGGCCGGCTGTCGATCACCCGCGCGCCTGCGCCGGCCTGGATGGCGATGACGCCGATGCTGTGCGCGACCATGTCGTGCAGCTCGCGCGCGATGCGCAGCCGGTCGGCCGTGACCGCCTGCAGCTCGGCCTGCGCACGCAGCGCCCGGCCGTACTCGCGTCGTTGCCGCAGCGCCGTGCCCGCCGTCCAGGCGACCACGACGCCCAGGCCGAGCAGGACCGACAGCGCGAGGAAGCCTGAGGCGAAGACGCGCAACCCCTGGGTCAGCAGCGCCACGTGCCAGACCGCCTCCTGGACGATCAACGTGGTGGCCGCCGCGGCCAGGCCGGTGCGGCGTGAACGGGTGGCCGTGATGAAACAGACCAGGAGATCGGCCACCGGCACCAGCGGCCAGACCCTCTCCGCGGGCTGCGCCAACGCCACGGCCAGGAGCAGTTCGGCCAGCAGCACCGCCAGCACCGCACACGGCCGCCGCCGGGCCCACACCAGAGGGAAAGCCATCGCGGCGGCGAAACCCGCGTGCATCGCACCCACAGGCAGCAGGCTCTCGTCATCGGCCAGCGTCACGGCGTACAGCAGCGGCAGGAAGGCCACGACGACACCCCAGGTGAGCACCGTCCGCACACCATGCGGCAGCCGCTGAGTTAAGGGTGGCCTGGGCATTTCATCGCGCACCCGGTCGATCGTAGTCATCGGCTTCCGCTGCGGGCATCGGCCTTGAGGGCCCTCCGCTCGGGTCCGTGCCACCAAGTGCAAAGTAGCGCTGGGCAACCGGGCACTCCCGGGTGTATTGACATAGGAAGTGCAACCGTCCGCGTCATCCTGTTAGTCGGGATGTTTCCAGAAATATCGGGCGCCGCCGGAGGCGGGCAGGAACAATGGCGGCGCATGAAGATCATATGGCGTGTGGTGGCGACGGCGGCTTGCCTGGGTGTGCTGGCGGCATGCTCGAGTGAGACACCCCGGACCGCGCAGTCCCCCACGCCCAATACTTCTCGAGCGACCACCGGTCCTGCCTCCCCCAGCGCCGCTGCCACGCCCACCACAAGCAAACCGATCGAGCAGTCCAGGCAGTGGGAGGACGTTGAGAGCCCGAAGCTCAGGTTGAGCTCCAGGATGATCGAGGTGGAAGCGGCTGGACCGCGCGACGCGTGGGCCATCGGGTCCGAAGCCGGTGCGGAGGACGACGAGGGCCGGGGCGTCCTCCTGCAGTGGGACGGCTCGACCTGGGCCCGTGTTCGGCTGCCATGGGAAAAGTACTCCATCAACGGGCTCGACGTGGACGGGCCAGATGACGTCTGGATTCTCGCTGGTTCCGAGCTCGCTCGACGAAGCGGCGGCCGCTGGACCACCTTCGAGCCGTTCGGAATCGCTGAGAACTACCGGCTCAACGACATCTCCGTGGACAAGGGCCGTGCGGTGCTGATCGGCGAAGGCCACGAGGGCCCCGTCATCGTCTACTGGGACGGCAGGAGGTTCTCGATGGACACGATCTACGACCGCAACAGGCGGCTCCACGCAGTCTCGTTCAAGAGCGGTCACACGTGGATCGTCGGCGCCCAAAGCCGCGCGAAGTGCCAGGGCATCACACCGACAATCCAGCACGGGGACCCGGCGGACAAGAACTTGATCATGGACGACAACATGCTCATCCCCATCGTGCGCGGCGGGGTACTGAAGAGCGTCTGGCAGACCGACCCCGACGACGTGTGGGCTGTGGGAGAGGTCTCCCCCGGTGAACGGGAGCGCGACTACCTGTCGGCCAAATGCCTCCGCAAGGCCACAGGCGAGGAGGAAGACGTCCCCCCTGCCCCGCTCGTCATGCACTGGGACGGCGCCACCTGGAAGCACGCAAAGCTGCCCGCCTGGAACGTCTCCCTGACCAGCGTCACAGCCGCAGGCAAGAACGATGTGTGGGCAAGCGGCACCGACCCGGCCAACAACGTCGTCTTCCTCCACTATGACGGCGAGAAGTGGACGCGGAAGGACCGCGTCGTCAGCGGTTCTGACAGCAAGGCCAACATGACCACGATCCCGGGAACGTCTGAGCTGTGGGCGGTGGGCTCCATCAACGGGGAGAGCGACGATGAGGAGGCGTTCATCCTCAGGCGGCGTTAGCCGTGCCAATCAAGGGCCGCCCCGGGCGAGGTCGATCCGCGCGATCATCGCCAGTCGCGCCATCGTGGCGCGTTGGAGGGTGTCGCGGCCTGCGGAAACGATCTACTTTGCGGCTGGTGGCACGGATCCGAGCGGAGGGCCTTGAGGCCTATGCCCGCGGGCCACCCCGCCCGCGCAGAAACCGGCCTGCGGCCAGATGCCCCGCCTGCCCGACCTGCGACACCGTTGGGCGGGTGATCGAAGTCAACCAACTGACCAAGCGCTACGGCGAGGTGACGGCCGTCAACGGCCTGACCTTCACCGTGCGGCCGGGCCACGTCACCGGGTTCCTCGGCCCGAACGGCGCCGGCAAGAGCACCACGATGCGGATGATCCTCGGGCTGAACCGGCCCACCAGCGGCAGCGCCACCGTCGACGGCCGCCCGTTCGCCCGGCATCGGGCTGGCCTCCGGCACGCCGGAGCGCTGCTGGACGCCGGCGACGTGCACGGCGGGCGCAGCGCCGCGGCGCACCTGTCCGCGCTGGCCCGCGGCAACGGGCTGCCGCGCCGCCGGGTGGATGAGGTGCTGCGAGACGTGGGGCTGGAGAGCGTGGCCCGCCGCCGGGTGGGCGGGTTCTCCCTGGGCATGCGGCAGCGGCTCGGCATCGCGGCCGCCCTGCTGGGCGATGCGCCGGTGCTGCTGTTCGACGAACCAGTCAACGGCCTGGACCCCGAAGGGGTGCGCTGGGTGCGCGGCCTGTTCCGGCGCCTGGCCGGCGAAGGACGCACCGTGCTCGTCTCCAGCCACCTGATGAGCGAGATGGAGCACACCGCCGACCGGCTCATCGTCATCGGCCGCGGCGAGCTGATTGCCGATGAGAGTGTGGCCGAGTTCGCCGCCCGAGGCACCGGCGCGTCGGTCACCGTACGCACGCCGGACACCGCCGAACTGGCCGCCGTTCTGACGCAGGCGGGCGGCCAGGTGCGGCGGGACGGCGGCGACACGCTGAGCGTCACGGGGCTGAGCGCTGCCCGCATCGGCGAACTCGCCTTCGAGCGGCGCATCCTGCTGCGGGAACTGGCTCCACAGTCCGCCTCGCTGGAGGAAGCGTTCATGGAGCTGACCGCCGAGAGCGCCGACTACCGAGCGACGTCTCCGGCCGGTGATCGGCGATGATCGATCTGCTGGCCGCCGAGTGGACCAAGTTGTGGTCGCTGCGCTCCACCCGCTGGCTGCTCGGCCTCGGCACGCTGGCCATCGTCGCTTTCGCCGTCCAAAGCAGCCTGGAGGCCTACCACGGCTGGCCCGGCTTCCCGGCGATGGAGAAGGCCAGGTTCAGCCCGTTGACCGAGGCGTTCAGCGGACTGTCCGCCACCATGCTCATGATCGGCGCAGGCAGCCTGGGCGCGCTGACGATCGTCGGCGAGTACGCCACCGGCCTCATCCGCACCACCCTGAGCGCCGTCCCGGCCCGGCACCGCGTCGTGGCCGCCAAGCTCGCCGTCGTCAGCGGCGTCATGCTCGCAACCGGTGCCCTCGTCTCGGCGGCCACCTTCGGCGTCAGCCAGGCCATCCTGTCCGGCCGCGGCGTCGCCATCTCGCTCGGTGACCCCGGCGTGCTGCGCGTGCTGGCCGCCAACGCGCTGCTCGCTCCGGTGTCCGGGCTGGTCGGCATGGGAGTCGGCGCGCTGCTGCGGCATACCGCGGCCGCCGTCGTCGCCGTCTGCGCCGTGCTGGTCATCGTGCCGACCTTCTTCCGGCCGACCGTCCACCAGTGGCTCAACGACCTGTATGCCCTGGTCCCCTTCTACGTCTGGCGCACCTGCCTGGGCCTGCCCCAGCTCCGCGACGACCCCGCCCTGCCCACGGTGGCCGGCTCTTGGGCCGTCTTCGCAGCGTGGCCGCTGGCCGCCGCCGTCCTCACCCTGCTCGTCGTGCGCCGCCGCGACGTCTGACCGCTCCCGGAAGGAATTCGATGAACACCCTGATGTCCCCGCGCCTGCTGGCCGTTCCGCTGACGGCCTGCCTCACCCTGACCACCACCGCCTGCGCCACGACGACCGCATCGGCCACGCAACCCAGCCCCGCCGCCACCACGTCGCCGGCCCCCCGGCTGGAACTGCCTCGCCCCACCGGTCCCGATCCGGTCGGCCGCGACATCCTGTACCTGGTCGACAAGAGCCGCAAGGACCCCTGGGTACCGGAATCGGGCCCACGCCGGCTCATGATCTCGATGTACTACCCCGCTCGCTCCGCCACCGGGGCCCCTGCCCCCTACCTGACCGCCGAAGAGGCCACGTCCTTCCTGCAACGCAAGGCCCCCGGCACCAACCTGCCCGCCGAGTTCATCAGCGGTATCCGCACCTACGCCCACACCGGCACGCGCCCCAAGAACGGCCGCCACCCGCTGGTGGTGGTCTCACCCGGCCTCGGCCTGCCCCGCGCCAGCCTCACCTCTCTCGCCGAGGGTCTGGCCAGCCGCGGCTACGTCGTCGCAGCAGTCGACCACGCCTACGAATCCTCCGGCACGACCTTCCCCGGCGTCGGCCTGCTCACCTGCGCACCCCTGTGCGACCAGCCCAAACCCCCCGAGGGCGGCAAGGCCACCATCACCAAGAACCGCGCCAAGGACATCTCCTTCGTCCTGGACCGCCTGACCGGCCGCCACCCCGCCTGGAAACGCGCCAACCTGATCAATCCCAAGCGCATCGGCATGGCCGGCCACTCACTCGGCGGCGACGCCGCCTCCGCCACCATGCTGACCGACACGCGGGTCAGGGCCGGGATCAACCTCGACGGCACCATCAACGCAACCCTCCCCGCCACCGGCCTCGGCAAGCGTCCCTTCCTGCTGATGGGCAGCCAGAGTGACCACAGCCCCGGCAAGGACCACACCTGGGACAACACCTGGCAGGCTCTGCACGGCTGGAAGCGCTGGCTCACCGTCGCCCAAGCCGAGCACGACAGCTTCACCGACTTGGCCATCCCGAAGAGCAAAATCGGCACGCCGTCCCCCGACACCATCGCCGCCGAACGCGGGATAGCGCTCACCCGCTCCTACGTCGCGGCCTTCTTCGACCAGCACCTCAAGGGCACGAAGCAACCCCTGCTCGACGCCCCCACCCCGGCCAACCCCGAAGTCACCTTCCACAACCCATGATCCCGCACTGCGTGATCATTCCCGGGCTACGAGCCTCACTGCATTAATCGCCGGACGAATCCGCCGTACTTCCGAGATGACGCAACCCGGGTCTCTCCGGAAGCCCGAATCCGCTTCCGAGATTACGAAGCCCCCTCCGGGCGCCCGACCGATCAGGCTGCCGCCTGCGTATGACGTCATCCTCGACGAGTACGCCGCTGCGCTGGAGCGCGCGCCGTTGTCGGCCGAGACCCGGCGCACCTACCGCTCCCGCGTGCGCATGTTCCTGTCCTGGCTGGCCGACCACACCGCCACCTACACCGCCGATCCCCTGACCGACCGCCAGGCCCGCGACTGGGCCGTGCGCGACTACCGGATGTGGCTGCTGCGCGACGGCCCCGCCAAACGCAGCCGCGTCTACGTCAACTCCGCCCTCACCGCCCTGGACGACTTCCACACCCGCCGGGGCCTGGGCAAGACCGACATCGCCCGCGAAGACCTGCCCAAGAACGCGCCCCGCGCCCTCGAGGAACGCGCCGCATCCGCTGGCTACGCGCCGGGGAGGCGCACCTGTCGCCCCGGGGCCGGTGCATCGCGCTGATCCCGTACTACGCCGGCGCCCGCATCCGCGAGGTCGTCCGCCTCGACATCGACGACGTCCAGATGTCGGCCCGCAAGGGCAAGCTGCGCCTGCACGGCAAGGGCGGCAAATTCCGCGAGGTCGACATCCACCCCAAGCTCCGCAACGAACTGCAGCTCTGGCTGGATGAACGCCCCAACTGGCCCCGCGCCGACGACAACCGAGCTCTGTTCCTCAACGCCAAGGGCGGACGGCTGACCGCCCGCGCCGCCAGCGGCATCATCGCCGGAATCGCCCAGACGGCCGGCCTTGACGATCCCACCACCGCGCACGTCCTGTGCCACACACTGGCCACCACGCTGGTCCGCGGCAAGACCGACCTGGTCCTGGTCGCCGAGATCCTTGGCCACGCCCGCCTGGAGACCACCCGGCGCTACAGCTTGCCGTCCGACAAGGACAAGGAAGACGCCCTCAAGCTGATCACAGTTGACCGCTGACCGTACGTCTGCCTGGGGAACTGGCGTCAAGATCAACTCATGGCCGGTTTTCCCGATATCTCGGCTGGACCCGTACTACGTGCACATCGACCTGGGCTCGAGCGACGCCGGCCCAGCCGCTCGGTATGTCTACTCGCCGAGGAGGGCGGCGGCGCGGTCGATGGTCTCGCACGTGTTGGCCTCTGTGGTCAACTTCCGTGCTTCAGCGAGCGAGAGCCAGCGCAGCGGCGAGTCAGGTTTCTCGGGCCGCACCGCGTCCGGCGTGTCAGTGACCAGCAGGAAGCGCAGGTCGGCATGCTCGTGGGCGGGCTCGTGCGGCGCCGCCGGTACGGGGACGATCACCAGGTGAACGGGACTCCCATCCGGCCACGGCGTCAGATCGGTCAGCCCAGTCTCCTCGGCTCCCTCCCGCAGCGCGATCTGCAACGGGTCGGACTCGCCGGCGTCGGCGTGCCCACCGACCTGAAGCCATGCCTGCTGACGTGCGTGCCAGCGCAGCAGCACGCGCCGGGTGGGCGGATGGACGACAAGCGCGGACGCGGTGAGGTGCAGCGGGGTCCCCCGTCCCCATGGGTCGGGGCCGCCGAGGAGCGCCCGGACCCGCTCGATGTCGGCGGCCTCGATCGCGGTCCGTGGTTCGGGCAGGATCACGGGGGCCTCATGTCCGTCTCTCACGAAGATCAGCTTAACGGCGGCAACCGTCAGCCGGTCCATGGGAACGAGCGATCACGCTGGTGGGCTGGTTGGGCCGCCTGCGCATCCGCTGAGGTGTCCGCGACCACATCCACGACGCCTTGGTGATGACCCTGGCCGCTGCCACCATCGGGATGAGCCCCGCCGCTACGCCGTGGTGAATCGGTGCTCGGGTGTGCCGGCCGAGCCGGAGCGGGCGCCGGTGCGCGGCAGCGGGGTGCCGGGCTCAGGCCTTGCCGTTGAGGGCGCTGCCCTTCTTCCACTCCTTGAACGGCATCTGCCAATAGCCCCAGCCGTTGTTCCACTCCAGTTCACGGTCGGTGCCGACGACTTCGACGACGTCGCCGCGCTGGACGTTGTCGTAGAACCATTTGGCCTGGTCGGGGCGGGCGTTGATGCAGCCGTGGCTGACGTTGCGCACGCCTTGGGCCCAGACGTTGTTCTTGGCGTGAACGTACTCGCCGGAGTTGGAGATGCGGACGGCGTGGTCGATCATCACGTCGTAGTAGCCGGGGTCGCCCTTCTTACGGCCGGGGGAGATCATGCGGACGGGGTTGCCACGTTCCATGGTCAGGTGGACGCCGGAGGTGGTGGTGTATTCGCGGGTGGTGGCCATGCCGGCGCTGATGCGCATGGTCTGCACGCGTTTGCCGTCCTGGTAGACGTACATGCGCTTGGTGCGGGTGTCGACCTTGCTGATCTGCTTGGCGCCGATCTTGAGGGTGGTGGTGTAGTCCTTGGTGCCGTACAGGCCCTTGTCGCCCTTGATGCCGGTGATGTGGGCGTTGAACGTCACCTTCTGGTGGGCGGGCCAGTATTTCGCGGTGCGGTAGATGGCCTTGGTGTCGTCGACCCAGCGCCAGGCGCCTTCGACGGGTTTTTCCGCGTCGACTTCGAGGGCGCGTTCGATGGTGGCCTTGTTGGCGACGGGCTGGTTGAAGGTGACGATGATGGGGGCGCCGACGCCGAGGGTCTCGCCCTTGGCGTTGGGGGTCACGTCGATGATCTGCAGGGCGCGCTGCGGTTTGGCCGTGGTGAAGGCGCTGGTGGCGGTGGTGGCGCCGGCCTTGGCGGTGACGGTGTAGCCGGTGGAGGGCTTCAACGGGGTTTTGGAGACCCATCGGGTCTTGTCGGCGTTGAAGCGGCCCTCGATCTGCTCGTCGCCGGTGGTGACGGCGACGTCCTCGAGGGCGCCGCCGGCGGCGGCGATGACGATCTTCTTGTCGGGGTTGACCTTCTCGCTGCCCTCGGCGGGTGTGATGGTGACGGTGGGTGCCTGGGGGGTGGGCGTGGTGGTGGTTTCCGGTACGCCGGGGTCGGCGGCGGTGGTGGTGGTGCCGCCGTTCGAGCAGGAGGTGGTCAGGGCGGCCGCGGCCAGCAGCGCGACAGTGGCGGCGGCCGGTCTCCTCCATATAGGCGTAACGTTCAAGATTGTCCTCTCCCCCAGGGCACCAAAGGCACCTCAAAAACCTTAATGCTCCTGCATGTAAGACGACGAATGATTTGGGAGAGTTCGGTCACATTTAGATCACTTGTTGTGGTCAGGCGCAGGTCAACGCGGCGTCAGGCGGTGCGTGAGGCCGGTGTGCCGGCGTCCCGCGCCCTTGGTGCGTACGGCCTGGGCCAGCGCCCGCCGCGAGCCGACGATCACCACGAGCTTCTTGGCGCGGGTGATGGCGGTGTAGAGGAGGTTGCGCTGCAGCATCATCCACGCGCTGGTGGCCAGCGGGATGACGACGGCGGGATATTCGCTGCCCTGGGAGCGGTGAATGGACACGGCGTAGGCGTGGGCGAGCTCGTCGAGTTCGTCGAAGGCGTAGTCGACCGGTTCGTCCTCGTCGGTCAGGACGGTGAGCTTGTGCTCGTCGGGCCGGATGTCGGTGACGATGCCGACGGTGCCGTTGAACACCCCGGCCGCGCCTTTGTCGTAGTTGTTGCGCAGCTGGGTGACCTTGTCGCCGACGCGGAAGACGCGGCCGCCGTAGCGGCGTTCGGGCATGCCCTCGACGGCGGGGGTGAGGGCTTCCTGCAGCGCGGCGTTGAGCGCGCCGGCGCCGGCCGCGCCGCGGTGCATGGGGGCCAGGACCTGCACGTCGCGGCGGGGGTCGAGGCGGAAGCGGGCGGGGATGCGGCGGGAGACGACGTCGACGGTCAGGGCGGCGATCTCCTCCGGCTCCTCGCAGGGGAACAGGAAGAAGTCCTTCATGCCCTCCAGGACGGGGTGGCGGCCGGTGTTGACGCGGTGGGCGTTGACGACGACGCCGGACTGCTGGGCCTGGCGGAAGACCTGGGTGAGCCGGACGCGGGGGATGTCGGCGGCGGCCAGCAGGTCTTTGAGGACCTCTCCGGCGCCGACGGACGGCAGCTGGTCGACGTCGCCGACGAACAGCAGGTGCGCGCCCGGGGCGACGGCTTTGACGAGCTTGTTGGCCAGCAGCAGGTCGAGCATGGAGGCCTCGTCGACGACGACCAGGTCGGCGTCCAGGGGGTTGTCGCGGTCGAAGGTGGCGTCTCCGCCGGGCCGCAGCTGCAGCAGCCGGTGGACGGTGGTGGCCTCGTGGCCGGTCAGCTCGGCCAGGCGTTTGGCGGCGCGGCCGGTGGGGGCGGCCAGGATGACGCGGGCGCGTTTGGCGCGGGCCAGCAGCACGATGGAGCGTACGGTGAAGCTTTTGCCGCAGCCGGGCCCGCCGGTCAGCACGGCCAGTTTCTCGGTCAGGGCCAGGCGGACGGCCTGGCGCTGCTCGGGGGCGAGCTCGGCGCCGCTCTGGGCGTGCAGCCAGGCCTCGGCCTTGGCCCAGTCGACGTCGGCGAAGGCCTTGAGCCGGTCGTGGCCGCTGCGCAGCAGGGTCAGCAGGCCGGAGGCCAGCGACTGCTCGGCGCGGTGGAAGGGCGGCAGATAGACGGCGGGCACCACGGAGTCTCCGGCGGGGACGGGCTCGCGCACGACGCCTTCCTCGGCGACGAGGTCCTCCAGGCAGGCGGCGACGAGGTCGGAGCCCACGTCGAGGATCTTGACGGCGTCGGCCACCAGGTTGGGGGCCGGCAGGTAGCAGTGGCCGTCGTCGGCGGCCTGCGACAGGGTGTAGCGCAGGCCGGCCTTGACGCGTTCGGGGCTGTCGTGCGGGATGCCGACGGCCTGGGCGATGGTGTCGGCGGTCTTGAACCCGATCCCCCACACGTCGTCGGCCAGCTTGTACGGCTGAGTCTTGACGACGGAGATGGACTGCTCGCCGTACTGCTTGAAGATGCGCACCGCGATCGAGGTGGACACGCCGACGCCCTGCAGGAAGATCATCACCTCTTTGATGATCTTCTGTTCGTCCCAGGCTGCGGCGATCATCTTGGTGCGTTTGGGGCCCAGGCCCGGCACCTCGGTCAGGCGTTCGGGGTGCTGCTCGATGACGTCGAGGGTGGCGGTGCCGAAGTGGTCGACGATCCGCTCGGCCATCTTCGGGCCGATCCCCTTGATGAGGCCGGAGCCGAGGTAGCGGCGGATGCCCTGGACGGTGGCCGGCAGGACGGTGGTGTAGGACCACACCTCGAACTGGCGGCCGTAGCGGGGATGGGAGGTCCAGCGGCCCTGCAGCCGCAGCGACTCCCCCACCTGGGCGCCCAGCAGCGGGCCGACGACGGTCAGCAGCTCGGAGCCGGAGCGTTCGGTGGCGACGCGGGCGATGGTGTAGCCGGTGTCCTCATTGGCATAGGTGATGCGTTCGAGAACACATGAAAGTTCGGCGACGACGACAGTATCTGCACCTTCGCCCACCGTTCAACCCCTCCCGCTGGAGCCGCTTCCGGGGTCAGAGTAGAGGAATAGCCGGACATTGGGGCTCTCGGCCCTGGCGCGCACCGGATCGAACAGCAGTCAATCGCCCGGTGGGTCAAGTAGGCGAGATACCAGGCCGCACCCTCCAACGCGGTCGGCAGCACCCACGACCAGCCGCCCAGCCCGAGCACCTCGGCGGCGAACAACATCTGCTCGCGCCAGGCGATGACGATCGGCGAGCCCATCGCTATCCCGCCGACCAGGAACGGCGCCACGTCGCCCACCCGGGCCGCCACCGCGGCGACGGCACCGCGCGCCTTGGCCCACCGGTCAGCCGACCACCGCCTTCTCGCGCAGGCCTTCGGCGACCGTGCGTGCGGCGCGGCCGTACAGCGGCGTCTGACTCATCAGGGTGCCTTCCGTGCTGCCGCGGATCAGGTCGAGCACGACCCTCGGCCAGCGTCACCCCGCGCTCGCGCCGCTCGAGCTCGCTCGGCTGCGCCGTCACCTGTCGCCGCGTCAGATCGTCGAACTGCTCATCGTCACCGGCTGTACACCATGATCGGCCGAATTTCGACAGCGCTCGCCCTGGACTCCAACGTCTCTCAGGGCGACGCGGATGTCGGCTACGCAACCGGCGGCGGCGCTGCTGGTGCGTAGCCGACTGTCACGAAAGGTCGACGCTCGCGCTCAGTTCTCGCCGCACCAGACCCTCGGGGCCGGGTACAGGGCGGTGGAGAGACTGCAACTCTTGATTTGCTTGCCGTTCTTGAGGATGTAGAAGATCGACTTGACGTGCTGGAGCTTCTGGTATTTCGTGCCGATCTTGTTCATCAGGAAATGATTCGAAGCGCCGCCTGCACCTGCGCTGTAGCTGTAGACCTTGTATCCCGGCGATGGCGTGCTGAACGAAGAAGTCTTGTTCTCGCTTGACTTCTTCAGGAATTGAGAAGAATTGCCCACCCGCTTGTAGTAGGTGTAGATCTTCACGCGGCAGTTGCTTGGCTTTGCCGTGTTCTGGGCGGTGACGTCGAACTCGTAGGTATACGTCGAGTTGACCGGAATTTCCACGTTGAGCCGCATGTAGTAGCCACAGGCAGCTGCTGCATGCGCGGGCGCGGCTCCCATGGTCAGCGCACCGGTCATCAGCGAGGCGGCGGCGAGCGAAATGCCTATTCTCTTCATGGCAATGAAAATCGCAGATGTGCTGAGAAACGGGCAAGCTCCGACCGTGGAATGCGTCGTCAAATATACCGCCGACATACCGCATAAATTCCCGATGGCCAATTCGTTAATTCTTAATGAGCAAAGCGTGTCGGTTGAGCTGTGCCGTACAGAAGATGCCGATCAGGGAGAGGACCCCGAGCAGCGCGGCCACCGGCCCATAGAGCGCCGACATCGCGAACCTCATGGCCAGCATCGCCAGGTAGATGACGAAGACGCTCCCGGTGTCCGGCACGAGGAACTGCGGGATCGGCAGCACCATCACGCCGATCAGCCGGCGATGACCATGCGGTGCGCACCGACCTTGTCGGCGTAGAACGAGAGGACCGGCGTGACGAGCAGTTCCAGGAAGGCGGCCAGCGACATGCCGTTGAGCAGCATCTCCTCCGACAACTGATGCTCGCCCGTGCCGTAGGTGAGCAGGAACGTCGTGGTCACGTAATAGCCGCCGGTCGCGGTGGCCAGCGCGAAGACGCCGATCAACACCGTCCTCCACGACTTCTGCATCACCTCGCGCACGGGCAGCACGTCGGCGACTGTCCCACGACACCGAAGCTTGGTCGTGTGTCACCCAAGATTGAGTGCCGAGAGATCGGGTCTCAAGGGGAAGCCGCTGGGTGGGCATGCGAATGCGTTCCGATACCACATGCGTACGAACACGGGTGTCACCTGGCTGAAGTTGATTCACGTTCAGGGAATGTTGGTACAGCTTCATAGGCGATTGCCCGGCGCCTGGGGCAGCCCTCCGACCCATCCCCAAAAATGCAGAATGATCCCCAGCATGACCGGCACCATCGTCGCGGCCCCGCTCCATTCCCCCGGCGGCATCTGGAATCCGCCGAGCAGCCCGCCGAAAACCGGAAGGCCGATGCAGAACCACGGAGGGAATGGGAAACCATCGACCCGCTCCGGTGCGCGGTCCCCGACGGGCCAGCCGAGGTAGGACCACCGACGCAAGCGTCCTGCGGGGATGATGCGCGTGCCTTCTGGAAATTCCACGATCGCGCGCCGCGCGAGACCCTCGCCGATCCGGACCAAGAGGATCTCCTCGTCGGCCATGTCATCCAGCCACGGATGCCACATGACCCGCTGCCGATAACCTCTGCCGCCGTCCAGCGGAGTAAGCCTGAGCATGGGGCACCGGACCAACCCTTTACGGGTCGCGACATGTGCACGCACCAGCCACTCGACAGGCTCAGCCGACGCGGCCTTCCGGTTGAGAATCCACCGTCCCACCCAAGCCGACAGGCACCAGAGGAGGACGGCGCCGATGACGGCGGGAAGTGCGAAATCCTCCTCGGCGATCTGGACGGCCGCACCGACCGGCAGCCCGAGACAGAGGGCGGTCAAACTGACCGCGGTGACGTGACGGCTTCCGTAGAGGGACACCTGTGCTCCATCTCAATGGCCTTCCCGTACAACGCTCCAGAACAGGCGAACGTCCCCGGCGGAGGAAAGACTGAACCGGCCTTGTGGTACCAGAAGTCGCTTGCGATCGCGCCCCTCGTTGATCAGCAACTGGCATCAGAACTCGCTGAACACGGCACCGGAAGTCATGCTTATAGCGACGCTGGGGTCATCAACCTTCGGTGACAATGATCAGCCTTCGGTGTCACAGGACATCGGGTGTCCTCCGGTGTTCATGAACCGGCGCCGCTACTATCGAACGCATGAGCGAGATGCGCCGCCGGAAGGTTGTCGCCGAGTCACGCATTGCCGCCTGCGCCGTGATCGCGGCCGGCGAGACGTTCCCCACCCTGCTGTGGCAGGACCGCGCCTTCGCGAACGCGGTCCTCCGCCTGGCCAACCTCGCCGAGCAGGCCGAGGACGAGCAGCTGCAGCAGCTGACCGACGAACTCCTCGCCCTGTTCCACGTCGTCAGCGAAGCGCTCGTCAACCACTACGGCCCGGCGCTCGCCGCGCATGCCGAACGCCTACGGATCAGCGCCGAGGAGGTGGAGGAACGCCTCTACCCGGCGCTGCCGCCAGACGAGGCCGACGACGCCACCCGCCGCGCCTACGCCAACAGCATCTACGGCGCCACCGACCGGCTCCGCAAGGCCGGGTTCACCAGCCTGGGTCAGGACCGTGGTCACGTCCTGCACGACATCATCCGCATCGTGTGGGTCGTCGCCCAGCGCCGCGCCGACATCGACGCCTTCCTCAACCGGCTGGAGGAGCTACGCGCCGACCTGGATCCCGCAGTGTTGTTGAGTGACGAGGCAGACATCATGACGTAACTCAGAACTCCGGGCAATCGTGATGTAGCAGCGCTGCAACCCACGCTGATGGGCTCTACATGGGCGAGGTGGACAAGCCAGGCAAGGATCGGCAGGCGAGCGATCCGCCGCATCCGGCGGCCTTCCCGGGGCTGCGGCTGATGAGAATCGGCACAGCGCTGGCGCTGGTGACTGGATCTGCTGTGGTGCTCCTGACTGTGGTCATCGTTGGCGGACTGACGTTACTCGGTGTGCAGGGCCTGAGGCCGGAAGCACGAGTCAGCGCCGCTACGCTATTCGACCTGCTGAAGATCTCGTTTGCGGTGGTGGCCGGGCTTGGCGGCCTGGTGGCGCTGGTGGTCGCTTACCGGCGTCAGAAGGTCGCCGAGGCGGCCCAACAGGTGAGCGAGCGCGGTGAGGACCGCGCACACCGGGCCGAGCAGCGGGAGGCCACCAAGCTGCACAATGTGCGCCGGACCTGCATCGACGTCCTGTGCGCGTACCTACGCATGCCATACACTCCCGACCCCGACAAGGCTGCGCCCGAGACCGACCGGCTGGCCTTCGCCGGACTGCGCGAAGTCCGCCACACCATTGTTCGGCTCATCACCGCCCACCTCCGCGAGAACGCCCCAGTCTCCTGGCAGGGATACGACTTCTATTTCACTGGCGCCGTCTTCGACGGCGGCGACTTCGTCAGTGCAATGTTCTCCGGCGGCGAAGTCTCCTTCCGGAACACAACCTTCTGCGGACCCGAGGTGATGTTCTGGGGCGCGACGTTCTCTGGTGGCCGTGTCTTCTTCTATGACGCAACCTTCTCTGCCGGCGAGGTGTACTTCGCCGACGCCAAGTTCTCCGGCGGATATGTGTCCTTCAGCGGTGCGGAGTTCTCCGGTGGCGCAGTGTTCTCCGACGGCGAGGTGAGGTTCTCCGGGGTGAAGTTCTCTGGCGCTGGCGTAGGTTTCGAAGCCGCGACGTTCTCAGGCGGGATCGTCTCCTTCGCGCCCGACTCGCAGTTCTCTGCCGGGGAGGTGATCTTCGACCACGCCACGTTCTCCGGTAGCTCGATCCCTTTCATCAGGGCCAACTTTTCCGGTGGTCGGGTCTCCTTTCGCCACGCGGAGTTCACCGGCAGCCGAATCAACTTCGAGGGCTTAACGTTCTCTGGCGGTGAGGTCTCCTTCGACAAGGCGACCTTCTCTGGCGGCCAGGTGGACTTGAGCTCTGTGCGTTCCTGGGCGGTGCCGCCGGTCGGATTGCCACTGCCGAGGCCGCCCGGGTCTGCTGCTGCCGGACGAGTACGAGGAGTACGGCGCAGCGGGAGCTATCGTGCCGCACCCGAGTGGCCACGAGAGCGGAGAGGGTGCCGTCGAGGGTCGGGAGGATACTTTGTGAGAAGCAAATATCTCCAGAGCGAGCAACGCTTGCGTTAGGGGTATTCCACCCTCCGAGGCCTCGTGCAAAACAAAAGAGCCCCCGCTCACCTCCGAAGAGGTGAGCGGGGCTACTCATATGTCCAGCGGCGGCCCGTTGAACCCGGCCGGGGCCGCGCAGGGCGCCGCCTCACAGCCAGCGTGACGGCTGCAATAACTCCTTCTACGCCCTCCTTGCCAGTCCGGCGTTCACCAGATCGTTGAGGATGGCTGTTATTCGAATGCCTTCATTGCGGAAATGCGTAGATCGGGAGTTGGGTTCGGGGATCCAGCCTCCGCTATGGTGCAGGGCGACGATCTGCCACTTGTCGTTGAACACGGGAGCACCGGAGGAGCCGGGCATGGTGTCGGTCAGATACTGGACGACCTGCGGGCCCACCGCCATGACCTGGTTATCGGTGCACGCGATCTGTTTGTGCTGGCCCATGGGGTGCTGGAGAATGTTCACTCTGTCGCCCACCCTTATCGGGTGGCTGGCATCCACAGGGATGAACCCGTACTTTTCCCCTGGGTTTCCCTCGATGCCGATGATCGTAAAGTCCAGCGGCGCGCTCGTGTAGAAGGCGATGTCCGGGCGGCAGGCGAACTGCTCTGGCTGACGAAGCCGCCCCAACGGATCCAGTTCGTAGTTGAATCGGACGCTCGCGTTGACGCCCTCATCCAGGGAGCGGATGACGTGGTTGTTGGTCATCATGATGTTCGGCGCGATGAGGAATCCGGTCCCCACCTGATCGAGCACAGTGATCTGGCATACCGGCGAGGCCGCCTTGACCCCCATCGCTAGAAACACCACGGGCCGAAGATTGTTGTCGCCGATCAGTTTCTCAAAGATATCCGGCTCGGCGGCTACCGTGCCAGCGCGGAGAGCCACGTCCGTTGAGGACGTCGTGCTTGGGCGGTCCTGGAGCCAGTTCACCTGTGGACCTTCGAAAGGCCGCAGGCCAGGTGGGACCAAGAGATTCTTGCTGGGGTCGCGCCGGTCGTGGTTCAGTACTTTTGCGCTCCCCCACCTCCTTTTGGGGGGCTGTCACGTTCGACGCCGCCGATATCTCACGACCGATTTTCTGTTGTTGTGCCTCCAGCTGGTCCGCCAGTTGACGAAGCGTGTCCACGAACTTGCCTAGGGCCTCCAAGGAGGGAAGTCTGAGCACCAGCTGCTCGCCGCCGGCGGACTCCTGCAGCTCCGCACCGGCTCCACCCGCCACGGCGATCGCGACGACCACGGTAGTGGCGGACTCCTGCATCTCCGCAGCCGCTCCACCCGCCACGGCGATCGCGACGACCACGGTAGTAGCGGACTCCTGCATCTCCGCAGCTCCACCGGACGCAATTGCGATAACCACCGTAGTGGCGGACTCCTGCGGCCCACCGTCACCTCCGCCGGTGTAGCCGATGGCGGTCACTACTGCGCTCGCGGCCAGGCTCCTGAGGAACGATGCGTGGTTCGAGATATCGGCGGTGAGCAGGCCGCCAAATTCCTTGGCCGACACGTCCACACCGTTCTCCTCGAGCAGCTCGATGGTCCCTGCGAGGAATCGAGCGCGGGCAGCGGGACTCTCGTTCAGGCGCTCCGCTAGTTCTTCGAGTTCGCGGTTCTTAGGCATTTCTCTTTCCCTTGAATAATTCCAGTCGAGGCTCACTGCCCCGTGCCTTTTCAACGGCTTGACATGAAGGCGTCCTCGACGACCTGCTGTGCCGTCTGCAGGCCACTCTGCCGCACGACGCCGGACAGTATCCGGACGATGCGCTCGCGCTCCTCTTCTGCGAAGACTCGGTGAACCGCCCGGCTCGTTTCCCCGTCACTCATGATCAGATTGCACAGATGACATGGGCCTACGGCAGTTGCGGGGTCGGGTAGGTTTCGCGCCAGCTCAGGATCGCGCTCTTGGATGAACTCGTACAACTCGGAGAAGCCGCCGCGCTTGATCATGCGCAGGAAGAGAGAGCCTTCAATGCGGTCCCATATTTCACTCAATGGAATGTCATAGACATTTCCGTACGAGATTCCGGGAGTGTCGCGGTTGTATACAGAGCAGCAGGGGTAAACCTCGCCATCCCAGAAGACCGTGACATCATGGTATATGCGCTTGTAACAGGTGCCGTTCGCCTGGATGCGCGTATTCGGATAAGAGCCCGGCGCGAGGCGCTTGTTTTTCGCTCTTCCCACCTTGGGAAGGACGACGCGGTTAACAAAGTCGACACTTGTTTCCCGAAACTCGGGGAAGATTTCCTCCAGCCGAGAAGTATCGTCGTAGAAACTGCCGCATATGACTGCATGGATTCCCAAGTCAAGTAGCCTAGATACGACTCGGCGGACGTTGTCACGCGGCACCCAGCGTTCATGACTGGGGTCGTAACTTACGGTGAAAACCGACATCCCACGGTCCGCCAGTGGAGTGATGTATCGTTCCACCGCGCCAGCGTCGACCGCCCAGTCACAGGCGGATATCATCGAATAGCGGAGACCATGGCTGGACATTCTCTCAGTGATCTTTATAATGTCATCGAAGAATGCGAGTGGTTCGCCGCCGGTAAAACCGCATTCCGAGAAGACCTCTAGTTTTGCGGCCTGGTCCACCAGATTCAGGGCCAGGTCGAGATCCATCGTCTCGGCGCGTCTAGGGCCACAGGAATAGCAACAATAGTCGCATGCCAGCGGACATTTCATCGTATAGTTGAGAATGAATACGTTCATCTTGGCGACTTCGATCTTCATTCCCTGGAGAGCGGCCTGTGTTGCCTCCATCTGCTGGTTCTGGATGGAGCGTGGCTGGCTTTCCTCCCAGATCGGCACGTCCCTTTCAGCGCTTCTGCGCTGGTTTATGTCGACGATGGGCAGCTGGCGCATACGGGTGCTCCTCGTTCGGATGGCAAAGGTCGCCGATCGATCGACGAATGCTTGGGCATGCGGCAGCGGTCGGCGTCGTTTGAAACCAACGGACCCACTGTTAAGCAGGCTAGGCGGCACCAATAGCCGAATGCTCGCTACTCATATTTCCCGCCGCTCCATTTGGCTATGCCCAGGCTCGACACTTTGAACTGCAAAGGTCTCGTAGGTTCTCTGCCGTTTTTTGAGGCGGACCGGCGCTTGAGGGAGGACGAGGGTCTACGACGGCGTGAGTCAGGTGGCCAGGGGCTGGGGAGGGAGGCGTTGCATGTTTGGGACGCGAAAGAGCCCTCGCCGTTCCGCGAAGAAGCGGCGAGGGCTCTTTCGACCCGTGCTACCGCTGGTCCAGCGGCAGGTCCGGCCGGGCGGTGCGCTTGGCCTTGTACCCGGACACGTACGTGATCAGGACTCGGCGACGTCGAGACCGCCTCCCTTGCGGGTGGACGACGACGGCTGTCGGATGTCGAGCCGTACCAGGCCGGCGGCGACCTGGAGTTCGGCCCGCGCGCTGCCGGACTGGTTGGTGCCGCTGGTGATGAACGTCGTGGTTTCGCCGGGATACAACCCGTCGAAGGCGTAGAAGCGGCTGTAGTTGCTGTTGCCGGCAGGATAGAAACGCAGGTCAAGCGTGGCGCTGTCGAGCACGAACCGCTGCCCCGTCGCGCCGGATCGCACGATGCTGCCGGTGATCGTCTTGCCGGTGATCGCGGTCGCAGCGATCTTGTCGGCGGTGATCGCGTTGGCGGCGATCTTGTCGGCCTCGATGGCGTTCGCGGCGATGTGCGCGGCCTGGATTGCCCCGGCGAGGATCTTGTCCGCGGTGATCGCGTTGGCCTGGATATGCCCGGCCTGGATCGCGCCCGCCTGGATCAGGCTGGCCGTGATCGAGTTGGCGACGATCTTCGCGTCTGCGGGGATCGACCCGCTGATGATGTGGTCGGCGCCATCGATGATTTCGCCGATCAGGTCGGTTTCCATCAGCGGCGTCACCGCCACGGTGATGTGCCCAGACTGGCCGCTCTCGTTCCCTGACCGGTCTTCGGCGGTAAGCCAGATTTCCCGATCCGCGTTGTACGGCTGGCCCGGGATCACCTCCGTCCCGGCCCCGGTCAGGTAGCCGACGCGTACGCCGAGGTCGGCCGAGTTGAGCAGGTCCTTCATCCAGACGTGAACCCGGTCGAGGTCGATCGGCATCTGCTCGCTGGCGCTGCCCAGTCCGTTCCACTCCACGTGGATCACGCCGAGCCGCGCCGCCACGACCGGCGTCGACGGCGCCGGCGGCGGAGTCGAGTCGTCCGGGATGAACACCACGAACTGCGGCGAGAACACGCCCTTGGTGCCGTCGTTTGTCGCCCGCACCTTGAACGAGTACTCCCAGCCGATGACCAGCGGAGAGATGGTCGCCGTGCGATCGGCCGAGTCGGTCTGCGCGACCAGCACCCACGGTCGGTTCGCCTCGTTGCGGCGGGTGTACACCTCGTAGCCGTCGATCGATAGCTCGACGCCGTTCACATCCTCGGTGACTGCGCCCCAGGTGAGCGTGGCCTGCCCGTGCGCGTAGCCGTGCTCGTCCAGGTACGCGGCAGGCTCGACGAGCAGCCCGCCCGGAGTGGCCGGCACGCGGCCATCGGTGTCAGGTGCCGGTGTGCCGCCGCCGCCTCCCGAGCTGATGCCGCCGTCCAGGATGCCCAAGCTGCGGCGAGCCAGGCGGATGTCCCGCTCCAGGAACCTGTCATTCAGGACCAGGTTGCCGCCGATCACGTCGTCGGCGTCGCACGACAGGGTGATCTGCCGGACCCTCAGTCCCTGCATGACGCCCTGATCGCCGGGCGCGAGCACCGTGTCCCCCGGCCGGTAGTCCTTCAGCGGGAGCCAGTGGGCCGCGTACGGCCGGATCTGCGGGGTGTGCTGCACCCGCTCCCCCGACGCCCGGTCCAGCGCGTGCTGCGCCAGCAGCCGCGCGGTCCCCTCGTCGGACACCCCGGACTGCGACTGGTACGTCTCCCAGCGGCCCCACGGGGCGACCGCGCTGGGGTTGGTCACCTCGACCTGCAGGCCGTTCTCCCCGACGATCAGGATCGCGCTGGAGGCGTCCTCCAAGGTCGCATCGTCCGGGGCGTCGTCGACGTCCCGGCCCATCCGCAGGTCCACCGGAGCAGGCCCCGTGCCGAAGTCCCCGCCCAGCGTTGTGCCCTCGTTGAAGGCCCGCAGCACCCGGCCCTGCATCGTCCAGTCCAGTACCCCCTGCTTGGCCAAGTTGATCAGCAAGGTGAGTAGGTCCGCGCCCGGGTCCAGCCGGATCGTCAGCAGCTTGTCCCACGGCTGCCCCGCACTGTCGGGCGTCTGCGTGAAGTCGACCGCCAGCCCCGGCAGGGTGCCGCGGTCCTGCCCCTCGTCGACCACCATCCGCAGGATCGTGCCCGGCGTGACCCCGTTGAACGGCCGCTTCCCGTCCACCATCCCGGCGCCCGGGTACAGCACCAGCTTGCGCAGCTGCCACGACCAGCCCGGCGCATCGAACGACAACGGCCCCGCAAAATCGGTCGCATAGGAGGCGCGCTTGATCCGCAGGAACCGGCCGCCCTGCGGCTCCGTCCACGCGCCGCCCGCCGACCACTCAACCGCGATCTCACACGGCTGAGCGAGCCACTGCGCGCCGGCCGCGTGCGTCGAATAGGTCAGCCGCAGCGACGGCACGTCGTTGAGCGGCATCCCCGCCTCGAACCCGAGATGCTGCCCGAGCACACCGAGCCGCGGCCCGATCGGGGCGTACGCGATGAGCCGCAGCCCGTACCGCATCGGCTCGCCAGGAATGATCACTTGCATGACTCAGTCCCTCCTTTGTTATGTGGCATGCCTAGGGACTTGGCCACTGCGGACGGTTGCAATTGACGCAAGGCGGCCTAACGGCTTCCTTGTCGGCGGTGGGCCAGTGCGCATCACGCACGTCGAGTGCATGGGCGGGTGTCTGACCACAGGTCGGGATACCGCCTCGCCGCCATCCACTGCCCCTCTTGGGTGGCGATGGGGCTATGACAATCTCACTGGCCGAGAAACCCCAGCCGCGTCAGAAGCGCGCTATTTACCTTGAAGGTGTGACCCGCTTATGGAATGACGCAGATCGACTGCGCCGGTCTGGCAAGGCGTTACTCAAGGCTGCCGCGGAGCAATGATCGAAACCTGTGGATCTGACGGGAAGGGTATACCTTCCCGAATCATCTGATCATGGTTTCGAGATAGGCCGACGCGCCAACGTCGGTCGGGAAGGCACACCCGTGCCGCTTACCGTAGTGCCCGAGCTGCCCGCTGACGACCGCTCCCCGGCAGGCT
>NZ_JBQQBQ010000058.1:0-56626 GCF_052245915.1 Nonomuraea sp. 10N515B
GGGGACTGCTTGGGGTCCTGCTGTGGTCCTGCCACCTGCTCCAACCTCTTCCAACGGGTGATCAAACTACCCGCGGCTGATAGGTGTTTCGGACCGGGACTGGTTCATTAGCTCTGACGCGGATGGCGCCCGCAGCGCTTGTCGGAACTGGCCAGCAACACCACCGCATCCCTGCGCAGCCCCCCGCAGGGCCGGACGCTCCTGGGGCCCTCCACGTGCCCGGCAGTACCCGGAGCGACGTGGGCCGCGCATCGATGAGGCGCACCACTACGACCTGGAGGTGGACAACGGACAGGTGAGCGTCATCGCCAGGATCGGGCCGCTGCGCCACCGGGTGGCGGCTCACGCGGTGCCTGGCCGGGCCGCTCACGCTGACGATCGACGTACCTGCCGGATGCGAGGTGCCTCCGCTGCTGACCGACGCGGAGCAGCTCGCCGGCGAGCCGCTCGGCGTGCCCGCCGCGGGACCGGACACCGTCGCCTTCCTCGTGCAGGCGGGGGACGCGCCGCCCGTGCCGTCGGCATCCGTAACTTCTTCTTCCCCGCGTTCACCTCGTGGAAGGGATAGGCGAACGACCTTGGGGCGAACCCCAGCGCCTCCAGCCCCGCCCGGTCGCCGCACACCTCCCTGCGCTGCTCGTCGGGGTGTAACTCGGGCAGGCGGGTGGCATCCAACTGCGTCACCGTCGCCACCAGTGTGGCCAGCCGTCGGCTGTCGCGGTGCCGCTTGAGCTGGGCCACATCGGCGCCCATCCCGTACCGGACCGACTCTGCCAGCCGCCGAGGCGTCACCGTGACATCCCGCTGCACCCGTGCTGGTGGCTGGGCTACTCGAAGACGCGGTCGACGACGGCGGCTTGCTCGGCGGTGCCTGCTCGGAAGGACCAGGCTGACGTGTCGAGGGAGGCGTGGCCGAGGAGGGCCTGACTGGGCGACGTCGGCGCCGCCTTCACGACCTCGGGCTCCCGAAACCCCGGCCTCGTGCGAAGTAGCGGTGCGTAGCCAGCCTCCGCCGCTCCGCTTGACATAAGAGCAGGAGTCGAGCCCCCCGACCTGTGGAACTCCAAAGCGCGGCAGAGCGTGTCAGACTTATCCCGCCGTGTTCGAGCCGGAGAGGCACTCCGGCATACGTCTTTGTGACGCGGTGTGACCTGCGCAACGTCGCTACTTCGCACTCGGCCGGGGCTTCGGGGCCCGAGGTCTAGTCGGAGAGAGTTGCCTGGTTGTCGACGGGGCGCTGCTGCGACGGAACACCGCCCCGTGCCCGTCGTCGTCCGGCTCCCGTTGTGCTTCAGCCGGTCGCGACGGCTGCCTGAGCGGCGCTGCCCCTGGCCGACAGTTTTCGTATGTGTCGTACGGCGATGAGCGGCACCGTCACGCCGATCAGGTTGCAGTACGCCACCGCGGCGTAGAAGCCGTCCGCGCTGCCGACGGCGTGTGCCGCCGCCGCGCCAACCGCGACGATCAGGCCGAAGTAGATTGCGTTGAGCACGATGGCCCGGAAGCCGCCGCCGGTCTCCTCCATGACGGTCAGCGAGGCGAGCACGGGTCCCTGGACGGCGTAGGTGAGCGCCACGGCACCCAGGTAACTGCCCGTAGCTGCGGCCACCCCGGCGTCGCCGCCTATCAGCCGCGCCAGCGGGTCATGCAGTGACCACACCAGCGCCGCGATCAGCACGTAGGTCACGACGGTGACCTCAATGCCACCGCGCATCGATTCACGTATCCGCCGCCATTCGCCCGCACCGCGTTGCTGGTTAATGGTGATCGCTGTGGCTGTACCCAGGACCATGCCCGGCAGCAGCACGACGCTCTGCAGGGTGGAAGCGACCGTGAACCCCGCCACCGCGTTCTCCCCGTAGTTCCCGAGGACGCCGATGACCGCGAGGTTGTACGCCGAGAGCACGAGAAAGGACATGGCGATGGGCACACCGATGCG
Source organism: Nonomuraea sp. 10N515B (assembly GCF_052245915.1). Lineage (NCBI taxonomy): Bacteria > Bacillati > Actinomycetota > Actinomycetes > Streptosporangiales > Streptosporangiaceae > Nonomuraea > Nonomuraea sp. 10N515B. Next base: position 1,940 of record NZ_JBQQBQ010000058.1, read on the forward strand.
GCGCAGGTCGGTGAACACCTCGCGCCGCCAGATCCGGGCGGTCGGCGGATGCCACAGCTCGGTGCGGCGCAGCAGCACCAGGCCCATGCTCAGGCCGGTCAGACCCGCTACCGCCTCGGCGATGGGCACCGCCGCGATCCCGATGTCGGCACCGAGCCCGAGGCCGGCCACGAGGCCAATCCTCACGCTCGCCGTCCAGATGACCAGGACGGTGGCCTGTCGCACATACCCATAGCCGCGCAGGCTGGACGCGCACAGCTCCGCCCCGACGGCCAGCAGACTGGCGGCGCTGGTCCAGCGCAGGAAGGAGGCAAACGTGTCCCGCAGCCCGGCGTCCACATCAAGGAGACCAGGCAGAAAGGGAGCCGCGACCGCGAGGACCAGGAACAGGGCCGCGCCGAGCCCGAGCCATACCCTGGCCAGGCTGGCGGCGTTCGACATGACGTCCTGAGGGCGCCCGGCCCCCTTGCTGATCGCGGCGGCGACCTGGTTGCAGACCGCGAAGCCCACACTCAGGGCAAGGACGATGAGGCTGACAGGCTGATACAGGGAACGCACATAAATGGCCTCTCCCCCCATACGCCCCAGAATGGCGATAATTCCGAGCTGAGCAGCAAAATTGAGAGACCCCGCCACAAAAAGAGGAACAGCGAGGCCGGAGATGGTTCGCCACACCCCCCTTCTTCCATGAGCGGCTAAGGGAAACATGCGGACCTCCGGGGACGCAACGGCTCGGGGCGCGAATTGACCTGCGGACGATAGCGACATTCCTCGACGAATGTCCATGCGGGCCTGGCTGGTTCAGGCCAGGTCCGGGAGCATCCCGTCGCGCACCCGGAGACCAGGAGAAGCCGTGGGAACGTGAAGTGCTACTCGAAGACGCGCTCGATGACTTCGGCTTGTTCCCTCTGGCCGGCGCGGAAGTAGCGGGCGGCGGATTCGATGGAGGCCAGGCCGAGGAGGGTTTGGACGTGGGCCGGGTCGGCTCCGACCTGGCGTAGACGGGTGGCGTAATTGTGACGGCAGCGGTGTGGCCGTAGGCCTGGCAGACCGGCGGCTTCGCCGACAGCCAGGACGACCTGGACGACGCCCGAGATCGTCATCGGGCCCCGCGCTGGGCGTGACCGCAAGCGGGTCCTCGATCAGGAAAACTCCGAGCATCCGCACCGTGCCCCACTGCACGGCACAGCCCAGCCGGGTGGCCGGGCGGCGCTTGTCGGCCAGCGCGTTCAGCGCCGCGCGGTCCAGCCGGAACAAGTGCTCCAGCTCGGCTGCCGACGGCTCCTCGCGGAATCGACCGTAGCGAGCGACCTTGTACCGCATGCGCAGGGCGGCCGTGCAGATCTCTGGGAGCGGCAAGATCGCATCTGATGCCTCCGTCTTGGTCTGACGATGATGCAGCTGCCTCCTGACCCGCTGGAGCTGCATCGACACGTCCAGTTCAGCGGCATCGAGATTGACCCGCTCCCAGGTGAGCCCGAGCACTTCCCCCATACGCAATCCCAAGAACAGGATCAGCACATACGTGGCATACAACGGATCATTGTCCGCGCGAGCCGACTCCAGGAACCGCCGAGCCTCCTCCACTGATCACGGCTTGATCTTTCGGACTCGACGCGCCGAGATCCGAACGGCTGCCGTTGGGTTCTTACCGATGAGATCTTCGCTGATGGCCGTATTGAGCGCACTCCGCAGAACACCTCGAGGTCCGTTCGGCGGCGTTCGAGGCCCTCGCCGCGACGCCGGGGGTCAAGAACGCGGGGCCGGTCGAGGGCGGGCAGGCACTGCTGATCCCGCTCTCCGGGAGCCTGGAGATCAGGATGGTCGTCGATCCCGAGGCCGCCCGGGTGGCGCGCGCCAACATCGTGCTGACCGCCGAAGGGGGCTCGGCGATGAGCAACTCGTACATCTCGGTGACCACCGGGTGGACGGACGAGCTCCCGCGGTGAAAACCCGTTGGACGGGCCGGCGCGGAGGGTTCTGGGTGGTCGTGGCCCAGGGGAGGATCCGCATCATCGTCGCCGCGCTCTGGCGGCCGCGCCCCCCTACCGCCACGTGCGCAACCCGATGTTCAGCGGCGTGCTGGCCCTGCTGCTGGCAAGGCCGTCACCCTGTGCTCACCGACGCTGCCGGCCTGGTTCGCCTTGTTCTGAGCCGTCTCGGCGATCGACATCCCGCGGACGGAGTTGCCGAAGCTGGCCGGTCCCCGGTCGTGTCCGGCCAGGACAAGGTGTTGGCCACCGTCTTGTATGGCGCGGTGACCGGTGAGTTGATCGATTTTCTGATGTTCAAGGCGAACCTGGCTGGGACGCTGCTGCACGACGACGAATCCGCCCTCGAGCTGCTCGTCCGAGCCGGTCGCCCGTGATGCCGCGGCCGGCGTCGATGGCCCGCTGGACCGCCACGTGCATGCCGGCGACCAGCGGGGCCAGATTCGTCGGCCAGTTGCCGGCCGATCGCCGTGGGCCGTTCCTAGCGGCTGGTGCGCTCGAACAGCGGCGCGCCGATCATGCGCTCCAGCTTCTTGATCGTCTGGCTAACGCTTCCGGTGCTGATCCGCAGCCGTTCGCCCGTGCGCCCGAAGTGGAGCTCCTCGGCCAGCGTCAGGAAGACCTCGATCTCGGGGCGCTCCAGCATGACACACCCATCGTTTAGCTCGGGCGAACGATCGTAGCGCGATCATGCGTTGATGCCGTCGGCCTCGGATTGGGATCGTTGCCGCACGCCACTTGCGTAATCGAGGTGGCGATACCCGTCGAACCAGCCAAGGAGCGATCACGCATGTCCACCGAACGCAAGATTGTCGTCAGATCCCGCCCGAGCGGTTGCCGGTGGTGCTCGCCGAGGTCCCCCAGCCCCTGGCACCGCCATCAGCTTCTGCTGCGGCCTCACGTCGGCGACGAGCACCGACATCTACCCCCTTTGCGTCGTCCTTGCGGCGCAGGTAGTAGGAGACGGTGGCGGTGGCCAGCGCGCCGCCCCAGATCGGCCAGAAGCACTCCGGCAGCCACGCACCCCATTCGGACAGGGTGAACCGGCCTGCGATCGTCCACCGGACGTAGGTCAGCCCCGCGACAGTAACGATGATCGAGACGAATGCGGCCGGGATGACCGCCAGCAGAGGTGGCACGCGCCTGCCGCGTAGGCCGGGAATCCAGCGTGGGAAGATCTCTCCCCACCGCTGAGTCAGCCCGAGGGTGAGCACACCGCCGAACGCGCCGAAGGTCGCCAGATAGGCGCCCGCCAGCCACAGGCCGTCCTCGCCTTCGGCTAGGAACTCCGGGCTCACACCGAGCGGGATGCCCAGCGCCCACGCCCACCGGGTGGCGCAGTACACCAAAGGCACCACGACAGCCACGTACACGGCTGTGCGCCCCCGCTGCGGGGTGAACCAGCGCGTGCGGGCCTGACTGCGGCCATACGCCAGTGCCGCGGCGGCCAGCAGTAGTCCGCCCAGCATGCAGACGAGCTGATTCAAAACGGGCCATGGCCAGGCATCGGCGAAGGTCGCGCCGCCCAGGCTCCAGCCGAAGACCGGCGCCACCAGCAGCAGCGGCGTGTAGGCGACGCCCATCATCAGCCGCGAGTCGGGAACCACCAGGACCAGGATCGCGGTGATCGGCCAGGCCAGGAGCAACGGGGCACGGCGATCGCTCCTGCGGGTGAGCGCTAGCGCCGTCGCCGCGGTGAGCAGGCTGAAGGCGGCGATCCACCAGCCGAAGCGTGGCGTCGTCCCGGCCAGGATGGACAGCGCCCCGTCCGGGTCGGGGTCGGAGGCGCCCCAGGGGAAGCCGGGCAGCCCGAGCGCCCACGCCGAGCCGAGCATGCCATAGGTCAGCGCCCACAGTGCCGACGCGTAGCCTCGCCAGGCAGAAGTGATGGTTTTCATGTGATCAGCGTCGCCGGGCGGCAGTCCGGCGGACCAGATGCCGTTCGGCACCTCCGGCCGCCGGCAAAGGTGCCGAACGGCACCTGTGACCGGATTTCAGGCTGGACGTATCGTCGGTCCGGTGAGCTTGATGTGGATTGCCGTGTCGATATCGTTGCTGGTACCCATCGCAGTGGCGGCGGCGGCACTGTCGCGGCCGGCGCTCCGGTCGCGTCTGCCCGCGCTGACGTGCGTGGCTGCGGCCGGCTCGCTGGCCGTCACGCTGGCTCACGTCATCGGCGCAGTGCGGCCCGAGCCGGGCGCCGCAGCACTGGGGATGATCGAGAGCCTGGCGCTCATGACGTTGGCCGGCCTGGTCATCCGGTACGCACAGGCACGGCGGGCGGCAGTGGCCACGCCGGCGGCGAGCCTGGCCGCGGCCACCTGGCTGCTGCGCTTCTTCGCTCCCGCCTCGCCGCTGGAAGGGCTGGGCGCGTGTGCGTTCTGGGGGTCGGGTGCGCTCCTGGCCGCCGCTGTGGGGGGTTACCTGCGTGTGCTCGATGTACGGCAGTCCCGCGCCGTCGCCGACACCCGCACCGCATTACGGCTTCAGCTTGCCAGAGACCTGCACGACTTCGTCGCCCACGACATCAGCGAAATGGTGGCGCACGCCCAGGCGGGCAGGGTCGCGGGCGATCCGCTGCAGGCGCTCGAACGCGTCGAAGCAGCAGGCCAGCGCGCCATGTCGATGCTGGACCGCACCCTGGACATGCTGCACCACGACCGGCCCCTTACCTCCACCGGTGACCTCAGCGGCATCCGCGAGGCAGCCGAACGTTTCTCCGCCGCCGGCCTCGCGCGGGTCCACCTGCGCATGGACCCGCAGGTCGCGGTCCCTGCGGAGACCGCGGCCTTGGCCTACCGGATCGTGATCGAAGGACTGACCAACGTCCGGCGGCACGCCCCTGAGGCCGGCCGCGTCGACCTGGACATCAGCGCCGGGTCCGGCCTGCTGGATATCACGATGACCAATGACGGCGTGACCCGAGCGCGAAGCGGCCGGCGCGGCGGGTCCGGCCTGCCCGGCCTGACCGCACTCGTGGAGGAACAGGGCGGCGAGCTCGTCACGCAGGCCGCACCGGATGGGTGGTCGCTGACCGCGTACCTGCCGCTGACACAATCGCCGGAGTGTCCACCCGCATCCTCATCGCCGACGACCAGGAAGGCATCCGAAGCGCCTTCCGCATGATCCTCGACGCCCAGCCCGATATGACCGTCGTGGCCGAGGCCGCCGACGGCCGCACCGCGATCGACACCGCCAAGACGATCAAACCCGACGTCGTGCTCGCTGACATCCGGATGCCCGGAGCCGACGGCATCGAGGTGGCCCGTGCCCTTGCCGGCACCGGCATCCACGTCGTGATCGTCACCACCTTCGGACTCGACGAGTACGTCCACGCGGCGCTGCGGCACGGCGCCGCGGGGTTCATCCTCAAACGCTCCGGCCCCACTCTGCTCATCGAGGCCATCAGGGCGGCGATGAACGGCGACATGCTCATCAGCCCGCAGCTCACCGTCCGGCTGCTGCGCCAGCACGGCCTGCCGCACGAGACGCCGAACGTCGTTCTCACCGAGCGGGAAGACGACATCGTGGCACTGCTCGCGCACGGCAGGACCAACGCCGAGATCGCCACGGAACTCTTCCTCTCCCCCGGCACGGTGAAGAACCACATCGCGGCTATTCAGCGCAAGACCGGTGCCAGGAACCGCGTCGCCATCGCCGCCTGGGCATGGGCGACCGGCAGAGCCGAGCCCTGACGTAAACCAGCCTTTGGCTGGAGAGGGCACAGCCCGGCCCCTCATGCCCTCCCACCAGCCTGACACCACCAGCGCCCGTCGCCACAGCCACCGCACGAGCCAGAACCGGTTCGCCCAATGCACTGGCCAGGGGTGGAGTAGGAGATCGCTTCCCTGGATCGGTGTGATCGTTTCCGTGATCTTCTCGGAGCGCGGTGGGTTCAACGCTTTCAAGCCAGCGTGACGCCATCAAGGGGGGACAGCATCACGCAATCCAGCCGGTCGTCGTGGGCGAGAACTTCGCTCACACGGCGCATCGCCCGATGGTCCTTTTCGCTGGTGGGAGGGCCGCCGCTGGCGTACCTGACGGGTGGCGCATGGTCCTGGCCGCGGACCTGCTGGTGGAGCGGGACGCCACGATCGCGGCGGTAGGCGCGCAGGGTGGGGTATTCCGACGCTTTCGGCTTCAGCGCCGCCTTCAAACGCGTCAAGGGCGTCAGCCCCAGCGCCTTCCGCCGCAAGGACGGCGCGCGGGCCGGCTGACCTCGGAGGGTGGGAACGCTTGACGACCTCACCACCGCTCAGCCCGGTGGGCGCGCTCGGGGCGCGTTGGTGTGGATGAGCAGGGACAGCCGCTCGGGGCAGGTCTCGGCGTCGCCTGGTCGGCGTCCTGGACTGGGACCAGACCCATCTGTTCGACCCCGCCATAGACGCCGCCCTGATGGCCTGGCACGGCTGGGACAACACCAGGAAGGCCGTGGACCCCGAGACCTACCGCCGCGCCCGGATCTACGACGCCCCGCTCGGCGTCGGGCATCTCGTCGGGATCCTCGACGGCCGACCGCTGACGAAGGTCGAGGGGTACGTGCGCAGCATCGTCGCCTGGTTTGAGCAAGACGTCTAAGGGCTGCAGTCGCCGCAGTACGACCCTGCTCAGGGATCACGAGCGAGGTAATACCCAAGCCCCATCCGGTGATCGGACGAGGCTTGGGGATCTTCGCTTACTCCGCTTGGAAAGATGCGGTCCATCGCTGTAGCACCACCTTGAAGCACCGGACGAATCTGCTTGCGGGTAGATGCCCGCCTCAGGCAACCTGTCGATCGGCGGGCAGCAGCTCTGGCTCGGCCCCGATCGGGCGGGGATGCCGATCACCTTGTGGATCAGCACCCAGCGGCTGCGTGTGTTCACCACCGGCGGTGGCCGGCTCAAGAGCGTGGCCTCCCCGGCTGAACGTCAAGGACCTGGCCGCGCTGGTCGCCTCAGGCCAGGCTCGCCCGGCCCGGACCGAACCCGTCCCCCAGACCCCGGTCCAGGTGGGCGCCGTCGAGGTCGACCGGCTGGTCAGCCCCGGTGGATTCCCTGGGCTCACGCGGAGCCTCGGGGCGCTGGTTCCCCGTGACCCCTGGCAGACCCCTGGGGGTGGGGCTGGGTCGTGCACGACTTCCTAGTTTCCTACTTGTTTGACACAATGGATGCATGTCCGAGACGACGTACAGCATCGGCGAGGGGCCGGCGACGCGGGTCAGCCTCTCCCTACCCGAGGGGACCGCGGAGGCCATCCGTACCAGGGTCGGCAAGCGGGAGTTCTCTGCGTTCATCGCCGCAGCTGTCGAGCGGGAGCTGCGGGGGCAGGTTCTGGACGAGTACCTGGCCGACTTCGAGAGCCGCAAGGGGCCGGTGTCCGAGCAGGTGCGGCAGCGGGCACGACAGGTGTTCGACGAGGTGTTCGCCGAGGAGGACCAGTGGCCCGCCGCAGGCTGAGCCACGAGGGGACGCTGGTCCTGGACAGCGAGGGGCTCTCCAAGCTGCTTGCTGATGACGAGACCGTGGTGGCGCTGGTCGCGGAGGCGCGGTCGCGCGGCATGGAGGTGGTGATCTGCGCGCTCACCATCATCGAGGCCGCGCATGCTCGTACGAACAGGGCCCGGCTGAGCTGGCTGCTGTCCGGACTGCGTGTGATCCCGGTGGGGGACGAGGAGGCGAAGGCGGCCTCGGCATTGTTGATGGGGGCCGGTCTGCACGGTCACAAGTACGCCATCGACGCGGCCGTGTCCGAGGCCGCGCTGCGGCAACAGCGGCCTGTGGTCATGCTGACCTCGGACGTCGACGACATGACCAAGCTGTGTGGCGAACGGGTGCGCCTCGTCTCCGTGTGAGCTGTCGGCGTGCTGTTACCGGCCGGCGGGCTTCCACCGACCAGGCCGACGCGGCCGGCGTTGATACGTGCGATGGCGACCCGCGTGCGATGAAAGGACCGGCTCGCCGACCGGAGATCCGAGTACCACGCCGCGTCGCTGACATGTCGATCAGGCCCTAGGTGCCCAGATGCGATCAGAATTTCGTGGTCTCATCAACCCGAGCCTCCTTCCGTATTTCGTCGACTCCCAGTACGCCCCTCAGGTCCGCGCCGCGCAGGTCCGCGCCAGCCAGGTGCGTGCCGCTCAGGTCCAAGCCGGCCAGGAAGGCGCCCCGCAGGTCCGCGTCGGCCAGTTCTGCGTCAACCAGTTTCGCGCTGCGCAGGTCCGCGCCAATGAGGGAGGCGCCTGTCAGGTCCGCGTTAGTCAGGTTCGCAACCTTCAGATTCGCACCATTCAGGTTCGCGCTGCGCAGGTCTGCGCTGGCAAGGTGCGTGTCATAAAGGTCCCCGTCAGCCAGGTTCAATTTGCGCAGGTCCGCCCTAGCAATACGGGACTGGACCAGGTTGGGCGCACGCGTATCTAGGGCGACGTTTCGACGGCCGATGACAGTCAATGCGGCTTGTATGTCAGTGGCGAGTGCCGGGGGCAGTTCCTTAAGGTTGACGCCGCGCTTGCCCTTGTGGTCGTGCTCGCGAACGAACGCGGCCAGCACGTCGTATATGGTCTGGTGGTCGCGCGGGGAGTCTTGTGCGAGTCGTTCCAAGGCGTAGATGCCGCCCAGGCGAACGTCCAGCTTGGTGGAGCCGAGTTGTTCCACGGCCTTGGTGTACCGGTCGGTGATCGCGACAGCGGCCCCGGCGATCCCCACCAGCAGGGGACGAGCCACAGTAATCGGCGCATCCACCGCCGCGCCCAGGGCTCTGGGCGTGGAGGCGTAGGCGGAGGAGCCGGTTCTGCGGCTTTGGCCATGCGACGTGCCCTGGTTGCGGTTGCCGCCGCAAGAACCTGCCGGGCTGGTAGTCGCGGAGGTCTGGCTCTCATGTCCCTATTGGATCTCTTCCTGAGTGCGGGCGGTGTCACGATTCCTCAACCGTTACCCCAGGTCGCGCTTGTTCGTTAACCGGCGGCGTCTTCGCTACGACGGCTCGCGCGCTCCCACCGCGCCCGACGCACCGCCCGCAACCGCGCCTCCTCCCCCGGATCCATCACCGGCTCAGGCTCCGGCTCCCACGCCTCAGCCTCCGCGCCAGCAACCACCGCAGCCGCCGCAGCCTCATCCAACCGGCGCCACCGCTCCCGGTCCGCCCGCGTCCCCACCTTCGGCGCGCTTGGCCAGCGGCTCCGCGGCGGCCGGCAACACCTTCGCCGCGCTTGTCGGTGCGCAGGGCCACCGCGCGGTGGCCCTTGAGCTTGTTGATGCACCGCTCCGCGGTGTTGCGCTCGGCGTCGAAGCCGGGCGGCCGCCCGCCCCTGCGACCTTGCTGGAGACGGTTGGCTTGCTGGTCCTTCTTGATCGGGATGACCGCCTGGATGCCGCGTCGGCGCAGGTAGGCGCGGTTTCCCCGCGAGGAGTAGGCCTTGTCGGCCAGAGCGCATCACCGAACGTCACACTCAAGACCGCTCTTCGAATCACGGCACCAAAGGTGCCCTAGTCGCGAGGCCGGGGGTTGCAGTGGATCCACGCGCCCGGGTCGACGTCATGACTGGTGCTTCCCGCCCAGAACACGCACGTCTCCAGGTGCGAGGCATTGCCGAGCCGCAGTGCCCCGGTCGCGCGGACGTAGACGGGGCCCGCGTAGTACTTGAAGGAGCCCCGCTGGATGCTGCCCAGGCCAGGCCCGGTGGCCGGCCTGCCGTCCACCGCCCGGTGGAGCGAGACGGTCACGGGGGTTGGCGTTCCGACGTCCTTCTTCTTCAGCGTGACCACGCAGTTGGTGTTCTTCTGTCTGTTCCACATGAGGTAGACGTCCGCGGTCCGGATGTCGACCCGCTTGACGAACGTGTATCCGCTTCCGCACACCGCGTGGGGCTTGTACGGGTTCGGACCCTGCCTGGACCGGCGCCGGCCTGAGCCGGCGTGGCGTGCGTCACAGCCGCGGGCCGCCGCCACGATCGCCCCCGTGACAACGCTCGTCTTCTTCTTCACTCCGTGTCCTCTCGCGCGCTGACATCGGACCGTCCTGCCCCCTTCGGCAGGGATAGTCCGTTGTCTCGATCGTTGTGGCTTTAGCATCGGCCTGGTTCACCGCAGACGGCGGCGTTCCAGGGCGTATCCCGCCGCGTTGAGGCCGAGGATCGGTAGCACGAACAGCACGATCTGGTTCGCGGGAAGCCTCGGCGCTTCCGGGTCGTAAAAGTCGGCGTCAGGGTAGAGCACCGCCGACGCCTGGGTGATCCAGTACAGCGAGGCCGCCGTCGTGGCGGCGAGCAGGCGGTCATGGGAGAGCTCCGTGCGCCGCAACCACAGCGAGGCCAGCGTGGACAGTCCCAGTGCCGCTCCCATGCTCATGGTCTGCCCGTTGTGGAATTTGGCGTGCGGCGGCCAGTTGGGGTTGTGGATGTGGGTCTCGTTCCAGTCCGCCCCGAACGGGCTGATCGCGGTGAACAGCGCGGTCGCGGTTAGGATGATCTTGCCTGCGCTCATCGTGCCTCTCCTTGGTGAAGTCAGAACGTGACCACGACCTTGCCGCGGGTGTAGACACCCGCGACCAGGTCGGCCACCGCCTGAGGGGATCGGGCGAACGGGTACGTCGCGGCGACGTCGACCGCCAGTCGCCCTTCGGCCACTCGCGCGGCCTGCCGTGCCAGGTCGCCGGATTCGGGGGTCATGTAGACGTACACCGGTGTGAGGTCGTCGATGGTCTCAGGTCCGTAGAGGGTCGAGACCAGCCGCCCGCCCCGCCGTACGGCACGTGCCGTGGCCCTCAAGGAGACACCCGCATTGACCAGGTCGATAACGGTGTCGAACCCCTCGGGGCGCAGCCGCAACGCCTCTTCGACGGTGTCGGAGCCGGTGTGGTCGATGGTCAGGTGCGCACCGAGGTCGCGGGCGTAGGCGGTGTCAGCGGGCGCGGCCGTGGCGAATACCCTGGCACCCTCCTGAGCGGCCAACTGGACGGCGAGCCCGCCGACTCCGCCGGTCGCGCCGACGACCAGCACGTCGTGGTCCGGTTCCACCTCCGCGGCGGCGATGACGCACTCGGCTGTCATGGCGACCGTGACCAACGCCGCCCCCCGCACCGCGTCCAGCCCGCGCGGCAGGTGCACCAGCCCTGGACCCACGGGGACGACCACGTACTCGGCGAGGGTGCCGCGCCCGTAGACGGCCACGTCGTCGCCCACGGCGAACCCGGAGACCGCGTCGCCGACCGCCGTCACGATCCCCACGGCGTCCATGCCGAGGACGAACGGGTGCTGGACGGGGAACATCTCCTTCAGTTCTCCAGTGGCCAGCTTGGCGTCGAGCGGGTTGAGCGCCGCTGCCACCACCTTCACCAAGACCTCACCGGGCCCGGGGGAAGATGCCGGGACCTCGGCGACCGAGAGCTGATCAACAGGAGCATACGAGGATGCGATGAGTGCCTTCATGTATCGCCTAGCGTGAGGCCATGGACGCCCGCTACCTGCTCACCTCGGTATTCACCGTGTTGTCGGCGCCGCCTGGCGAGATGCTCGCCCCACTGTCGCGGATACTGGCCGATGTGGTGCCGCACCGGGCGCTGGCGATGCTCACCGGCGACTGCGCCCGCCACCCGATGCGGACGCTCGACGCGGTCCCCAATGGGGCACCACGGATGACCGTCACGCTGCCCTCACTTCGCTGGAAGTGCCACGGCCAGGGCCTCTTGACGCGCTCAACCCGCGCGAGCGGGAGGTCCTGCAGCAGCTCGCGCTCGGACGGCGCAACCGGCAGATCGCCGAGCATCTGCACATCAGCGAGCACACGGTGAAATTCCACGTAGCCAACATCCTGGAAAAGCTCGAGGTCGGCTCGCGTACCGAGGCGGCCGCGGTCGCGCACACCATGGGCCTAACCCCCGTCGCCTGATCCGTTTCCGAGACGACGCGGTTCAGACGGGCACCTCATCCGCGCGGGTGCAGCCACTGATAGCGAGTAGGCGGATTTTTCCTGCTGGGCCACGTCAGGTAGCGGCCTTGCCGGTGAGGGAATCGAGCTGAGTCAGGATCGACGGGTCGCTGATCTTCTCGTCCTCGGCGAGCAGGAGCACCTTGCTCAGAATGATGCTCGTCATCTGGTCCTCGTCGGCGAACGGCAGGAACAGCCGCCGGTGCGCCGTGGCGCCGAACGAGGCGGGCACCACACAAAGGTAGCCGCCCGGGTCGACGTGGATGCTGCCGCTGGTCAGATGCACCCGGTAGGTCGCCCGGGTGCCGCGTACCACGGCCGAGTGCCCCTCGACGGTGACCCGGGCCAGCCTGAGGTCGGCGATGAGCGCCGCGAGCACCTGCGCCCGACTCGCCGCCTGCGCCGGCGACAGGTACGCCTCCGGCTCGGTGCCGGCGACCGACACCACCAAGTCCAGGTCTCGCATGACCTCGGAGAACACCACTGGCGGCACGTCGACCAGCGGCACTGGTGTGCCGCCGACGCTGCCCGAGCCGGTCGGGGCGCCGTAACGGCCCGGGTCACGGTGGCCGCCGGTCAGGAAGCGGATCTCGCCGACAAGGACGTTCCCCATCCCGAAGTAGCCGTGGAAGTCGCAGCGCAGCGCGGCGATGAGGTTGTCGCCGACGGCACGGGTCGCCTGGTGGTCGTCGTACTCGCCGTGGGTGAACCAGCCCCGACCGGATAGCAACTGGCCCGCCACCTTGCCGTTGACCGTCTGACCGGCGAACCGCCGCGACACGTCGCCCGCCTCGCGTTCCGCGGGAGTGAGCACATACAACTCCCGGAACGCCTGCTTGACCGGCTGCTGGAGGCGACGCCGCACGATCTCCGCCTGCCATTCGGCGAGCACCCCCCGCTCGTGCAGTTCGACGGGGTGGACGGCGGTGACCGGGCCGGTGGTGTCGACCTGGTCGAGCAGGTCGATCACGCCCGTTCGGTCCCGCCAGAGCAGCGCGGGCAGCATCGCCGCACCGGCAGGCAGCGAGAGCAGTCGGGCCAGCTCGTCCGGCGCCAGCGTCCCGGCGGTAGCGACCAGCCGGTCCACCAGCCCGGTCCGCATCCGGCGAGCCTGGTCCCGCAGTCGCTCCTGGTGCTCACGCAGCTCCTGGTAGCGGGGGTCGGCGCGGACGGCGGCCGGCACCGACTTCAGCGCCTTGCCTGCCCGGCTGACCGTCATCGTCGGGTCGGCGCCGTCGAACCGCAACGCGATCCGGTAGTCGCCGACCTTCGCCTCCGTGGGGGTCTCGGTGGCGATGCGCGCCTCGCAGTCCCATTCGAGACGGCTCGCCTCCGGAACGCCGGCCACCTGCGCCAGGTGGTCGAGGGCGACCGCGATCGCGGCAGCGTGACTGTGTCTGCGGTTAGGGCCGAGCTTGGCTCCCTTCTTCGCGGACTCGCGCAACGCCAGGTAGCGGTCGAGGACCGTCTCGTCCGAAGCGAGAGGCAGCATCCCGAATGCGGCGATACCCTGCAGCGCGTTGTGCTTGACGCGCTTCAGCACCTGGGCGCGGTTCCACCCCATGACCGCGGAGACTAGCTCGTTCGGTTCGAGTTCCAGCAGGCGCCGGGCGGCGTCCGCGCCGGCGTCCTCGATCGCGGCGAGGAGGACAGCCCGGTCCTGGCGGGTGGCTTCGCCCACTGGCATCGCCCGGATCAGGCGCAGCAACGGCGCGGCGCGTGCCAGGCCGAACAGCGGTAGCAACGCGTCGGCGTCACCCGCGCGCAGCCGCCATCCGAACGCCCGACCCTGCTCCTCCACCGGCCGATCCCGCAACAGGTCGAGCAGGGCGCCGCGGTCCTCGTCGGTGAGTTCCGCCACGCCGAGGTGGTCGGCCACCCGCTGGTCACCGTGCCAGGCCAGCGCCGCCCGAACGAACCTCAGGCCGCGCGGTACCAGCACCTTGGGCAGTTCGTCCCAGTCGGCAGGGACTGGTGCGGAGACGAGCCGCCAGGTCAGCGCGTCCACGTGTTTCCGTACGGCGTCCGCGCAGGCCAGCGGCGGGCTGGCCGCGTCGCCGGTCGGCGAGTGGCCGATGATGGCGTGGCCGAGGTAGCGGTCGTCGGTGAAGGCCCGTTCGACCACGGTGGCGTCCAGGGCGCCGGCCCGGTGCAGCGTGTCGAGAATCTGCGCCACGGTCTCCCGGCGCAGGGTGCCCAGCGGGGTGAAGATGAGCACCCGCAGCAGGTGGGTGTCGGTAGTGGCGATGGCCCGCTCCGCCACCTCGTCCAGCAGCAGCCGGTGCCGGACGTCGCGCCCGAGGAACGCAGCGAGCAGGGCTTTCCGGTGAGCCGTCGGCCACGGCGCGGCCAGCAGGCCGGTGATGTCGTCCGGCCGATCGACCGGGAAGCTGGCGTCGTAGAGCTCGTCAACCTCCGCGACGATATCGCCCACGTGCGGTGCCAGGTTGCCGATCGTCTGGTCGTCGCCCTGCTTGATCCCGAGCCGGATCTCCTCGGCGGTGTCCCGCAGGCCCGCCAGGTCGCCGGCCTTCGCCGCGACCCGCGCCTGGTCCACCAGCCGCCACAGCGCCTCGCGCTGTTCGTGGACGATGTCGATGTAGATCTCTGGTAACGATCGCTCCACCGCAATCAGCCTCCCGCCAGCGCGACTAGCCTCAGGAACACGACCGGCTCACCGAGCCGAAGCGCGACCTCCTCATCCAGGTCGACGACCTGCCGTCCGCCGACGAAGACCACGAACGTGCCCCGGGCGAAGGCCCGATGCGCCCGAGCCACTTCCGCAGTCACGTCCGGGACCGCCGGCGCCTGCGGCGGCATCCTGATCGCACCGGTGCCGGCCTGCGTCCGGAGATCATCGTCGGACAGATACTGACGGTCGAGGATCTGCTGGCAGCGCGCCGCGTCGACGCGCAGCTCCCGGATCTGCTCCTCGACCGTGCGCCGGATCAGCTCCCGCAATGTCGTGCCCTCATCGGCCAGCCGTACCAGCACCGCCGGCAGGCCATCGCCGGATCTGCCGGGGATCCGGCTGCGCACCTCGATGTCGACCATGGCCGCCACCATAGAACAGCCGGCGGACAGCCTGGCCATATCACGGCACCGCAGTGATATGGCCTTACCGGCCAGGTGCGCACGGCGAACAGCACTCGCGGTTCCAGGTCGAGCCGGATCGCGGGTGCTTGCTCGGGTGGGGGAGGTTGAGCACGAGGTCGCCCCTCGTTGAACTTGACCACGCGTTCCTGGTGGTCGGGGTCGTTGTGGCCGATGAGCTTGCCGCTGATCATCAGCCATTCGGAGTAACCGTGGAACGCATCGGCCTTGTTGGTGATCGCGGTGATCTGCTCCCGCAGCCCCGGTTTCGCGGATCTCCGCGAGCCGTAGGCCGGCGGGGGCGGAGCTGTCGCCGCCCGCTGCCACCACGAAGAGCGTGCCGTAGCATTCGCTGAGCGCCTGAACGGCCTGCTCCAGTGCGTCGAGCCCGGGATCGTCCGGCTTGCCCAGGCCGAGGCTCGTATTTGCACTGATCGGTGTAAAACAAGTAGCGTGCTCGTATGGCGAGGCCGAGATCATTCGATGAGGACCGGGTCCTGGACACTGCGATGCGCACGTTCTGGGCGAACGGCTACGAGTCGACCTCGACCAGGGACCTGTGCGAGGCGCTCGGCCTGGACCGCAGCAGCGTGTACAACGCCTTCACCAACAAGCGCGAGCTGTTCAAACGCGCGTTGACCCGCTACATGGACGCCACCACCGCCGACCAACTGCGGATCCTTGACAATCACGAGCTGCCGGCGATCGAGCGGATCCGCGCGCTGTTCGCCAAGATCCTCCAGACGGAGGCGGAGAACAGGCGCGACGGCTACGGCCTCGGCTGCCTGACCGTCAACACCACGATGGAGCTCGCCGGCCGCGACCCGGAGATCGCCCTGATGCTCGATCGCAACACCGAGTACCGACTCGTCAACCTGAGCACCGTCATCGAGAGCGGGCAGCGCGACGGCACCATCGGCTCCACCCGCGATCCCGTCGAGCTCGCCAGGTTCGTCAACGCCGTGATCGCCGGGATCCGGGTGACCGCTCAGGGCGGCGCCGACGACGCCACCATCGAGGCCATCGCGGCCACGGCCATGGACGCCCTGGCCTGACCTCTGCCTTTTCATGCCCGAGTTCTACACCGATTGATGCAAAAGGAATTCCCCTCGCCCAGAGCCGTCTACGTCCTGGCCATAGGCATCTTCGCCATGGTCACCAGCGAGTTCGCCGTCGGAGGCCTGATGCCCGAGATGGCAGGCGGGCTCGGCGTGACCATCTCCCAAATCGGCTATCTGATCACCGCCTTCGCGGTGGCCATGTCGGCGGGCGGGCCGCTGATGACCGTCGCGCTGGTACGGATACGCCCGAAACCCGCGCTCATGCTGCTGTTCGCAATCTTTCTGGTGGGCAATGTGCTCGCGGCGCTCGCGCCCTCCTACTCGATCATGATGGTCGCGCGCCTCATCACCGGAGTCGCCTCCCAGGCGTTCTTCGGAGTCGCCATCTCGGTGGCGGTCCAGCTGAGCCGCCCAGAGGTACGCGGCCGCGCCCTCGCCATCGTCCTGAACGGATTGATGCTCGGCACCCTGCTCGGGCTGCCGCTGTCCACGCTCATCGGCGGGCAGCTCGGCTGGCGCGCCGCTTTCTGGGCCGTCGGCGCCCTGACCGTCATCGCCGCGCTCGCCACGATGATGGGCGTTCCCAGGCTCGGGCGTGCTGACGGCGGCAACGGCAACTTCCGGCAGGAGGTGGCGGTCTTCAGGAACGGCCGGCTGTGGCTGGCGCTGTCGACCAGCACCCTCATCATCGGCGCGACTTTTGCCGCCTTCAGCTATCTCAGCCCGATCCTCACCCAGGTCACCGGGTTCTCCTCGGAGGCCGTTCCCCTGCTGCTCGTCGCGTACGGCGCAGCCACCGTGATCGGGAACTACTTCGTCGGCCGCCTGGCCGACAAGCACACCATCAGCGTGCTGCTGTCCGGGCTGATCCTCAACGCGATCTTCCTGGCCGGTTTCGCGCTGTTCGCCCACCTCAGCGTCCCCACGGTGATCACCATGCTGGGCGTCGGGCTGGTCGGAGTGACCATGAACCCCGCGATGGCCGTACGCATCCAGCGCATCGGCAACCCGGGGCCACTGGTCAACACCGTCCACGCCTCCTTCATCACCCTCGGGGTGATCGTCGGCTCCTCGGTCGGCGGGCTGGCCATCGACGGCTTCGGGCTGCGGGCTCCCCTCTGGCTGGGCGCCGGGCTGGCCGTACTCGGGATGGTGTCCCTCCTGCCCGAGCTCGGCCGTACCAGGGCGCAGTCACCGACGGGGAGTCTCGCTCAGGAGCGCGTCGAAGCCGCCACCACCCACTGACGCGCCGCACAAACCGAAACCACCACCCACCGACGCGATGCACGGGCCGACCGCACAACGGGCGGCCCGTCCGTACGAGAGCCCGCCCGCTCGCACGAGGGTCGCCCGCGCCCGCACCAGGGCGGGACTGTACGGTTTTCTGGACAGGCCCCGCGATATCGCCGAGGGTAGCTGCTCACCTCATCGGGACATCGGGATCAGCCGGACTCCGCGAGCAGATGTATGACACCGGCTGGGTTCTTGATCCAGTGGGTTCTGGAATCGAGGTTCTCCAGGGGCTCGACCTCGTCACACGGGTGGATGCCGATGTCGGCCAGTTTGCTCGCTGCCGCGTCCAGGTCATCGGTGTGGAGCTGCAGCCACAGGTCGGGCTGGCTGTAGTTGTCGACACAGTCGAGCCACAGCGTATTGGGTCCGAACCGCACCGAATGAGTTCTCGAGACGGTCGGAGCGTAGGAGACGTCGTCTTCTTTGACGTCGAAGCCCAGAGTGTCGCGGTAGAAGGCCACGGTGGCCTCGTACTGTGCCTTGGGGATCTTCATGGCGATGTTCAGGCCGGCCGTGAATTCAGGCTTGCTCATTGTTGCGTGACCCCTTGGTTCGTGTCAGTGGCGTCCAGTGCACCTTCCAGCGCGGCCAGCCGGTCATCCCACCTGTTGGCGAGCCTGGCCAGCCACACCTGGGCCGTGCGAATGGCGGCTGGTTCCAACCGGTAGGGATGGCGGCGGCCGGCAGGTTCGCCGGAGCTGATCAGGCCCGCTTCGGCGAGCTGGCCCAGGTGCTTGGCGATCGCCTGGCGACTGATCGGCAACCGTCGTGCCAGATCAGTGACGGTTGCGGGCCCGGCGCGGGCGAGTTCCTCCAGCAGCGCCCGCCGCGTTGGATCGGTGAGCGCCGCGAACACCGCAACGGCCTGCCCTTCCACATCAGGCGGTCGCATCGAGGTAGGTCTCCAGGTCGACGAGCTCCGTGTCCCATCCCTGACTGTTAGCCTTGTGGGCAGACTGGGCCACGTCGTCGGCGGCCTGGGCAAACCCGCTCTCCACCAGGCGCAGCCGAGTGCCGTTCGGCACCGGTTCCAGGGTGAAGTCCACAAGCGTCTGGGGTGCGTCATCCTCCGGCAGGCCCTCGATTGCCCACCTGAACGCGAAACGGTGTGGTGGGTCGACCACCGCGATGGTGGCGACGGATTCCTCGTCGAGGTCGTCCCAACGGAAGTACGCGCGCCCACCGGGCCGCAGATCTATCTCCGCCACCGAGCCGAACCACCGCGAGAGCCCTTCTGCGGTGGTCAGCGCGGCCCACACCCGCTCGATGGGGGTGCCGCAGCACCACCACACGTTCGATCGCGTCCGAAACCATGCTCACTCTCCTTCGCAACCTGTAGGTTGCCAATTAATGGCAACCTACAGGTTGCGATCGTCGCCGTGCAAGCCCCGGCACGGAGGGCGACTTACTACGCACCCGCAAATGCGGCATCCCTCACCACCTTGGACCGGCGACATGATCGGGGCATCCCTCTGCGCCAAGCTCAAGGCTCGCTGTCACGGGACAGCGACCTTAAAACGCAAGGCGGCTACCAGTTCGCGCCCCGGATCGCCGACATCGGCGATGCTCAGCAGTGGTGGATCCGCCGACGTCGGAGCGGCCGACAAGCGAACCACTCCTGAGCTCGGCGCTAGGGGTTCTTGTCGCTGGGCACCCGGATACACGCATCCACCTGGCCCTTGGCGACGTCCAGCCCGCATACCCGGTCCAGGTACAGCGGCTCATCCTCAACATCCCCCACGCGGCCTCACTCCTGATCGGGGGGAAGGGACACGCCGCTGGGGTACCGGGGCGAGCGGAAAATCTGGCCCGCGTGCACGTAGCGACAAGGAACAGCCCTAGAAAGATCGGTACCCGGCGTCAGACTCAAGGACGGGCTCTACCGCGCCAAGTTCACTCGACGTCGCAGGCGGCGCCCGACCATCGTGACGCAGGAATCCGGCACCACCACGACAATCGCCGAAACCGATCGAACCTCGAAACCGGACCCTTCAGGTACGGCGGGTCAGCACCGCATTTTCACGCCGGAACCGGCGTTACGCAGCGATACAAAGACTCAAGGGTTATTAGTTACACACCCCGATGACGGCCGCCGCCCTGCCCTCGATCAGTACTTCTTGACGATGCCAGGCATCGCCTTCTCGGCGAGCCGGATGTCGGTGAAGTAGTCCCGGCACGGGTCGAAGGTGCCGCCGTAGTTGTTGCTGCCGCCCCCGCCGCCCCCGCTGTTGATGCCCTTGGCCACGATCTTGCCGTCGCTCCTGACCGTGTAGATGGGGCCGCCGGAGTCGCCGGCGGCCGTGCACCTGCCGGTCTTGCTGCCCTTGACCATGTTGCGGGCCACGCCGCCGCTGCTGTACTTCACCGTGACGCCCGTCTGCGAGACCGTCCAGCCGCACAGCTCACCGGTGGTTGCGCCGCCCGTGCAGTACTTGTCGCCGCGCCGCGGTGCGCGGCTCCACGGCCCCGCGACCTCCCGCCTGGTGTTCGACGTCGCGTTCGCGGTGTAGACGTATGGCGCCGCGTTGTTGCCGCCGGCCAGCCTCACCAGGCCCAGGTCTCCGGCGTAGTACGACTGGCTGGGAAACTTGACGGTGCCGCGGATGGTGTCCCAGTTGTCCGAGGTGACCTTGCCGACGGCATAGTGGGGCACGGGCATGTAGTAGTTCTGGTGCAAGCTGACGCAGTGCCCGGCGGTGACGAGGTATGGCACGCCCTCGTGCTTCCAGGCGAAGCCCGTGGTGCAGCTGGAAGTGGTGGTCCTGGCTCCGCCGAAGAACGGGCTCGTGTCGTTGTGGCGGGCAGTCTGTGCGGGGGCGACCTCTTCCGCGTTCACCTCGATGGCGACCTTCTCGGCGCCGTAGCGATCGGTCAGCGCCTGTCTCAGCGCGTCGTCCACGCTCGCGACCGTGACCACGACCCGGTTGCGCGCGGCGTCGACGTAGGCCGTGTGCATCGTTGGCGCGCCTGGGACGTCGAGAGTGAGGATCTCCTCCTGGACTGCGGTGAGTTCGGCGTAGGTGTACTTCACCGTGGTGACGGTCGGATAGTAGTACGTGGCGACGCCGGTAGCCGTGGGCTGCGCCGACGACTCCTCCTCTTCTTGGGTGGCCGCCGTGGTCGTGGGCTCGGCGGGGATGCCGTCCTTGCCCTCGCCCGTGCCGCCGATGTTCGGGTCGTCGCCGCCCTCGTCGACGAGCGTGTCGGTGCTCACCGCGATGGCCGCGGCGGCATAGGGCACCCGGCCTGTTCCCGTCGTGTCCGCCGTGGTCGGCGCCACGATCCGTCCCTCGCTGACGTACGGCGGAGCCAGCTCCGTGGGCCGGGTCTCGGCCCTGGCCTCGGCCCGCTCCAACGCCACCGACAGGCCGGCGTCCAGCGGCTGGGCGGGGGTGAAGTCCTCGGTGAAGACTGGCACCAGCTCTTTGACCGTGGCCGTTGCTCCCGCCTGAGCCGGTGCCACTGCGATCGTGCTCAGGGCAAGAGCCCCCACAGCCAGAATGCTACGCATAAATGATCACAACTTCCGGATGATGGGCGTTCGCCCAAGAATGTGATCATTTTTAGTTCACGGTGCGGGAAGTTTCTAGATCGTCCGGTTGTCATCAACCTGCACGCGTCAGCTTGGTGACACGTCGTTTGGAGGACCACCATGAACCTTGCCGGTCTCGGACTGACCGACTACGAGGAGCATGTCTACCGCATGCTCCTGCGCGAGCCCGCGGTCCCCATCCCCGGCGACAGCGTCATGGCGGCCACGCTCGCCCGGCTGACCGGGCTCGGCCTGCTGAGAAGAACCCCGCCGGGAGACATCGTCGTCGTCGACCCCCAGTCCGCGGTCTCCAGACTGATCACGCGCAGGCTGAACGAGACCAACGCCGAGATGGCCCGCATCACCTCTGCCTGGGCCGCCCTTCCGTCACTGACGGGAGACGCCCGGCCGCGGTAGCGTCCTTCGGCCTCCGCTGCGGCGATCCCCTCGGCCGTCAGCTCGTTCTGCAGTCGCGCTGGAACTGCCCCACGGCGGTGATCACGTTGATGATCAGGGCGGTGGTCGCGTCGTTGGCGGCCAGGTCGTGGAAGTTGGACAGCGGCTTCTCCTGGCGATAGGGCCTGGGGCCTTCCTTCCGCCGGTTTCCCGGACGAGTTCTGGAGCTACGGCCAACCACCACTCAGCTGATCAGTGGGTACGTCGGTGAGGGGCCAGGACCTAGATACGGGTAATGCCGGAAGGGCCGCTACGCTCCCGTGGCCCCATCGATGCGCTCCCGGATCAGGTCGGCGTGCCCGGTGTGCTGCGCGTACTCCTCCAGGAGGTGGATGTAGACCCAGCGGAGGCTGACCTTGCCGGTCGGCGCCCTGGGGTCGTCGGCCAGCTCGTCGAGGTCGATGCCCGCAACCGCGGCGTCGCACGCAGCCGTCTCCGCGAGGAAGGCGGCGTAGTCCGCCTTGGCGTCGGCGTCGGCCACCAGGTCGAAGTCGCCGTCTTCGTACTCCTCGGTGATGTGCAGCTCGGGCAGGTCCTCGTGCAGGAACTTCTCCCGGAACCAGAAGCGCTCGACTTCCGTCATATGTCTCAGGAGGCCGAGCAGCGTCAGGTTGGACGGCTCCACGGAGGCGGTCTTCAGTTGCTCGGTGGTGAGGCCGGCGCATTTGCGCAGCAGGAACACCCGGCGGAGCTTCAACCAGTTATCCAACATCTCGCGTTCGCCACAGGCCATGTCCGACCGAGGTCCCCGCTCTACGTCGGGTGCTGTCCACGTCATGTCACCATCATGACGACCTGTGCAACCGATTTTGCGGGGTACGCGCATATCTTGCCCGCCGCCGACCAGGCGGCAGCACGATGGAACCAGGGCATGCACCATCGGCCTGCCCGTGGCTGCGACCAGCGCGGCCATCACCGCCCGCGCCTCGCTTTCGAGCACCGCCCACTCGGCATCGGTCAGATCCGACGGATATGACGGCTTCCGGGTCACGACATCGGCACCCCAGCGAGGCGCAACCACTGGCGCTCACGGACGCGGGCGGGTAAACAGACAACCACGGCTCCTGGTTGCCGAGTTGCGTAGACAACACCTCAGCTATCAGGAGCCCGCTCCTGTCCGCAGGCGTATCGGTCGAAGATGGCTCGACCAGGGCATCCCTGTCCCGGCCTCAGCGACCAAAGCCTTTGTCAGCAGGCTCTAACCTGGCTCATCGCGGGGCGGGCCGCTACCGGCTGCGGGTCCAGGCCAGAGGCCGAAGCCATGGCCGAGACACGACCAAAGAGCCTCTGGAGCATTTCCTCGTCACGGTGTGGCCGCTAGATGAGTCACCGGCTGCAACAGAGGAGACCGCCCGAAAAGCCAGTAGAAGCTGCCCAAGCCGCCCGCCCAGAAGGCGTGATCGGCCATCGTGCGCAAGGGCGCGACCAGTAGCCGGTTCCCCTGCCGAATGTGCTGATCGGGCGGATCAGGGTGCGTGAAGGACGCATCGTGATCTGCAACCCCTACCAGCAGCCGACCGGCTTGTCTGAAACTGAGGGTGCCGGATTGGTGGCCACGGCACCTGACGTGATTGTGGCCATCTCCGCTATCGCAGACGGCATCGCTCACATGAGGGTGAACTTCAGCTCCGAGGCACCTCGGGCGCCCGCTAAAACCTGGCAGGCTTCCCAAGAGGCCGAATTCATCACTACCACCGGCATCATGCAGCTGCCCGACTTCACCCCCATTGACGACGACATGGCCCCCCAGCTCAACCTCGCCTTCCAAGGCGCGGGCCGTTACGGCATTCGGGCGCACGGCCGCTCCCGCCGCCTGTCGCTGGCAACGGCCGCCAGGGAACGCGGCAAAAGCTACATGCTGGCCGTCTGGCCCATCGGCACGGCCGGGACCGGGAGCGGGAAGGGATCCGCGTTCCCTGATGTTCGTGCGGTCTCCTCGCTCGATCGACGGCTCGGCGAGGGCTCCTGACCTGCGGCACCCGCTTCAGTCTCTGATATCCCTGCGGGGATGCCCGTTCCGGGCTGAAAGTCGGGGTGGTTGTCCGCCGACGTCGTGTCTTCTTGGCCCGTTTGAGGTCGTTGGGCCGGTGGCCGAGTACCGGCCGACCGGCAAAGACATCCCACGGGCCTGAACGTCACCACGAGCCAAGACAGAAGCGCGCTCATGCTCATCGTCGCAGAACATGCCACCGTCGAGCTCCGCAGCGTGACGGCGAGCAACCAGAGACTGCTGTAGTCCGCACCCATGAAGCCGTTGGATCCACCTTGATTGGGTGGGCCGCGGGTGCGTGTCAGCCCAGTGCTTTTCGCAGCAGCGCCGTCAACTGGTCCTGTTCGTCGGGCGAGAGTCGTCCAACCGCCGTGCGGGCGAAAGTGAAGGCTGTTGCGAACCGGTGGTTGATCTCGTCTCCTCGGGGGGTTCGCGCGACGAGTCGTGCGCGGCGGTCCCGGGGATTCGGTTCGCGGGCCACGAGGCCGAGCGCTTCGAGACGCACGACGATCTGGGTGATGTTGGAGGCATCGCAGCCGAGCTCCTTGGCCAAGGCGCCCATGCCGCGTCGCTCGTCGAGTCGCCCGAGCACACATGCCTGCGCCGGGCTGAGCGACAGCTCGGCCGCGGCCGCCTCGTATGCGCGGTCGTATACGTCGACCAGGTCGAACAAGGCGGCCTCGGCCTCGGATGAGGTGGTTACGGGTCCGTTCGGCAGCGCCATGGCGCCCAGCCTAGTGGAGTTATTTGATTCTCTCAAATAGTTGTGGTCCAATGACCCTTGAGTCACTCAAGTAAAGAAGGATGGCCGATGGACAGCAGAGTCGAGCGCACAGCGGGCGGCGCGATCGTGGTGCCGCAGATGAACGCGGTCGTCCTTGACCGGTTCGGCGGAGTCGGCGAACTCTCGTCGCGCCGGATACCGCTCCCGGAGGTCGGCGACGACGACGTCCTCATCCGGGTGGAGTTCGCAGGGGTCGGGTCCTGGGACGCGGTCGAGCGGGAGGGGGACTACGACGGCGCTTTCGGCGTCGCGTCGACCTTCCCCTATGTCCTCGGCTGGGACGCAGCAGGCACGGTGGCCGCGGTCGGACGCAATGTCACCCGGTTCGACGTGGGCGAGCGTGTCTACGCTGCGACGATGCCGGTGCCGCGTGGCGGCTTCTACGCCGAGTACGCCGTCGTTGAGGCGGAGTTCGTGGCGCGCGTTCCCGACCGGATGCCGACCGAACAGGCCGGCGCGATGGCCTGGGATGCCCTGACCGCATTGAGCGGACTCGATCTGCTCGGCCTGCGGCCGGACGAGACGCTCATGGTCTTCGGGGCCAGCGGGGGTATCGGGCACCTGGCCGTGCAGCTGGCGCGGCACAGCGGCATCCGAGTATTGGCCGTGGCCTCTGGTGACGACGGTGTCGCCCTGGCCCGGCGGCTGGGCGCCGACAACGCCATCGACGGTCGCAAAGACGATGTGTTGGCTGCGTCATTCGAGTTCGCACCAGGCGGGCTCGATGCGGCTCTGGTCACCGTGGGAGGCGACACTGCCGAACGGTCTCTTCGCGCGATCAAGAACTCGGGACGGATCGCCTGGCCGAACGGTGTCCTGCCCGTGCCTGTAACGTCGCCGGGCGCGACGGTGTCCTACTACGACGGGGATCGAAGCCGCACCGCCACCGATCGGCTGAACGCGATCATCGAGGCGAGCTCCTTCGAGGTCCACGTCGCCCGGACCTTCCCGTTGGAGCGAGTCGAGGATGCGCATCGCGCCCTAAACGATCACTATGTCGGGAAGCTGGCCCTCAAGGTCGGATAGGACGCAACAAGCGGCCCGAGGCTCCGGCTGTCAACGGCATCAACGCCGCTCAGCCTTCCTGACACGCTGGTAGCGGTCGAGGGTCCGGCGTTTCAGTTCCAGGTCAGCGTGAAGATAGGCCTGGGTCGTCTGGGTGGTGGCGTGGCCGAGCCAGAGCGCGATGCTGCGGCGGGGCAAGGACCAGCACATCATGATCCCGGGATGGCCTTACTCGTTCGTGGTGGCATTGGAGGCCGGCCGCAGCTCGTGGACCGCGCCGCTGGACGCGCTCCGGCTGGCGCCCGGTGACGATCTGGTCACGGTGACCGCCACCCAGCTGCGTGAGGTGGTCGAACGGCTGATGGCCGCCGGGCAGTGTCGCTCCGGTGACCCGGACATTCTCATCTTGGCTGACGCCGGCTACGACGGGCCTCGCCGTGCAGGTACGCGAGATCCTCGGGGAGGTCCGGGCGAAGATGACGGGGAAGTCGGGATTGTCAGGCTTTCGCAGCAGCACCGTCCAGTACTCCTCGGCCGCGCGCTGGACATCGCCAAGGCCGTATTCGGCCGTTTCCTCCAAGAAGTTGTGCTCGACGCGGCCGAGAGCGGTGCCGCATCCACAGTTGGTCACGAGACGGGAACGATTCGTGACGAACCTGCTTGACACTCTCGTGGCGGAACGGGACGAGCCTGCGCGACCCCTCGCAGGCGGTTCGTGTTGACCGGGTCGGTGGAGTTGGACGGGCAGCCCGAGGTGCGCTTCGTCCGGGATCTGACGGTTGACGGAACCGGCCGGCCAGCCGATCGATGAGTTCCGGGTCGTGCGGAGGTCACAGCCTGGAGGACCGCTGGCAGACTGACGCGCTCGTACCCGAAGGAGACGCATGGCAAAGCTCATCTACTCGATGATCACCTCGCTCGACGGCTACGCCGAGGCGGCGGAGGGCGACCTCGGCACCGGGGCCGACGACCGGGAGGTGCATACCTTTATCAATGACCTCTTCCGCCCCGTCGGCACGTACCTCTACGGCCGACGGATGTACGAGACGATGGTCTACTGGGAGACCGCGCACACCAAGCCCGACCAGCCGCCGCACATCCTGCAGTACGCCCGCGACTGGCAGGCCGCGGAGAAGATCGTGTACTCCACGACGCTGGAGTCGGTGTCCAGCGCGAAGACCAGGATCGAGCGGACCTTCGACCCGGACGCGGTGCGCAAGCTCAAGGCCGAGGCTGATCACGACCTCACCGTCGACGGCCCGAACCTCGCGGCCCAGGCGATCGCGGCCGGCCTGGTGGACGAGTACCACCTGTTCATCACCACGAGCGTGGTCGGCGGCGGCAAGCGGTTCTTCCCCGACGGCGTGCGCCTCGATCTCGAGCTGGTCGAGGAGCGTGCCTTCGACAGCGGACTGATCTACGCGCGCTACCGGACCCGCTGAGCCGCACCGATTGGTGACGCTGCCGGCGGCGTACGGCTCGCGCTGTACCCGCTGGGCCTGCTGCGCGATGAGCACCCCCATGGGGGCACGGGCGGGGGCTCGGTGGGGTTCCAGATCGGAAGGAGGGCCACACTTCGTGGCCCCCTCTGGGGGGCGCAAGCGTTGCGTGCAGCCTCCAGGGACAGCTCGAACCGTCCAGGCGGTGCTCGGTTTGGATTCACCGACGAACCACGATCGGCCCGGATGATCAGCCTGCCGTTCACGGGCGGAGCTTGTCGGGGTTGCGTACGGCCCAGATGCGCTTGATCCGGTCGCCTGCGATGTCGAACGCCAGCACCGCCGTGGTGGGCCCGCCTAGCTGGAGAACCAGGCCGGGCTGCTGACCAGGCCTCCGCCGTCGGCGATTCCGGTGGCGTCGGGGTCGAGGAGGCCAGCTTGCGGCATGCCACCGGCGTACGACCGACAATCTCGGCCACCTCGGCGAACGGGTATCGGAAGACGTCGTGCATCAAGGTCCGGGGACGGCAAGGCAGCCCGGGCGCGGATCGGGCCGGACCGCCGCTCCCGGATGCCCGGTGCGTCGGGGGCCTGGGCCGTTTAAGGATTGGCTGCGTGTGGTTGATGCCCGTAGGGTGCCGAGCATGGCTTGTCGCATTTCCGAACTGATCATCCCTTGCCGAGATCCTCAACGGCTGGCGGCGTTCTGGTGCGAGGTGCTGGGCTTCATCGTGCTCGACACCGAGGACGAAGGCGCGGTGGAGATCGGACCACGGGAAGGGTTCGGCGGATTGCAGCCGACTCTGGTCTTCAGCCCCACTACCGAGCCCAAGGCGGGCAGGCTGCGGCTGCACTTCGACGTCAACGCCACCGACCGCGATCAGGACGCCGAACTCGAACGCCTCCTAAAGCTCGGGGCGCGCCTGGCCGACATCGGCCAGACCGGCGAGGAGCCCTGGCACGTCCTGGCCGACCCCGAAGGCAACGAGTTCTGCCTCCTGCGAGCCCGCCTGAGCTGAGCATCGGCCCGCACGGGCAAACGACCCCTATGTGAGGACTTCGCGCGCATGACGCCGCCTGCTCTTTAGACCTGACACTTCCCTGCGCATCGGTCGCCGACGACGCCGTCGGCTCTGTTTTCCATGCTCTTCGTCAGGTCTTCAGAGAGATCATGTCTTCACATCCTCATATCGTGCTGCCCTGGGCGGTGCGGCGAACCCGCCTGCCTCTGCTCGCCCTCCGGTGCGTGGACTGCGCTTCCGGCCGCGCCGCCATCGGCGACGGCAGGTTCCGCGTCAACGCCAACGGCAAACTTCTCGACGTCTGGCTCCTGGTCAACTGCGTTTCCTGCGGCAGGACCAGCAAGCTCACCGTCCACGATCGCGTCCCGGTCCGCTCACTGCCCGCTGACCTTCTGACCGGTTACTCGGCCAACTCGCCTTCCCTCGTCGTGGACACCCTCCTCGACCCGATGATCGCCCGGCGCAACCGGTTCGCGCTCGATTGGGACAGGTGCTGGGAACTCCACGCACCTCCCCTTCCCGAGGATCCGTGGCCCGTTCAGATCACGGTCACCTTCGACGATCCCGTGCCAGTCCGTCCCGAACGGCTCATCGCTCATGGATTAGGCATCAGCCGTCATGAGATCGCTCGCAGAGTCAAGATCGATATCCCGCTGAACCGCAGGACGAAACAGGATTTCTCATTCGTCCTGGTGTGATCGGTTCAGTAGGTCCAGCTGTCGGTGCGACGCTCTCCGCCGAGGCAGGACACGGCTGTGCCGTGTTCTGCCTCGGTCAGGTCGGCGCGGATCCAGACGACTGCCATAGCGCGAAGGCAGCCCTGATCAGCCTGCAGCCAGCTCGGTGAGCCGGGCCAGCCGGTCGAAGGCCGGGGCGCGGAACGCGTTGCGGATCCGCGTGATCGGCTCCCGCTCCCGGCTGTAGTACAACTTGTTGGTTTAGCAACGCCGCCCAGCGACCCCGCTCACGGTGCACCCACATCGCGGTCCCGGTGAAGCCGTAGTGCGCGAAGACGCCCTCACTCGGGTCGGTGCCGGGAGCTGGGTGCCAGAACAAGCCGCGGGCCAGCTCAAGGTCTCCGGTGTGGATCTGGAGAGACTTCTCCACCCATTTGCGCCCAAAACCTGCCTCTGCTGTGCTGTCACTGGTTCAGGTGGTGACCCGGGCCAGCACTATCCCGCCGACGATCAGGGCGAGCGCCGCCATCCTGCTTACCGAGACGGGGTCGTCGTTGAGGACGATGCCGAGCGTGATCGCGCCGACGGCACCGATACCGGTGAAGACGGCGTACGCGGTGCCGACCGGCAGCGTGTTCATGGCTTGCGACAGCAGCCAGACGGCGGCGGCCATCAGGGCCAGGCTGACCACGGTGGGGATCGGCCGGGTGAAGTTGTGCGTCGGTTTGATGCTTTGCGACCAGGCCACCTCGACGAGCCCGGCGAGCAGCAGGATCAGCCAGTTCATCGGGCCGCCTCCTGGAGCGCCGCGGCCAGCGACTCCTCGTGCCGGTCACGCAGATGAGCCAGCGCCGGGTCGAGACGGGCGTTGACCAACTCGGCGTGGATGAACGTCACGTCCTCCACACGGAAGTGACCCTTGAAGAAGTCGCGCAGGTAGCGCTCCTGGTGGTCGTACGGTTCACGTGGCGTGCCCGGGCCGTAAGCGCCGCCGCGCGCGCTGGTGATCACGAAAGATCGCCCGGCCAGCGACATCTTTGGGAAGGTGATCTGGTCGAGCCAGGCCTTGAGCGACGACGGGATCGAGTAGTTGTACATCGGCGTGCCGATCAGGATGATCTCGGCCGCCACCACCTCATCCAGCAGCGGTTTCACGATGGCCCACGCCTCACGCTGGGCGGGGGTGCGGGCTGCCTCCCGGTAACGCGAGATGTCGGTGATCTCCTGTTCCAGGATGTGGTCGCACAGTTCCGTCCACGCCTCGCCGATGTGCGGCACGGGTTGCGCGGCGAGGTCGCGGTAGACGTACCCGGCGTGCGGCTTGGCCGCTCGCCAGGTGTCGGCGTACACGCGGGACAACCGTCGCGAGAACGACGTCCGGCGGGCGCTGGCGTCCAGGTGCAGCAACATAATCTCTCCAGATATGTGGACATGATGTCCACTTAAATATAACCGGACACTCCGTCCAGATACAATGCCGGGTATGGAGAGAGCCGACGCAGCGCGCAACCGCGCCAGGATCCTGGAGGCGGCCGCCCTCCTCTTCGCCGAGAAGGCGCCGCAGGACGTGACCATGGACGACATCGCGAAGAAGGCCGGCGTGGGTCGCGGTACGCTCTACCGCCGCTACCCGGACCGGGCCTCAATCGCCGTCGCGCTGCTCGATGAGCACGAGCGGGAGTTGCAGGAGCGGCTGCTGCGCGGCGAGCCGCCGCTGGGCCCGGGCGCGCCGCCCGCCGAGCGGTTGGCCGCTTTCTACGCGGCCATGGTGCGCCTGCTGGAGGACCACCGGCACCTGGTGCTCGGCACGGAAGTGGGCCGCTCCCGCTTCGAAACCGGCGCGTACGGCTTCTGGCGTGCCCACGTGCGCGCGCTCTTGGTCGCCGCAGGGACGCCGGGCCCGCACGCGCTGGTCGAGGTCCTGCTTGCGTCATTGGCCCCCGAGGTGTACGGCTTCCAGCGCGCGGTGCTCGGCCTCACTCCGGACCAGATCATCGAGGCACTCACCAAGCTGACGAAGACCTTGGACCCAGAATCCTGACCGGCCCACGTACGGGACCCGGCCATGGGGGCGTTTCGAAAGCTGCGTCGGACGCGGGACGGGGTGACAGTCGGTGCGGAGCCGCTGGTCCAAGCGGCCTGTTGTCAGGTGATGTGACCCTCCGCTTGGATTTTCGTTGTGTCTTGGTGAACAAGGCCGTCTGCTGGGGTTGATCGTCGCTGGCCCTGCACGGCGAGGGCGAGCAGCCCTTCGACCAAGCACGCACCCGCCTGCTCTACGGCGAGTGGCTGCGCCGCCACAAGCGGCGCGCCGAGGCACGCACCTCTTCCTCAGCCCGCGCACGGTCGCCTCCCACCTGTACAAGGCCTTCCCCAAGCTAGGCGTCTCCTCCCGCGCCGAGCTGTCCAGACTCCCAGGACTGACCTGAGGGCCACAACATGGTCGTGGAGCAGCCCGGCGATCTCACCGAGCTGATCACCCGGTCTGGAACACGCGCCGAGCGTTCCCGTGGAGGAACATGGCACAGGTCTCCTCATCCAGCCCGAGTTGATCCAGCTCGTCCAGCGCCTTGAGCGGTGTGATCATCGGGTAGTTGGTGCCGAACAGCACCTTGCCCCGGCCGTGGCTCTTCAGGTACGCGACCAGCTCGGCGGGATAACGGCGAACCGTGTAGGCGGAGGTGTCGATGTAGACGTTGGGGTGCTTGGTTGCCACCGCGATCATCTCGGTGGTCCACGGATAGCCGATGTGCCCGGCCACGATCGTCAGCTCGGGAAAGTCCAGCGCCACCTGGTCGAGATACGGGATGGGCCGGCCGGGCTCGGAGGGACGCAATGGGCCGGTGTGGCCCGCCTGAGTGCAGAACGGGATGCCGAGCTCGACGCATTCGGCGTAGAGCGGATAGTAGCGGCGGTCGGTGGGCGGCAGCTCCCACAACCAAGGCACGATGCGCAACGCCTTGAAGCCGAGTTCGGTGACCGCCCGCCGGAGCTCGCGGATGGCCGCCATCGGCTTGCGCAGGTCGACGGAGGCGACCCCGGCCAGGCGACCGCCTGACTCGGCGACGAAGGCGGCCACCTCGTCGTTGGAGATCAGCGCGCCTTCCGGCCCGTACCAAGCGCTGATCAGGGCCAGGTCGACGGCGGCCGCGTCCATGGCTGCCACGGTGACGGAGAGCGGCGGCTGGTCGGGCGGCAGGGAGGTGCCGGACCAGTTGCGCAGCGAGTCGAACATGTCGTGTTGGATGAAGCGCCGCGTCGGATGTTGTGCCCAGACATCAATGATCGGCAAGGCGGTGTCTCCTCCTCAGGTGCCGTCGGCTGAGCGGCCTACTGTCCGGTCCATGAAGGCCCGGATCCGGCCGTCGGTTGCCGCCGTCGTCCACAGTTCCACGGTGGCCCGCTCCGTAACACGGTCGAGCCGCTCGGTCACCTCCTGCCGGAGTTGCGCCTTGGTGCAGCGGAAGGTGTCGGCCGGGATGTCGGTGGCCATCCGGCCGGCAACGGCCATCGCGTGGACCAGCAGGGCGTCCGGGTCGCTCAGCTCGTCGACCAGGCCCAGGGCCAGGGCCGCGTCCGGCTCGTAGTTGGCGCCGTCGAAGATCGCACGGCGGGCGCCGACCGGGCCCAGCGCGAATCGCATGATCTCCAGCGCCGAGTGCGGGAATGGCACCCCGACCCGTAGCTCGGGAACCCCGATCGTGCCGCTCCCGGAGGCCATGATCCGGTGGTCGCAGGCCGCGGCGAGCACGCAACCACCGGCGATGGCGTGACCGTTGACCGCGGCGACCACCGGTTTGCCCAGGTCGAAGACGGATCGGAAGGCACCGCTGAGCGCGGGCAGGAACTCCGCCACGTACGCGGCGCCGCCGTCCATGACGCGTTTGAGGTCGACGCCCGCCGAAAATACCCGTCCGACTCCGGTCACCACCACGGCCCGCACGGGTCCCCGCTGGTCGTCCAGATCGCGCATTGTCTGCTCGATCGTCCGGCACAGCTCCAGATCCAGGGCGTTGACCTTGCCATGGGCCAGTCGTACGACCCCGATGCTGTCCATCACGTCGACCGCGATCATCGCGTTCCCTCCCACGCCTCGGCTCCCTCCGACTACGGACGAGAGTGCGCCGGCCTCAGCTGTGCCGGCCTTTGCGCCGCACCGGCCTCCCGCACCAGCAAGATCAGAGCACTGTCACCACCATCATCACGCAGAGCTACCTTGGCGCTCAGGTCACGTTCGGCAGCAGACCGCCTGTCCGGCTGGTCGGCGTGGCCGGGTCAGTGGTTGTGACGAGGCGGTAGCCCAAGTCGAGGGTGCCGGCGGCCAGGAGGCGGCGGTGACGGTCATGCCAGCGTCCGGTGGCGACGTCGACTGCGAGGCGTCGCATCGCGTACTCGACAAGGTGCTGGTCGAGGTTTGCCAGCGCGGAGATGGCGGATGCGGGGTGGCCAGCGCCAGCATCCGCTGGGAGGAGTCCACCGCCACGGGAGGGAGCATGCGGCTCATGGCCGGGATCTCGATGGCGTCGTTGATCCCGGCACCCGAATCCCTGAGCCGACGGTAGCCCTCGAAGAAGCGGGGATCGTCATACAGGTCGCGGCCAGCCGTGATCACAGGTGCTTCCTCAGGTCGTCCACGTCGAGCAGCGGCAGACCCCAGCGCAGCGCGGCCACCTCCAGTTCGGCGGCCTTGGCCATGGTTCCGTCGGGGTTCATGACCTCACAGCACACCCCCACGGGCGGTAGCCCTGCCGCCACGCACAGGGCGATGGTGGCCTCGGTGTGACCGGCACGCTCGGCGAGCCCTCCAGGGCGTGCGGCCAGGGGGAAGACATGCCCCGGCCGGAGGAAGTCGGCCGGCCTGGACTCCGGGTGGGCCAGGCGGCGTACGGTCGCGGCGCGTTCGGCCGTCGACACCCCGGTACCGGTCCCTGCGGCCAGATCCACCGGGACATGCGGCCGGGTGCCATGCCGATCACCGGGCCCAGGGATGGGCCCGATCTCCAGACGGTCCAGGACATCGGGCGCGCACGGCACGGTCGGATGACCGCAGACCTGGGTGAGCAGGAAGGTGAACGCTTCCGGCCGCAACCCCGCCCCGGCGAATATCACATCGCCCTCGCCCTCCCGGTCGGGATCCCAGATCACCACGGCTCCCCCGGACGCCAGTTGCGCCAGCGCCTTCTGCACGCCTTGCCCGCCCGAAACCCGTCCCGCCCACGGCAGCGCCGCGACCACCTCGCCCACCGCCCGCCCCGGGTCCGACGGCCAGCGCCGCACCAGGCGGGCGAGCAGATCGGACTCCAGGTTCACGCGATCGCCGGCCGACAGCTCCGCCAGCGTGGTGGCCTCCAACGTCATGGGGATCAGCGCCACCGAGAAACGGTCACGCGACACTTCGGCGACGGTCAGGCTGACGCCGTCGACCGCGATCTGCCCCTTAGGGACGACCAGCGGGAGGAAACGCTCCGGCGGCTTGATCCACAGCCGCCGTGTGCCGCCCTCGTCGTCGACCCTCACGACCTTGCCCACGCCATCCACGGCGCCCTGGACCAGGTGACCACCCAGCGGGTCGCCCAGCGCCAACGGCGCCTCCACGTTGACCCGCGTGCCGGCCCGAATCTGGTCGAGGGTCGATCTGCGGCGGGTCTCGCCCGTCAACCTGGCTTCCAGCACGTCCGTCTCGTGCCCGGTCTGAGCGATCATCAGCCCGACGCCGTTCAGGCAGATCGAACCCAGCCCGCTCGCGCTGACCTTGGGCGCTCTGACCGCGATACGCGCATGGTCGACGGCCACCACCGTTCCGACTTCCTGAATGTGCCCGGTGAACATCCGGCACCACCTCTCGACAGCGGCAAGGACGATCCTCGCCACACGAAGGAGTCAGGGGCCGTGAGCAAGGCCCGAGAGGTGGCGGGGTGTCACCGCGTGGCCCGGAATCACACCGAGTCGTCCCACCGCTACCGGCGGAACCGGCGGGCTGTCACCGCCGCACCTTGGAATCGCACCAATCCACCTATATCACCACCACCCGTCAAGATCAACGATCCGGTGGCCGAGTTGCTGCGGAAGGCCGGATGTGCGCCATATGAGAGTAGGCTTTTAGCGCTGGATTTCGTGCGTAAGCGTCCCTGCGCCATCATTCTGCTGAGCATCCTTCTTGGGGAAGGTACGTGTGCCCAGTTTCAGTCCTCTGCGGCCGACCGACCCGCGCCAGGTGGGTCCTTACCGGCTGACGGGCTATCTGGGCGCGGGCGGCCAGGGCACCGTTTACGTCGGAGAGTCGCCCGAGGGCCAGGTCGTCGCGATCAAGGTGCTGCACGCCCGGCTGTCGGAGGAACCCCAGGCCCGCGAGCGGTTCCTCCAGGAGATCGCCGCGACCCGGCAGGTACGTCAGTTCTGCACGGCCCGGGTGCTGGACGCCGACACCAGCGGGGACCAGCCGTACGTGGTCAGCCAGTACGTCCAGGGCATCTCGCTGAGCCGGCTCATCGCCACGCAGGGGGTCCGCGACCCCGACGCGCTGGAGCGGCTGGCGGTCGCCACCGTCACCGCGCTGGTCGCCATCCACCAGGCCGGCATCGTGCACCGCGACTTCAAGCCCAGCAACGTCGTCTGCGGTCCCGACGGGCCCCGGGTGATCGACTTCGGGCTGGCGCGCGCTCTGGACTCCACGGTCGCCGAGAGCAGCGACATCCTCGGAACGCCGGCTTACATGGCGCCGGAGCAGTTCAGCGCCGGCGTGGTGACGGCGGCGTCGGACATGTTCAGCTGGGCCGCCACCATGGCCTACGCGGCGAGCGGGCGGCCGCCGTTCGGGAACGACAGCATCCCGGTCATCTTCCAGCGCATACTCAACGAGGAGCCGGACCTCACCGGGCTCACCGAGCCGATGCGGTCACTGGTGGTGGCGTGCCTGGACAAGAATCCCGCGGCCCGGCCGTCGGCAACCGACCTGCTGTTCAACCTGCTCGGCCACGGCGTGCCCAATCCCGCGCGGGAGGCGATGGGCCAGGAATCCCTCTTCTCGGTCGGGACGCGGCCGCAGGAGAGGGGTGGCGAGGGTGCCGCGTCCCAGACGGGCGCCCCGTCGCTCGCGGGGTCGTCCTCGCTGCCCGGCTCGTCCTCGCCGTCGGGTCTGTCCTCGCCGTCGGGTCTGTCCTCGCCGTCGGGTCCGTCGTCGCCGTCGGGTCCGTCGTCGCCGTCGGGTCCGTCGTCGCCGTCGGGTCCGTCGTCGCAGTGGGCTCCGCCATTCCCGCCGGGTTCATCGCCGCAGTCGGGTCCCGCCTCGCTTTCGGGTCCGCCCCTGGTCTCGGGCGGGGCGTCGTTCCCTGATGCTGGGATGGTCTCGGCGACGGAATCGCTGGTGGGTCCGCGCGTTCGCGCCGGTCTCAAGTCGCGGCGCACCGTGGTCGCCGCGTCCGTCGTGCTGGTGGCCGCCGGGGCCGTCGCCTCAGGCGCATACTTCGCCCTTGCCGGGCCGGCGACGCCCACGGTCGTGACGCGACCCACCGTCGTCCCGGGGCCCACGACGCCGGTGATCCAGCCGGAAG
Organism: Nonomuraea sp. 10N515B; assembly: GCF_052245915.1. Taxonomy (NCBI): domain Bacteria; kingdom Bacillati; phylum Actinomycetota; class Actinomycetes; order Streptosporangiales; family Streptosporangiaceae; genus Nonomuraea; species Nonomuraea sp. 10N515B. The sequence goes on from NZ_JBQQBQ010000058.1 coordinate 37,733, forward strand.
TGACCCGGACCCTCTCCCCCGAGCCCGCCTACGCTGTCGCGTACAGCCCGGACGGGAAGACGTTCGCGACCAGCGGCGCCAATGGGGCCGTGCGGCTGTGGGACGCCGCCACCCGCCGCGTCACCGCCTCGCTCGACGGCCACACCAAGGGCGTCCACGCGGTGGCGTTCAGCCCGGACGGCAAGACGCTCGCGACGGGGAGCGACGACGGGACCGTACGGCTGTGGAGCCTGCCCTCGGGGCGTGGCAGGGGCACGCTCACCGGCCACACCGGAGGGGTCGGGTCGGTGGCGTTCAGCCCGGACGGCAAGACCGTGGCCAGCGCCAGCCGCGACCGGACCGTGCGGTTGTGGAACGCCGCGACCGGCGACGGCACCGCGATCCTCGCCGGCCACACCGACTGGGTGGACTCGGTGGCGTTCAGCCCGGACGGCGCCACGATCGCCACGAGCGGCCACGACCGGACCGTACGGCTCTGGCATCCGGCGACCGGCGAGGCCGCCGCCGTGCTCTCCGGCCACCGCTACTGGGTCTTCTCGGTGGCCTTCAGCCCGGACGGGAAGACCCTGGCGAGCGCGAGCGCCGACCGCAGCGTCCGGCTGTGGGACGTCGCCGCCCGCAAGGAGCGCACCGTGCTCGCCGGTCACCGGGGCTGGGCCACCGCGGTCGCCTTCAGCCCGGACGGGAAAACGCTGGCCAGCGGCGGCTATGACCGCAAGGTACGGCTATGGGACGTGGCGAGCGGACGCGGCACCGGCGAGCTGGACGGGCCGGCCGACTGGGTCTACTCGGTGGCGTTCAGCCGGGACGGCACGACCGTCACCGGGGTTGCCGGTGACGCCACGCTGAGAGTGTGGGGCACGCGCTAGAAGGTGTCAGTCCAGCGCTGGGAGTGTGGGGCACGGGCTAGGGAGTGCCGGTTCCGTGCTGAGACCGCACTACGGAGTGCCGGCGGTCTCGTCCGAGGGCAGCGGGCGCCGCCACACGGTCGGCTCGTCGCCCCGGCCGGTGGCCGTGGAACCCACGCCGATGAGCTCGCCGTCCACCGTGGTGAACGCGGTCAGCCGCTGGTCGCCCGGGCCGGACATGCCGATGCCGCGCGGCTGCTCCGGCTTCCAGGAGCGGCCGTCCGCCGAGGTCCAGATGACCACGTCGCCGGGCCTGCCCATGGTGCCGGCCACGACGAAGCCTTGCGGGGTCGCGGCCACGGCGGTGACGCTGGACTGCTCACCGGCCACCACCGGCAGTGAGATCGGCTGCCAGCTCCGGCCGCCGTCGACCGACGCGTACCCGAACGCGGCCGTGCCCGTGCCGTTGCCGGTGACGGCCGTGCCGGCGGTCACCAGGACGTCGTCGTGGGAGGCGATGTGGGTCAGCCAGCCCTCGTTGACGCCGGCCGGAATCGGCAGGCGTACCAGCGACCACTTGCGACCGTCCGGCGAGATCCACACGGTGGGGCGGCGGATGAAGACGCCGCCGTAGGCATTGGGGTCGGTCACGCCGCCGGCGGCGACGAAGCCGAACATGCCGCTGGTCACGGAGTGCATCCACCGTCTGGTCGTCGGCGTGCCGACGAGGTTGTCCTCGCCCGCCGGGATCCCGCGTTCCCAGGTCTTGAGGTCCGGGGACCACCAGGTGCCCGCGCCGAAGCCGTCCTCACCCACGATCACGTAGCCGTCCGGGCCGGCGGCGGCGCCGCGAGCGATCAGCGCGTTCGTGCCGTCGGGCTGGAACGCCGCCACGTCGTCGGCCCGCCGCCAGCTCTCGCCGTCCGCCGAGGTCACGACCAGGGGACGGCCGGGTGTCCGGCCGCTTGACCCGACCGCCAGCCAGCCGGCGAAGCCGGGCGTGAGGCCGGTCAGCCGCTGCCGCCCCTGGCCGGTCAGGGCCTTCTCCTTGTCCTGGATGCGCCCCCAGGTGGCCCCGTCCGCGGAGGTCCAGACGGCGGCCTCCCCGTTGGCGCCACCGACCGCGACCACCCGGCCGTCGGCCGTGCCGAGCGCGTCCACGACCTTGCCGCTCCCGGTGGTGTTCGGGAGGCCGGCGGGGACGTCCTTCCCGGCCTTGTCGCGTACCGCGAGCAGGGCGCCCGTGCCCCCGTGGGCCGCGTCGGCGCCCACCACGACGGTGTTGTCCGCGGCCGCGGCGGCATCGCGCACCTCAGCGCCGTCGGCCGTCGTGCCGGCGGGTTGCCAGGAGCGGCCGTCCGTGCTGCGGACCAGCCGGATCCCGCTGTCGGTCTCGATCGCGGCGACCGCGGCCTGTGACGTGGCGGTCAGCCGTAACAGGCGCCGGAAGCCCGGCACGTCGATCTTCGCCGCCGTCGTCCAGCGCACGCCGTCGGGCGAGGTGTAGGTGGTGGCGCGGGAGCCGTCCTGGCGCACCGCGAGCATGGTCGTCGCGGTCGCCGCGAAGGTCAGCTCCGGCTTGCGCGACTTGCCCGGGACGGCGAATGCCTGCCAGGTGTTGCCGGCGTCGGTCGAGCGCCAGGTGATGTCATACGGCTTGATGGAGCTCTCACCGCGGACCACGATGGCGTTCTTGACGCTCGCCACGTCGGTGAGGGCAAGGGTGCCGCCGGTCGGCGGGTGGAGCCGCCAGCCGGCCCGGCGTTCCCAGCTCCGGCCGTCGCGGGACAGCCACACCACCGGGGAGGCGTCGGTGAAGTCGCCCTTGTCCGAGGTCCGTCCCACGGCGGTGAAGCCGTTTCCGGTCCACGCGACGTCGGCGACCTGGTCGCGCGGGCCGAAAGCGAGGCTGGCGGTGGCGTCGGGCTGGCGGGTCCAGGCCGCGCCGTCGGGGCTCGTCCAGACGACGGTGCCGCCGACGCGATCGCCGAGCGCGACCCAGCCGCCGGAGCTCGCGGAGCTCGCGGGGCCCGCGGCGAGGTGGCGGGGGACCTCGCCGGCGGCGGGCGGCTCGCCCTTCGCGGTCCGCACCTGGGCGCGGGCGAAGCTGCGGCCGGCGTCCTTGGACAGGAAGAACTCGGTCCGATAGCCGGAGTCGGCGTCCTCGCCGCCCGCGATCACCACCGTGGCGCCCATGGCGGCGACCCCATTGAGCTCCAGCTGCTGGCCGTCGCCACTGCCGGCCGGACCCGCCGCGAACAGGCTGCCGGCCAGCTCCGCGGCCGCCGGCTCGTCGCTATGGCGAGAGGCCACCAGCACACCGCCCGCCACGACGATCGCGAACGTGACGGAGGCGCCGCCGATCAGCAGCGAACGGAAGCGCTTCTGCCGGCCCGGAGGCATCGGGTCCGTCGCCGGGTAGCCGACATCGGGGTCGGTCAGCTCAGTGGTCGGTGGCACTGACGGTAGCGACGGCAACGACGGTTGAGAGAACGGCTGAGAGAACGGTGACGAGGGCTGCGAGAAGCGTTCGATCGGGGGTGACGAGGGCTGGGAGAGCCGTTCGACCGGCGGTAACGAGGGCTGGGAGAGCCGTTCGTCGTGTGGTGACGACGGCTGGGACATCCGTTCGTCCGGTGGCGGTGACGGCTGGGAGAGCCGCTCGTTCACCTGCTCGGGCGAACCGTCGGGATCGCCCGTCTCGCTCCTCCAACCACCTCCGGTCACCGCAGCCTCTCCCTTTGGTATTGTCCCGGCCAGGACGGAGCCCCTCGCCGGAAGTCATTATTTATGGGAAGCGCCACGAAACGAAGTCCGAGCGCGAGCCGGCCCGATGACGGCGGCTGACGGCCCGGCCCGTTTCCGCACCTGGATCCTCGCCGCAGCGATCTGCGCCACCGTGGTCGCGGCCAGCGCGGCAGGGGTGCGCACCATCGGTGAGACGCCTTCGGACACGGCTCGTAACGGGGGGACGACGCCGCCCCCGGCGCAGTCGATCGAGCCTCCGCCGCTGGCGCTGCCCGAGGCCTCCTGGAAACTGAGCTGGTCCGACGAGTTCAACGGGCGGGGCCGGCCCGCCAACTGGACCGCCCTGTCCGGCACGAGCTGGTCCAACCGGAAGGCGCTGCACTACTACAGCCCTGCGAACGCGGTGCAGGACGGCTCCGGCCGCCTGGTCATCTCCGGGCAACGGACGCAGGCCGCGGACCGGCCGGCCTGCTGGTACGGCCCGTGCGACTACAGCTCCGCCCGGCTGGAGACCAGGAAGACCTTCGACCAGGCGTACGGGCGGTTCACCGCGCGCATCAAGCTTCCGCTCGGCAAGGGGCTGTGGCCGGCGTTCTGGCTCAAGCGCAGCGACGCCGACCGCTCGGGCTCCACGACGTACGGCGAGATCGACATCATGGAGAACCGCGGCCACGAGACCCATCTCGTCAGGGCCTACACCCACTCCAAGGGCCGCAAGGGCGGTGGCCAGATCACCCTGCCGGAGCGGCTGGACGCCGGTTTCCACGTGTACGGCGTCGACTGGACGCCCCAGAGCATCACCTGGTGGGTGGACGGCACGCCGTACGCCCAATACCCGCGCTATCCCGGCTGGCCGTTCGACGAGCCCTTCTACTTGATCCTCAACCTGCAGGTGGGTGGTAGCTGGGTGGGAAACCCGACCACCGCGACGCGCTTCCCGGCGCGAATGGTCGTCGACTGGGTACGGGTGTACCGCCAGCGCTGAGCACACCCTTCGCAGTAGTGCCGAAATTTACCGAAATATCCGGTTGGAACGGTCCTTAATAACGTTTGTGCCGTTGCGCCCGCCATTTTGGGGCCCCAGCCTCTTCCGTGCCATTAGGATCAACCATCCCATTGGCATCATGGTGAAGTTACGCCGTAAATGACGCGATTATTTCCCCGTTTCACCTCTTTAACGACTGCTGCCCTGCTCGGCGCGGTCGTCGTGGCCGCGCTCGGCGCGCAGACCGAGCAGGGGCGCCACCTGCTCCTCACGGCCGGGCTGGCCGGCGCGCCCGCCGGGTACACCGAGCTGGCGTTCGCCGCCCCCCAGGCGCTGCCGGCCCGGGTGCCCGCCACGTCGTTCCTGGTCCCGCCCTCCTTCACCATCCGCAACGTCACCGGGCGGCAGCGCGAGTACGGCTGGTCGGTACGCCTGACCGAGTCCGGCAGGACCCGCACCGTCGCCAGCGGGCGGGTGACCCTGGCCGATGGTCAGCCGGTGACGATCACGCCGCCCACGAAGGCGCTGTGCGAGCCCGGCCCGATCACTCTCGGAGTCCTGTTGGAAGGCGGCGAGGCCATCGCGTTCCGCGCCGCCTGCTCCGCGGACATCGACGAGGGGTAGGCGCGTGCCCAGACGGCCCGTGGTGGCACTCGTCACCGATGCCATCCACCCGTACAGCTTCGGTGGCAGGGAGATCCGCTACCACGAGTTGTACGAGCACTTCACGCCGCACGCCGACCTCCACGTATTCACCATGCGCTGGTGGCACGGTCCCCGGGTGCGCACCGAGGGCGGCGTCACCTTCCGCGCGATCTCCCCGCTGCTGCCGATGTACCGGCACGGTGTCCGCTCCACCTGGCAGGCGCTGGTCTTCGCGGTGGCCTGCCTCCGGCTGCTGCGGCATCGGTTCGACGTGCTCAACGTCGACCAGATCCCGTTCCTGCACCTGTTGCCGCTGCGCCTGGTCGCCACTCTGCGCCGCAAACCGCTGATCGCGACCTGGCACGAGGTGTGGGGCCCCGAATACTGGCGCTACAGCATGCGCGCGGGCTGGCGGCCGGCGTGGTGGATCGAGCGACTGGCGATGCGGGCGCCCGATCGCATCATCGCCGTCTCCCCGGAGACGGCGCGGCGGCTGCGGGCTGAGCTCGGCGAGCAGGCCCCGATCACGATCGCACCCAACGGGGTCGACCTCGACGGGGTGAACCAGGCAGCGCCGCACGAGCAGCGCACCGACCTGGTCGTGGTGAGCAGGCTGATGCGGCACAAGGGCCTGGACCTGCTGCTCGCCGCCATCGCCCGGTTGCGGGAGCGCGGCCGCGCGGTCACCTGCCGGATCATCGGCGACGGCCCGGAACGCGACACGCTGCGCGAGGAGGCCGAACGGCTCGGCATCGCGCACGCCGTGGAGTTCCGGCACGACGTCAGCGAGCAGAAAGACGTGTACTCGCTGGTCAAGGCGGGCCGGGTGTTCGCCTTCCCGTCCACCAGGGAGGGGTTCGGCATCGCCGTGCTGGAGGCGATCGCCTGCGGCGTGCCAGTGGTGACCACCTCGGCCAGGGACAACCTGGCCCAGCATCTAGTGCGGCGCAGCCGGCGGGGGATCGTCTGCGAGCACACGCTGGACGCGTTCGCCGCAGCCTTGGCCGACGCCCTCGACGGGCCCGCGGACGATGCGCCGGCGGAGCCGTGGGTCGGCGAGTACGCCCTGGATTCGATCGCCTCCCACGTGGTGAAGGCGATGCTGCCGTGAGGATCCTCTACGTCAGCCCTTACCCGCCGGCCCGCGACGGCATCGGGACCTACACCCACGTGCTCGCCCACGCCGTGCGCGAACGCGGCCACGAGGTCGCGGTGGTCGCCGCCCGTCCGCATCCCGATGCACCTGAGGAGGTCATCGGCGCGCTGGGCGGTGGGGTGGCGCCGCTGCGTGCGGCCGTGGCCCGGTTCCGGCCGGACGTGGTGCACGTGCAGTTCGCGGTGCCCGCGTTCGGGGCTCGTACCTTGGCCGTGGCGCGCTGGCTGGCCGGCCCCGGGGTCCCGGCGGTGGCCACACTGCACGAGGTCAACCGCGACACGGCGCTGCTGCGCGGGCCGGGGAGGGCGCTGTATCGGCACCTCGCGCGGGGCTGCGACCGGCTCATCGTGCACACGCGGGCGGCGCGGGACACGCTCGGCGCTCTCGGGCTGGACGGCAACGCCACGGTGGTCCCGCACTTCTCCGCGCCGCCGCCGCCCGCGACCGGCACCGCCGCCGGCCTGCGGGCCCGCTTCGGGCTGGGTGACGACCGCCTGCTCCTGGCCTTCGGCCACATCCACGTCAGCAAGGGGCTCGACGACCTGGTGCGGGCAATCGCGACGCTGCCGCCCGCGACGCTGGGCGCCGTGCGGGTCGTGGTCGCCGGCGCGGTACGGCGGCGGCACGGCCCGTTCCGGGTGTTCGAGGCACGCGACCACCTGCACCAGGCGATGGTGCGCCGCCTGGCGCGCCGGCACGGGCTGCGCGACCGGCTGGTGTCCACCGGTTATGTGCCCGACGGCGACATCGCGGCCTGGTTCGCCGCGGCGGAGGCCGTCGTGCTGCCGTACCGCGACGCTGAGCAGAGCGGGGTGGCCAACCTGGCCCGCGCCTTCGGCGTACCGGTGATCGCGACCACCGTGGGCGGGCTGGCCGAGCTGTTCGAGGGCTCCCCGTGGGCGGTCCCGCCTGGCGCCCCTGACCGGCTGGCCGCGGCGATCGCCGACCTTCTCGCGACCGGTCCGGAGGGAGGCGGCGTCGCGCGCCCGCCGGATACCGACCTGAGCACCGACTTGAGCACGGTCACAACGCGGACGATCGCCGTGTACGAGTCCGTTCGCAGCCCGCTCGCCCGCATCCCCGGGAACCGTCCCGATGCCCCCTAGCCTGTCCGTCGTCATCTGCTCCTACAACGGCGCGACCCGCCTCGGGCGGACCCTCGACGCGCTGGCGGCCCAGACCGCCCACGCCGACCTGGAGATCATCGTCGTCGACGACGCGTCCCTGGACGGGACAGGGGACGTCGCGCGCGGCCACGGGGTTACGGTCATCGGCCACGAGACGAACCGCGGTGCGGCGGCGGCCCGCGACACCGGATTGCGGGCCGCGAAGGGGCAGGTCGTGGCCTTCCTCGACGACGACTGCGAGCCCGGCCCCCGCTGGGCCGAGCTGCTGCTGGGCGGCTACGCCCAAGAGGGTGTCGCCGGGGTGGGCGGCCCCATCGTGCCCGTGACCGGGGACGGCTTCCTGCCGCGGTTCCTCGAACGCAACAACCGGCACGAGCCGCTGGAGCTGGAGCTCACCGTCAGCACGGCGCTGCCGTACCGGCTGTGGTTGTACCTGCGGCGGCAGTGGGCGACGACCGAGGCGGCCCGCGGGCGGCGGGACGTCTACGCCTTCAGCGGCGGCAACATGTCGTTCGAGCGGGAGCGGCTGCTGGCCGCGGGCGGGTTCGACACCAGGTTCCGGTACGCGGCTGAGGAAGAGGACCTGTCCCGCAGGCTCCGACGGGACCGGCCGGGGCGGCTGGTCTTCGTCCCCGACGCGCCGGTCGCGCACCGCTACACACCCACGGTGCGCGGAATGCTGCGCCGCAGCCTGGCGTACGGGCGGGGCGCCGCGATGCAGTACCTCAAGTGGCCCGCGGTCCGGCCGACGGTGTTCCCGTGGCCGGTGCTCGTCGCGGGCCTCGCCCTCGCGGCCGTCCGTTGGCCGGTGGTCGCGGTCGCGCCCATGCTGCTACCACTGCTGCTCTACCCGGTGGGGCTGCGGAACGCGGTGACGGGCAGGATCGAGGCGCTCGCCGACCCGTACCTCCGGCTCGCCCAGGAAGCGTGCGAGAATATCGGCTTCCTGCACGGTCTGTGGGCCTTCCGCCGCATGTTCGCCGAGGACAGGACCGGCCGGGGCGGAGGGCAGAGCACGTGACCGTCCGCGAGCAGGACAGGCGTTTGGTGCTGTACGGCGCGGCCCTCGTCCTGATCGTCGGGTTGACCCAGGTGCGCCAGCTGTGGGCGGCCCAGCTGTTGCTCGTGCCGCTGCTGCTGATCGTGCCCGGGTGCCTGCTGCTGCGGGCATTGCGGGTGCCGGGCCACCGGGTGGCGGCGTTCCCGTTGTACGTGCCGGCCGCGTCGCTGATCGTGCTCATGGTGTCCGGCCTCGCGGTCACCCTGCTCGTGCCGCTGGTCGACGGCGCCGTCCTCGATGCGGTGTTCGGCCCCGGCTCGGACCCCGGAGCGCCGCTCCGGGCCGGGCCGCTGCTCGCCGGGCTCATCCTGGTCTGCCTGGGGCTGTTCCTCGCCGGGGTGAAGGCGCCGCAGGACACGGCCGTCCCGTGGCGGGCTCTGCCCTCCGCCGGGTGGTTGTCGCTGCCGTTGCTGCTGCCGCTGCTCGCCGCGGCGGGGGCGCTGCGGCTCAACCACGGGTACGGCCCCGAAGTGGCGATCGCGGCCGTCGCCGGCTGCGTGCTTGTGCTGGCCTTCGGGATCGTCCGGGCCGGGCGGCTCGGGACCGGCCGGCCGGCCGTGCTGCTGTACGCCGTCTCGCTGGCCATGATGTGGTCGTACGCGCTCCGCGGTGAGCTGGTCTACGGGTTCGACATCGCCTCCGAGTACGCCGTGGCCCAGGAGACGGCGATCTCGGGGATCTGGGTGACCGGCCCGCACCCCGACGCGTACGGGGCGATGCTCAGCATCACCGTTCTGCCCGCCGAGCTGCACGCGCTGACCGGGCTGCCGGTGCTGCTGGTGCTCAAGGTCGTCTACCCGGCGATCTTCGCGATGTTCCCCGTCGGGATCTTCCACCTCGCCAGGCGCTTCCTGCCGGGCCAGTGGGCGTTCGCCGCCGCCGCGTTCGTGACGGCGCAGGGCGCGCTGTCCCAGCAGTTCCCGGCGCTGGCCCGGCAGGAGATCGCCATGCTGCTGTTCGCCGCGCTGTGCGGGGCCCTGCTCGACGCCCGGCTGCGGCATTTCCCCAAGAGCGCGTTGTTGTGCCTGTTCGGGGCGGGCATCGTGGTCTCGCACTACACGACCGCGTACTTCACGGCTGTGATGCTCGGCGGGGCGCTGGTCCTGCAGGCGGCGCTGTGGGCGCTGCGGCGGCCGCGGATCGCGCCGCGGGCGGTCGTGGCGGCGCTGCTGCCCGGGCTGCTCGCCGGGGTGCTCTGGTACGTTCCGATCACCCGGTCGACGGCCAACATCGGCGAGTTCCGCACCGCGCTGAGCTCTGAGGGGCTGCGGCTGCTGCCCGGCGCCGAGAGCGCCGGGACGCTGCTGTCCGCCTACCTGCGGGGCACCGACGTCACCCGCATCCCGACGTACCTCTACGCCAAGCGGGTGGTGCCCAAATACCGTCCGCCCAAGGCCACCGTGACGCCTGCCACCGACGCGGACGATGCCCGATGGGCGCTCGGGGACGCGGGGGTGCCGGTCCCCCCGAAGATCGCGCCGGCGGTGAGCGCGTCGGTCGACCTCGGCGTGCTGCTGGTCCAGCAGCTGGCGAACCTGCTCGGCCTGATCGGCGCCCTGGTCATGGCCCTGCGCCGCCGCTCGTCGTGGCTGGTCCGGCGGATCGGCGTGCTGGCCGTGCCGATGCTGGCCGCCCTGGTGCTGCTGCGCTTCTCCAGCACCCTCGCGGCCGCGTACAACCAGAGCCGCGCCCAGTTGCAGGCGCTGACGCTCGTCACCATCGCCATGTTCTGGCTGCTGCACCGCGTCTCGGCGGCCAAATTCCCCGCCCCTCTCCGCCGGACCGTGTATGGGCTGGCGGGAGCGGCCGTCGTCGTCACCTTCGTGACCGGCAGCGGCCTGGACAACGTGCTGCTCGGCGGGGACCGGGCGACCAACCTCTCGGCGCGCGGCGAGGACTGCGAGCGGTTCTGCACGTACGAGGCCGAGCTGGCGGGGGCGCGCTGGCTCGAAGAGGCGGCACGCGGCTCGCCCGACCGCCTCTACGCCGACCGGTACGCGCAGCTGCGGTTGTTCGCCGAGCTCGGGCCGGGGCGGCGGATCCAGACCGACATCACCCCCCTGACCCTGGACCGGCGGGCCTGGGTGTACGCGAGCTGGACCAACACCGCCGTCGGCCGCGCCAGGTCGCTGTTCGACAACCAGCTCGCCCTGTACGCGTTCCCGACCGGCTTCATCGAGGCGCACTACGATCTCGTCTACACGAGCGGAGTCACGAAGGTCTTCCACCGATGATCTCTATCGTCATCATCAGCAAGGACGAGCCCGCGCTGGACGGCACCCTCGACGGCGTCACCGGCGCGGCCGAGTCCGCCGGCCTGCCGTACGAGATCATCGTCGTGGACGCCTCAGAAAGCCGGCTCGACGCCATCGCCGCCGCCCACCCGCACGTGCGGTGGACCGCCTTCACCCCGCCGCCGGGCGTGCGCGTGACCATCCCGCACCAGCGCAACGCCGGCGTGCGCGCCGCCAAGGGCGAGATCGTCGTGTTCACCGACGCGGGCTGCCTCCCTCAGGGCGACTGGCTGCGCCGCCTCGTCACACCGATCCTCGACGAGGGCGAGAGCGTCGTGTCGGGGCTGGTCACCGGCCCCGAGGGGCACGGCAGCCTCTACGACGCCGACGCCCGGCGCCGCGCCGCCGCCCGTTACCTCCCGGAGTGCGGCACCGGCAACCTCGCGGTGCGCCGGGAGGTTTTCGACGAGGTCGCCGGCTTCGACGAGACGTTCGGGTACGGCTCCGACGTCGACTTCAGCTGGCGGGTCCAGGACACCGGGCACCGCATCCGCAGCGCTGAGGATGCGGTCGTCACCCACGAGTGGGGGGACCGCCGGCGGCAGCTCCGCCGCTCGTACGTCTATGGCAAGGCCCGCGCCCGGCTCTACCTCAAGCACCGGGGCCGCCGTGCGCACCTGCTGCGCCGGGAGCCGATGGTCGTGGCGTATCCCCTCTTCCTGCTCGGCCTGCCGCTGACCCTGTGGTTCCCGCTCTACCCGGCGCTGCTGCTGGTGCCGGCCTGGCGCAACCGGCACAACGGTCCGGTGCGGGTCCTCGCCGACCACCTGGCGTATGGCGCGGGCGTGCTCGCCGAACTCGCCGCTCCCCGGGGTCGCGCCGGCCGATGAAGGTGCTGGTCTTCCCCCGCGACAGCAACCCGTACCAGGACCTGCTGCACGGCGAGTTACGCCGGACCGGCGTCCGCGTCCACTACCTGGGTGAGCTGACCTGCTCCCACACGCTCAACCTCCTGCTGCTGCCCGCCGAGCTGGCCCTCTGGCGGCTGGCCGGGGCCCGGATCGTGCACCTGCACTGGGTGTGGAAGTTCGCGCTGCCGGGCGGGGCCTGGATGCGGCGACCGGCGCAGCTGTGGTTCGCCGGCGTCCTCGGCGTCGTGCGGCTGCTCGGCCTGCGGCTGGTGTGGACCGCGCACAACGTGCTGCCGCACCGGCCGGTCTTCGCCGACGACGCCGCCGCCCGGCGCACTCTCGTACGGCACTGCGACCTCGTGATCGCCCACCACTCGACGGCGCTGCACCGGCTGGCGGCCCTGGACGCGGCACCGTCCAGGGCCGCCGTGATCCCGCACGGCCCCTTCCCGGCGCCACCGCTGCCGCCGCCGGGCCGGTCGGGCGGGCCCCGCACGTTCCTGTTCTTCGGGCGGATCGAGCCGTACAAGGGGGTCGAGGACCTGCTTGCGGCCTTCACTGCGCTGCCCGGCGGGCTGGACGTGCGCCTCGTCATCGCCGGATCGTGCCCGGACGCGGCGCTCGCGGCCCGGCTGAAGGCGTCGGCCGCCGCGGACGATCGTGTTGACGTGCGGCTCGGGCGGGTGCGCGACGAGGACGTCGCCGGGCTGTTCGCCGAGGGCGACGTCGTCGTGCTGCCGTTCCGCGAGATCACCACCAGCGGCAGCGCGCTGCTCGCCCTCGCCCACGGCAGGCCACTGATCGTCCCCGCGCTGCCCGCCCTGGCGGGGCTGCCGACCGCAGCCCTGGCCGGTTACCGCAGCGGCGTCACCGGGCTAACCGCGGCCCTGCGGGCGGCGGCGGGCTGGGACGCGGCGACGCTGGCGGCGATGTCGGCAGCGGCGCTGGAGCACGTGAACGGCCTCGGCTGGACCGAGATCGCCCGCGCGACCCGCAACGGCTACGCCACCGTGTTGCGGGATCGGGGCGGGCAGACGGGGGAACGCGTGCGCCTCGATCGGATGGGGGAGCGCGTGGGCCTCGAGGCCGCAGGTGGGCAGATGCGGGAGCGTGTCCACTCGCTGTTCCGCAACGTCCTGGTCCGCGGGACCTTCCTGCTGCTGGCGAACACGGTGCTGCTCGCGGTCGGCGGCTTCGCGTTCTTCACGCTGGCGGCGCGCAACTACCCGGTCGAGGCCGTCGGCTGGCTGACCGCCGTGACCGCGAGCGTCAACCTGCTTTCCACCGTCGCCGCCCTCGGCCTGCCCACCACGCTGCTGCGCCATCTCGTCAAAGCCGACGACCCGCGCCGGCTGGCGGCGATCGCCGTGACCGCCGTCGGCGCGATCGGCGGTGTGCTCGCCCTGCTGTCGCTGCTGATCCTGGCGCCGCTGCTGCCCGGCGGTCCGGAGCTGATCCGGCAGCCGGGGACGATCACGCTGGTCACCGCCCTGGTGATGGTCACCGCCGTGGGCGGGACGCTGGACGCGGGGCTGGTGGCGGTCCGGGGCACCGCGGCGCTGCTGGCCAAGAACCTGGCGGGCACCATGCTGAAGGTCGGCGCGCTGCTGCCGTTGGTCCCGCTCGGGTTCACCGGCCTGGTCCTCGCCTACGGCGGCGGCGCACTGCTCGCCTGCCTGCTCGGCGGGGCGGCCCTGTGGCCGCGGCTGCGCCGCGCCGCAGACCGCGCACGGCCGATGGAGCTGCTGCGGCGGTACCTGCCGTTCTCCACCGCCGGCTACCTGGCGACCGCGCTCGGCATGCTGCCGAGCACCGTCGTGCCGCTGGAGGTGCTGGCCGTCCAGGGACCACAAGCGGCGGCGTACTTCGCGATCGCCTTCCAGGTGGCGGCGTTCCTCAACTTCATCCCTTCGACGAGCGCGCAGGTGCTGTTCGCCGAGGCGCAGCGGATCTCGCTGCGCCGGTACCTGCGCAAGGCCGTGGTGGGGATCTACGGCCTGCTCGTGCCCGCCGTCGCGGTGATCGTGGTCGGTGCGCCGTACATCCTGCGGGTGTTCGGGGACGCCTACGCGGCACAGGCGGCGGAGACGCTGCGGGTCCTGGCCCTGGCGGCGCTGGTCGGCGCGGGGAACTATCTGGTGGACACGATCCTGATCAGCAGGGACCGCACCGGCGCGTACGTCTTCATGAACGGCACCAACGCGGCCCTGGTGCTGGGGCTGGTGGCGGCGCTGCTCCCGTACGGGCTGACCGCCGCGGCCCTCGGCTGGACGCTCGCGCAAGGCCTGTCCCTGCTGCTGGGAGTGGGCGTGCTGATCGCCACCTTCGCCCCCGGGCGGCGTGCCGAGGTCAGCGCGGCGGATCGGTAGCGGCGGCGTACACGCGGACGTGGTCCACGATCAGCTGCTGCGGGAAGCGGGTCGTCGAGTCGGGCGGGCCAGGCCAGTCGCCGCCGACGGCCAGGTTGAGCAGGAGGTAGTAGGGCACGTCGAAGTCCCAGCCGCCGGGCGGGGCGTCCGCCTTGTGCTCGGTGGCGTAGACCTGCCCGTCCACCAGGAAGGAGATGCGGTCGGGATACCAGTCGGCGGCAAAGGTGTGGAAGTCGTCGGCGAACCTGCCCCCGTCGGGCAGCCGGTAGGAGTTGAGCGCGTCGTAGCCCTTTTCCCCGTGCAGGTTGCCGTGGACCGTGTCGGGCTCGCGTCCGAGGTGCTCCATGATGTCGATCTCCCCGCGCCCGCTGCCCTGGGGAGAGCGCCGCGCCCAGAAGGCCGGCCACATGCCCTGACCTGTGGGCAACTTGATGCGGGCCTCGATCCGCCCGTAGCGCTGGACGAACTTCCCCGCCGTGAACAACCGGGCGGAGGTGGCCGCGCACACGCGGGGGCTGCAGGCGTGGGCGCCCGCGTCGTCGGACCGGGCGGTGATGACCAGCCGGCCCTGGCCGTCCACGACCGCGTTGCGCGGCGTGTAGTACTCCAGCTCGTTGTTGTAGCCGAGATGGTCGTCGACCAGATTCCACTTCGCCGGATCCGGCGGCCCGGCAGGACCGTCGAACTCGTCCGCCCAGACCAGCCGCCACCCCGCCGGCGCCTCCGACGGAGCCTTCGCCGACGTCGGCGCGCTCTCACGCCCGGTCACCACGTAGAGCGTGGCCGCGACCGCGACCGTGAACGTGAGGGCCAACGCCCCGGCCACCCACCAGCCTGTCCGATCATGGCGGGACACCGCCCTGGCAGCGTGGGGCGAACCGCTCGCACCTGGCGCCCGCCGGTGGTGCGCACCTCCGCGGGGATCCCGGTGCCATGCGCGGTCATCGGACACGGACCCCTACCCTCCCGACGGCATGATGTGTCATCGTACGGTGCTTCTCCGGTGAGGCCGAGCATCCGCAAGCGCTTCCCCGCGCTCTGCCCCACCTACCAAACACGGGTGTACGGCTGCGCGGCAAGCCGGGCCGGGCACCAGGTGGCCCAGCGCTACGCGCACCTGGCGCCTGACACCCAGCTGAAGGGCGCATCACCCGCTGCTGGGAGAGTGCGGATGCTCCATGCGGGAGAGCCAGGTCGTGAGCAGTGTTTCGAGCGTCTCGGCCTCTGTGGGCGTCAGCAGATCCAGCAGGTCGCGTTCGTTGCGCATGTGCTCGGTGAAGGCTCGGTCGATCAGTTCGCGCCCAGGTCTGGTGAGGGCGACGATCCGGCCACGCTGGTCGCCCTGGGAACGACGGCGGGTGACGAGTCCGGCTCGCTCCAGGCGGTCGATCCTCTTCGTCATCGCGCCGGTGGTGACCATGGTGTGCGCGGCGAGCTCGCCGGGGGCCCGTTCGTAGGGCTCACCGGCGCGGCGCAGGGCGCACAGGACGTCGAATTCTCCCTCGCTGAGACCGTAACGGCCGTAGACGAGGCAGAGTCTCTCGGTGAGCTGGTCGGCCAGGCGGTGCAGTCGGCCGATCACTCCCTGCGGGGAGACGTCGACGTCGGGACGTTCGCGGCGCCAGTCGGCCTGGATGCGGGCCACGCGGTCCAGCGGTTGCCGATGTTCCATGGACACCAATATAGCTTCCGGGGAAGTTATATTGTCTTCCATGGAAGCTAATGTGCGCTGGGTGGCACTGACCGCGGTCGCGCCGGTGGCCTGGGGGGCCAACTACTTCGTCACCCACGAGTTCCTCCCCGCAGACCGCCCGCTGCAGGGAGCAGCTCTGCGGGCGCTGCCCGCCGGCCTCGTTCTGCTGGCCTTGTGCAGGCAGCGGCCACGCGGCGCGTGGTGGTGGCGATCCGCCGTGCTCGGGCTGCTCAACGTGAGCGTGTTCTTCGTCCTCGTCTACGCCGCCTCTCAGTTGCTTCCGACGAGCGTCGCCTCGACCGTCATGGCGGTGTCCCCGCTGACGATGATGCTCATTGCCTGGTCCCTGGTGTCCGAACGGCCCAGCATCGCGCACCTCGCCGGCGCCCTGATCGGGCTCGCCGGGGTGTGTCTCATGCTGCTCACGGGAGTAGGAGGCGTGAGCGTGCCAGGAGTCCTCGCCTCGGTCGCCGCCGTGCTGGTTTCGTCCTTCGGCCACATCCTGGCCAAGCGATGGAGCGCCGGTGCCGATGTCCTCGCCTCGACCGCCTGGCAGCTCACCGCCGGAGGTCTGTTCCTGCTCCCGGTCGCCGCAGTTGTGGAGGGCCCTCCGCCTGCGCTCTCCACACCCGCACTCCTCGCATTCGGCTACGTCGCCCTGGTCGCCACCGCGCTGGCCTTCGCCGCCTGGTTCGCCGGGCTCCGGCGCTTGCCTGCGGGGACAGTGGGTCTGATCGGACTGCTCAACCCCGTTACGGGCGTGCTGCTGGGCACCGCGGTCGCCGGAGAGGTGCTGACGGTCCAGCAACTGTGTGGGCTGTCGCTGGTCCTGGTCGGAGTAGTCCTCGGTCGACCTGCGCCCGCGGGCCGACGTGGCGGTAGCCAGGCACCGCCCCATCCTGTATCCGACGAGTCTCGCGCGCGCGAGCCCTCTCTTTGCAATCCCCGGTGACGATCAGAGGTGCGAGGTAAGCTTCTTCCTTCGCGTGAGAGACACGCAAACGCCGGATGTCAGGAGGCTGATGAATATGGCTGCCAGCAGCCCTGTTCAGCATGCCCTCGTCCGGCCCGCGCGAAGTTAGAGCGCGGTCCGGGTCGTCTCCCTACGACCAGGAGCTCTCTCATGTCTTCATTCATCTCATCGACCGATTCCGGCCTCACTACCGACCGCCTCATCCTGCGGCCATGGTCGGCGGACGAGGTCACCGCCGTTCTCAACGACACCAGGTCGGCGCATTGGGCCGATGACTTCCCCGCCGAAGGCGACCGCGTCATCGCCGGCTTCATCTCCGAACACCCGGACGACGCGCTGGGCGAGTTCGGACAGCGCCTGATCATCGAACGGCGGACCGGTCTGGTGATCGGCTCGACAGGCCTGTTCTGGCCGCCCAGCGACGGCGTTCTCGAAATCGGATACGGCATCGTCGACTCCCGCCGCAGCCGCGGCTACGCGACCGAGGCCACTCGGGCGATGGTGGAGTTCGCCCTTTCCGCGCCAGGGGTCCACACCGTGTCCGCCGGCGTGGAGCTGACCAACCCTGCCTCTGTCCGCGTGCTCGAAAAGTGCGGATTCCAACGCTGGAACGTGGAGGAGGAGACCGCTCGGTTCCGTATCAGCACGACGATTTAACTCGCGGCGATCGATCGGGATCGGCAGTGCCACGTCACTGCCGATCCCCTGCGCGACTCCGGGTGAAGGGTCGGAGTGCTAACCGCGTTCGAGAGCGATGACCTCTTCCAAGGCGCGCCGCAGCACGGTGACCTGGTCCGCGCCGAGATGCCGCGACCACCGTTGCTCGATGTCGGCGAGGATCCGGGCCGCTGCGACCTGGGCCATCGTGCCCTGGTCGGTGAGGCGGATGATCTTGGCGCGGCGGTCGACCGCGTCGGGCACGCGCTCGACGTAACCCTGATCCTCCAGTTCGCCGACCAGTTCGCTGATCGCCTGCTTGGTGAGCCCGGAGCGTTCGGCGAGCGTGGTCAGCCGCGAGCCTTCGGCGTCGATGAACCGGAAGACGGAGCCGTGCACGTACCGGATCCCCTCGAACCCTTCGTCGGCCAGCCGCTGGTGAAGTCGCCCGAGCGCGATGTCCTTGGCCTGCGTGAGCAGGGTGGGGAGGGGCACGTTGGGCTCGTCTTGCTGCTCGCGCGTTCGGGATCGCCTCGTCATCGCCGTGCGGCCTCCCTTCCATACGATTTCGTCAGGCAGCTTGACGATATCAGCAGGCGTGGTAAAGTCACCTGACTGTCAGGTCGCTTGACTAATTTCCTGGAGGACCAGATGCGAAACCTTGCCGAACAGCGCGAGCAGTTCGCGGCCATGCTCACCAGGCCCTTACCCCCGAATGTCGCTTCATCGACGACCACACTCGGCGGGCGGCCAGCACTGGAGCTGCGGATCGAGGCGCCCGGCACGACAGGCGAGGACGTGCTGCTGTATCTCCACGGCGGCGGCTTCGTGGTCGGGTCGCCGCGTGTCACCGCCCACCTCACCGTCGCGCTGCTGCAGCACCTCGACGGCCGGGCAGTCTCGCTCGACTACCGGCTGGCGCCAGAGCATTCGTTCCCGGCCGCGTCCGATGACTGCCTGGCGGCCTACCGCGAGCTGCTGGACGCCGGCACCGACCCCCAGCGGCTGATGATCGCGGGCGATTCAGCCGGGGCCGCCCTGGCCGTCGTCACCATGATGCGAGCCCGGGAGCTGGGCCTGCCGATGCCGGCGGCGGCGGTCCTGTTCTCGCCGGCGGTCGATCTCACCCTCAGCGGCGCGAGCATGCGGTCCAAGGACGGGGTCGACCCCATCTTCACCCCTGCCGATCTCGAGTGGTACTTCGATCAGTACGTCGCCGGCAGTGACCGGTCGGCGCCCGAGGCGAGCCCGATCTTCGCCGACCTCACCGGGCTGCCGCCCCTGCTGATCCAGGTCGGATCGAGCGAGCTCCTGCTGGACGACGCCGTACGGCTGGCCGCGCGCGCCGGGGCCGACGAGGTCTCAGAGGGCGTTACGCGAGGCGAAGTCCATGATGTCGCAGTGTGATCGGATGGATTTGTAGCGTTACCGCCCGTCGGCGGGCTGCCCTGTGCTGGGATAGCCGGGTGAGCGAGCGCAAGCCGTACC